>CAMNQH010000010.1 GCA_946549035.1 uncultured Lachnospiraceae bacterium | reverse complement strand
GGCTTTTAATGGTAAAGCAGTACCGCAATGCTTTAGAAAGGTTTACTTTGGAAATACCGGCGGGAGCCAGGGACAGTAAAGAAGAGCCAACCTCTGTATGTGCGGCCCGAGAATTAGAAGAGGAGACGGGATACCGTTGCGAGAACTTGGAATTTTTGATTTCTATAAAAACCACAGTGGCTTTTTGCAATGAAAACATTGATATCTATGTGGCAAGGGAGCTGATTCCTTCCCAGCAGCATTTGGATCCGGATGAATATGTGGAGTTGGAGGCTCATACATTGGAGGAATTGTGCGATTGGATTTACCAGGGCAAAATTCAAGATTCCAAAACCGTTGCTGCTATATTGGCCTATAAGGACAAATATGAATGATTTGTTGGCAGCCTGCATATAATGAAAAGCAGCGATATATGGGATAACCATGTTGGTTTTCAAAATGTGAAGGGTGCAGGCATGAAATACAGGGTAAAAAAATATTTGAATTCCCGCATAAGAACAAAACAGAATCCCCAAAAGCCGGAGGCCATGAGGTATGTGCGCCTGGCAGTTTTTTTCTGCTTTGTAGCGGGAATTTTTTGTGCAAATCTTATGGACCGGGAACAGTTGGGCGGATTCGGAATCTGGAATACCTATTTTATAGAGAAATTTAAATATACCCGAATTCATTCCATGGAATTATTTTATCATGTATTAAAAGAACGTCTGCCGGTTTTTCTTTTATTGCTTTTGTTTTCAATGACGAATTGGGGGAAAGCTGCAGGAACCGTTTTTTTATCGTGGCAGAGTTTTGCAGCCGGTTTTTTTATCACATCTTCGGTTGCAGTATATAGCATAAAGGGGTTCTTATTGATTGGAACGGCAATCGTGCCTCAATACTTCATTTATATTCCAATATACATATCGTATTTTTATGTGACGGCTTTTTGGAAGGAAAAAATACGAATGGCAGGCAGAGAGAAGGGAAGAAATTTGATGCGGGAGTATCTGGTATTTGCTTCTTTATGCATATGCATAGTAAGTGTTTATTTAGCTGGAATATTTTTGGAGAGTTATGTAAATCCATATCTTTTAAAAAAAATATTAAAATTTTTCTAAATTTTTTACAAGATATGGTACGATGGAAAAAGTCCTCTTCGACATCTTGTATTTTGTCACAAACACTGAAAAAAATGGAAAAAATACCATTTGATTTTCTCGAAAGATATCATTATAATACAGAAATAAGAGAAAATTGGTGGGGTTAGTGGAAGAGATGAGACAAGACGTAGCAGCATTTATTAAATACTTAAAAGAGAAAAAACAGATATCAGAAAATACGGCAGTTTCTTATGAACGGGATTTAAAGAAACTGTCACATTTTTTGGAGACCCAGGGATTAGACAGCGTTTGCCAAATTACGGCGACCAGTTTGAATTCCTATCTTCTGTTTTTGGAGAAGGAAGGAAAAAAACCTTCCACGATAGCCAGGAATGTTGTATCGTTGCGGGCATTTTTTCATTACCTGAAACGGGAGGAGAAACTTCAGCAGGATTTAGGAGAGGAGCTTAAGGGACCGCGCATTGAGAAACAGATGCCTAAAATCCTTTCTACGGGGGAAGTGGAGTGTCTGCTGGCTCAGACAAAAGGAAGCACTCCCAAGGAATTGCGGGACTGCGCTATGTTAGAGCTTTTGTATGCTACTGGAATCCGTGTTTCAGAATTGATTGGGTTGCAGATGGAGGATATTAATCTGCAAATGGAATATATCAAATGCAGAGATTCCCATCGGGAGAGAATTGTTCCTTTTGGGGCTGTGGCAAAGGAAGCCATAGCGAAATACCTCGCTGAGGGAAGAGATATTCTGGTGAAAGATGGAAAAAATACATGGTTGTTTACGAATTGCTACGGACAGCCTATGAGTCGTCAAGGGGTATGGAAGATGATAAAGACATATGGGAAGAAAGCGGGGATTCGTCAGGAAATTACGCCTCATATCCTGCGCCATTCTTTTGCGGCGCATCTGGTACATAATGGAGCAGATTTACACGCCGTACAAGAAATGCTTGGACATGCGGATATTTCTACGACTCAGATTTATGCAAGAGTAGGTTCCGGCAAGGTTCGGGAGATTTACGCAAAAGCACATCCCAGAGGATAAATAATATAGTGCAATAAAAAGGACATGTTCCGATACCTGTAAACGTGTATGGAAACATGTCTTTTTCATTTTAATACGCTTTGTTTGGATTAACAATTCATTTCTGCAATCGCATAAATCAATTTTTCCGATTCTTCCCATCCAAGGCAGGGGTCGGTGATGGATTTTCCATAGATATGTTCATGCACACTTTGGGAGCCGGGTTCAATGTAGCTTTCGATCATAACGCCCTTGACGATTTGACGAATATTTTGGGAGAGCTGTCGGTTATGCATCACTTCCTTTACAATGCGGACTTGCTCTTCGTACTGTTTGTTGGAGTTGGAGTGGTTGGAGTCCACGATGGCGGCTGGATATTTTAAGTCCATTTTGTCGTACATTTCAATCAAACGTACCAGGTCTTCATAGTGGTAATTGGGGATACAGACACCCCGCTTATTTACAGCGCCTCTTAAAACTACGTGGGTAAGCTCGTTTCCGGTGGTCTCAACCTCATGTCCCCGGTAAATAAAGTGGTGGGGATGCTGGGCTGCATAGACGGAATTGAGCATAACAGAGTAATCGCCGCTGGTGGGATTTTTCATTCCGGCAGGGACGTCAAAACCGCTGACAGTAAGACGGTGGTGCTGATCCTCCACAGAGCGGGCGCCGATGGCTACATAAGATAAAAGGTCTTCCACATAGCCCCAGTTTTCCGGATAAAGCATTTCGTCTGCAGCAGGAAGGGAAAATTCCTCTATGGACCGCATATGCATTTTACGCATAGCCACCAGCCCGGCCAACAGATCCGGCTTTTTTTCCGGATCCGGCTGATGGGCGATGCCCTTATATCCTTCTCCGGTGGTTCGTGGTTTATTGGTATAGATGCGGGGAACAATCAACAGACGGTCCGCTACTTTTTCCTGCACTCTGGCCAGCCGGCTGATATAATCGCAGACCGCGTCTTCATTGTCGGCGGAACAGGGGCCGATAATTACTAAAAACCGGTCGTCTTCTCCGGTAATAATGCTGCGAATCTGACGGTCTCGTTCTTTTTTTGCCTTTACAGCGGATGGGGAGAGAGGATATTGATTCTTGATTTCCTTTGGGGAGGGCAGTTCTTTGATAAATGTAAAGCTCATTTCAGTTCGTCCTTTCATCTGTAAAAAATTTTTTTCGAATGTGTTCCACCGGCATGTCCTTTCCGGTCCAGCAGCGAAAAGCTTCTGCTCCTTGGAATAAAAGCATGTACAGTCCGCCTATGCATTTGCATCCGACTTCTTCGGCCTGCTTCATTAAAAGTGTTTGGCGGGGATTGTATATGATATCCGATACCAACAGATTTGGGTGCAGGGACGAAGTATCTGACAGAGGACTGCAGTGGATATCCGGAGCCATGCCTACGTTGGTGGCATTGATTAAAATAGCGCTTTCTGCAATGCTGTGGGATAACTGCCGGGTATCGGCCAAATCAAACAGGCGGATAGGACAGCCCGTTTCGACGGCAACCCGTTCACAGAATCGAGCCGCTTCTTGAAAGGATGCGTTGTTCCGCTTGAACACGTCGATGGCTTGGACACCGTCTAAGGCTGCCTGGACGCAAATGGCAGAGGCTGCGCCTCCCGCCCCCAGCAAAGTCATTTTTTTTCCGATGATATCGTGCCCGGCGTCGGAAATGGAACGCATGTAGCCAATGCCGTCTGTGGTATGTCCAATGAAGCGGGAATTTTGGCGGTAGACGGTATTTACCGCTTTCGCTAAACGGGCGGCAGGAGTAAGCTCGTCTAAATAGGGGATAATTTCTGTCTTTAAAGGCATCGTTAAATTGAAGCCTTGAATGTCAAGGGCCTTTAAGCCAAGAAAGGTTTCTTTTAGTTGGCCGGGGGTGATATCAAACGCCAAATACACATAGTCCAGTCCCAGCTGCCGAAAAGATTCATTATGCATTTGCGGAGAAATGCTGTGGGCTACCGGGCTGCCTAAAAGGGCTGTGAGCTTGGTGCGCCCTGTAATTTCATAATTCATACTGTCACCTGAGTCAAAATAATAAAGGGGAATTTCAGAAAGCATCTGTCGGACTTCCTGAAGTATGTCTGATTGTAACACAAATTATCTTAAAGGATTCTGAAAAATATGTCAATGTCTTGAATCTGGACAATTTATGAAGTATGATGGTTGTTAGAACAGATTTGACAGAGTCGCATACAGACTGTACAAATCGCAAGAGTGTAGCTTGGGAGGAAAGCATATGGAACATGAGATTTGCATCAAAAACCATAAATTCGGTACGGGACGTCCGATTCTGTGCGCGCCGGTGGTGGAGGAGACAGAAGGAAGGATTCTTGCAAGCATTCAGAACATGGCAAATCAAGGTGTGGAAATGATAGAGTGGCGCATGGATTGGTATCGGAATGGGTCGGATCCAGAAGCAGTGGCGTCTTTGCTGAAAAAACTTGCCCCGGTAATAAAACAAACAGTATTCCTTGGAACCTTCCGAAGCAAAAGACAGGGAGGACAGCAGGATATTTCCGTTGACGATTATCTGGAATTAAATTTGCAGGCGGCGAAAACAGGGGTTTTAGATCTGGTGGATGTGGAGTTTTTTCAGATAAAAGCTCCAAAAGATATTGTTTATACGCTTCAACAGGCGGGGGTACGTGTGGTAGCCTCCGATCATGATTTTGCCGAAACCCCGGAGGGTGAGATTATGAGAAATAAACTAAAGCAAATGTATCTTTCCAGAGCGGATTTCATAAAACTTGCGGTGATGCCTCAGGAAAAAGCAGATGTGCTGCGGCTGATGGAAGAAATTCTTTCTGTAAAAAAAGAATTTCCCATGAGCCATATCATTGCCATATCCATGGGAAGCGACGGCGTTATCTCGCGGCTGTTGGGGCAGTGGTTTCACTCCGAAGTAACCTTTGCTGCTTTTGAAAAAACTTCGGCGCCTGGACAGGTTTCCTATGAGGAGGCGCATTTGATATTAGAACATATGGAAGGGTGGATGAAAGAATAGATGAAAAAAAATATTTATTTAATCGGATTTATGGGAACTGGAAAGACTACCATATCCCGGGAATTGTCCGAGACAACGGGGATGAAAGAGACGGATTTAGACCAGGAGATAGAAAAACGCCGGCAGATGAAAATTGGAGAAATTTTTTCTTCTTTTGGAGAAGGGCATTTCCGGGAGCTGGAGACGGCCTTGATAAAAGAATATGAAAAAAAACAGGGATATGTTGTCTCCTGCGGCGGCGGAGCGGCGCTGAGAGAGGAAAATGTCAGGAATATGAAAAAAGGAGGACAGATTGTGCTCCTGTCTGCATCGGCAAAAACGGTGTATGAAAGAGTGCGTTACGGGAAAAACCGTCCGCTTTTGGAGGGAAATATGAATGTGGACTATATTTCCGGACTTATGGAGCAGCGAAGACAAGCTTATGAATCTGCCGCGGATATCACGGTGGCAACAGATGGCAGGACGCCGAAAGAAATCACGGAAGAAATCATAAAAATGGTAAAATTGTAAAAAATTTGTAAAACCAGAAAAAACCTTTTGATTTTTGAAAAGAAGTATGCTATACTAAACAAGCTGTCAGAGATACAGGACAGGCACCCATAGTTTAACGGATAAAATACCAGATTCCGGTTCTGGGGCTGGGGGTTCGATTCCCTCTGGGTGCATTAGCAACGATAATCATTCATTTTATATAGAGAAGCCGATGAAAGCTGTCGGCAGGGCCGGGGATCAGGATTTTGCTCAGACATGATTTGATAGGAACATATCATTCCCGGCAAAATTATAGATGACAATTGAATATAGGAGGTATCTATTTTGGAGAATCAAAATCAAGACTTGGACAGAAAGAAGATTGTAGATTTTTGCGGAAAAAATATCAGATATATAGCAGCAGGAGTTATCTTGATTATTCTTGTTATTGTGTTGGCAGTAACTGTAGCGGGCGCCAACAAGAATAAAGAAGGCCAGAAGGAAGAAAATGTAGCAGGAGAAGAGATACCACAAGATACGGAGAAAGATCAAGAAGCAGAGAATAAGCCGGAAGAGTTTGCAGTGGATGCAATTCCGGAGATCAATACATTGATGCAGAATTATTATACGGCATATGCATCAGGAGATACAGCAGCTTTGGAAGCTTGCGTAACACCCCTTACAGATTTAGAAAAGAGTTATATTGGTATTATGAGCCAATATGCTACAGGATATGAGAATATCCATTGTTATACGAAAAAAGGGCTGGCAGATGGCGAATATGCCGTATCTGTCACCAGTGATATGCGTTTTGAAGGAATTGAGAATACGGCTCCGGGCCTGAGCTTTTTCTATATCAGGACCAATGAAAGCGGAGCTTACTATATTGATAATGTTTACAGCCCCTTTAATTTAGAGAAACGGGAAGTAACCTTAGACAGCCAGATGGAGTCTTTTATTGCGGAATATGAGGCTCAGGAGGATGTGGCGAAGCTTGCCAGTGATACACAGGTAAAATACGAGGCGGCATTGACAGCAGACGAGGCGCTGAATACGATGATTACCCAGACGATTCCCCAGGCGTTGCGGGACGGAAGCGGCAGTCCGGAGGAGGAAGCTAAGGAGCCGTCAGAGAATCCAGAAGAAGGAAGTCAAGAACCCAAGGATGATCAGACGGAAGAACCAAAAGAACCGGAAGGCGGCCAGGAGGACGGTAACCAGGCTCCTGAGGAAGAACAGCAGGAACCGGAGGCAGACCAGAATACATCAGAGACGGTTTATGCAATTTCCAATATTAATATTCGGAAAGAGGCAAGAGAAGATTCTGATAAAGTAGGCAGTGCGTTAATCGGTCAGTCCTTTACCAGAACAGGGACTACGGAAGACGGCTGGAGCGCCATTGAATTTGACGGCGGAAAAGCATATATTAAGAGCGAATATTTAAGTACGGAGAAGCCGGAAGTTCCGGAGGGAGAAGAACCTCAGCAGACGGAAGAAAATAATGGGGACAACGGCGGCGTGAATTACGTACCAGAAGGCAAGACATTGACTTTGAATAATGCTATGAATATTCGCAAGTCTATGAACGAAGACGCGGAGAAAGTTGGAACTGCTGCTCCTGGCGATACGATTACGGTAATATTAAGCTATAAGGAAGGCTGGACCAAAGTAGAATGGAACGGTACGACGGGTTATATCAGAACAGACTTGTTGTTGAATAATTAGACAGGTATGCCTTAGATACAAAACAGAATGGATTAAAAATTTCTTAAGAACTGTCATTAGATTTTTCAAAAGAGGAAAATTTATGGCAGTTCTTTTTTTTGCTTATGCATAAAAAGAAAGTTTTCATCGAATCATAGGAAGGAAAAGGTGGTTGCAGATTGTAACTATAAGAGGAGGTTTTCTATGATTCGAAACGAGGAGATCCATGTGCTCCATGAATCCTGCCGGAATACAAGGATGGCTCTCAATGCCATTGATACGGTGCTTAATAAAGTGTATGATGAAGACTTGGCCTATGATTTGAATTGCCAGGCAAATCGATTCCGGGAAATGGAGCGGAAGATTCACAAGGCTATGCAGCGGGAGGGTATTCAACCTAAAGAAGGGAGCCGCATGGAAAAGGCCATGCTTTGGTCTTCCATTCAGGCAAGCACTCTTTTAAATACCAGTACCGGCCATGTAGCTGATATGATGATTCAGGGAAATACAAGAGGAATTACGGATTTGATGAAAGCGGCCCATAATAATAAAGTAACGGGCAGCTATGCCAATGAACTGGCAAATGAGCTGATGGATTTTGAAGAAAAGAATATCCAAAAATTGAAAACTTATTTATAATATGGTAAAATAAGAAAATATGAAATTGCGTATATGCAAAAGAGGTTGGAAACAGGGGGAATGGCGGCATTGGACAAGGAAGGTATCCGAATTAACAAATATTTAAGTGAATCAGGCGTTTGTTCCCGACGGGAGGCAGATCGCCAGATTGCCTTGGGGAATGTCATGATTGGGAATCAAACAGCGGAGGTGGGCGATCGGGTTCTTTCGGGACAACAAGTGCTTTTCCGCGGCCAGGAGATACAAAAAGAGGCGGAAGAGATTTTACTTCTGGTGCATAAGCCGGTGGGGATTGTCTGTACGGCAGAGAAGCGGGAGAAGCATAATATTGTGGATTTTCTTTCCTACCCCAAGCGGATCTATCCGGTGGGCCGGCTGGATAAAGATTCCAGCGGCCTGCTTCTTATGACAAACCAGGGAGATCTGGTAAATAAGATTATGCGGGCGGGAAATATGCATGAAAAGGAATATCTGGTTACCGTCAATAAACCCTTGACCCAGGAATTTTTAAGAGGGATGGCCCAGGGAGTTCCCCTAAAGGAGCTGCAGATTATGACCAGAAAGTGTCTGGTGGAGAAAGTGGATGTTAAGACATTTCGGATTATTCTCACCCAGGGGGTCAATCGTCAGATTCGGCGTATGTGTGAATATTTTAATTATCGCGTGGTGGCGCTTCAAAGGGTTCGTATTATGAATTTAAAGCTGGGAGATTTGGCGCCAGGTACATATCGTGAAATTTCGGCCCGGGAGCTGGCGGAATTGAAAAGGGAACTTCAGTATTCTGCCAGCACTCCGGTGCGGCCGGCGTCAGAGCCCCAGTGGGGTGTACGGGAGAGGGCAAAATTCACAAAAAAAGCGCCAAAGGGGTGATGCAATGATGCATGAAATTTGCCGGCCGGAAATTATCAGCTTTTAGGAGGACACAATGGATCAGAAACAGGCCAAAAAGAGATGGAAAGAATTAACAAAAGAGATTGAGTATCACAGCGACTGTTATTACAATCAGGACGCTCCTGAAATCAGCGATTATGAATTTGACATGATGATGCGGGAATTAAAGGAGTTGGAAGGGGAGTATCCTGTCCTGGCAACCGGGAAGTCTCCAACGAAAAAAGTGGGAGGAAAACCCAAGCGGGAAGCCGGAGTTCTGGTGCGTCACAATGTTCCTATGCTGAGCCTGCAGGATGTATTTTCTAAGGAAGAGGTTTATGCATTTGCAGAAGATATGGAGAAGCAGTTGGAGGATCCGGAGTTTGTAGTAGAATATAAAATTGACGGGTTGTCTATGGGGCTGCGTTATGAAGAGGGCAAACTGCAGTTGGCCCTGACCCGGGGGAACGGCATTGAATATGGAGAAGATGTAACGGAGAATGCCAGAGTGATTTCTGATGTGGTGGAAACTTTGAAAGAACCGGTGCCTTATATTGAGATAAGGGGCGAGGTTTATATGACGGAGGAGGCTTTTGCAAAGGTAAACGAACGTCAGGAACTGGCAGGGAAAAAGGTGTTCGCCAATCCCAGAAATTGTGCGGCGGGAACCTTGCGGCAGTTGGACAGTGAGATTGTAAAAGAACGGAATTTGTCTCTTTTCATATTTAATATTCAACAAGTGCGGGGAGCAGAATTTGAAACCCATACCCAGGGGTATGAGTATTTGAAAAGAAACGGTGTGAAGGTGATTGACGATTATGTGGTCTGTCATACGGCGGATGAGATCTGGGAAGCCATACAGCGGATTGGGGAGAACAGAGGGAATCTGCCTTATGATATTGACGGGGCAGTGGTAAAGATCAATCGTTTTTCCCAGAGAGAAGAGTTGGGAGCCACCTCCAAAGTGCCTAGATGGGCCGTCGCCTATAAATATCCTCCGGAAGAGAAAGAGACCACTCTTTTGGATGTGGAATTGTCGGTGGGCAGGACCGGAAGGATTACGCCTACGGCTATTTTTGAACCGGTTCGTTTGTGCGGGACTACGGTTTCCCGGGCAACGCTGCACAATCAAGATTTTATTGATGAGTTGGACGTCAGAATCGGGGACCGGATACTCGTCTATAAGTCCGGTGAGATTATTCCAAAGATTCGCCGTGTGATAAAAGAGAAGCGTCCATCAGGGGCCGTCCCTTATCAGATTCCAAAGTTCTGTCCTGTGTGCGGCGGAAAAACGCAGCGGGAAGGAGATACGGCGGATATCAAATGCGTCTCTCCCGCCTGCCCGGCTCAGTTAGAGCGGCATATTATTAATTTTGTAGGGCGGGACGCTATGGATATTAAGGGGTTTGGGACTGTCTATATTGAGGAATTGGTACGGTTAGGGTACTTGAAGGATATTGGGGATATTTATGATTTGAAGGAACATCGTCAAGAACTCATCCAACAGGGAATTATCGGAAAAGAGAAAAATACGGACAAGCTTCTTGCCGCCATAGAAAAATCCAAAGAGAATGACGCCTGGCAGCTTCTTACAGGATTTGGAATTCCCAATGTGGGAAAAGCGGCTGCGAAAGCAATTTTGAAGGAATTTCCGGATATTGCTTCCCTTAGCCAGGCTTCCCTGGAAGAACTGACACAAGTGAACGATATTGGAGCTGTGAGCGCAGGCTGCATCCGTGAGTTTTTTGAAGAAGAAAAAAATCAGGAAATGATAAAACGGCTTTTGCAAAACGGAGTCAATATGGTATCCAAGGAGCAGTCTAAGGGGAAGGTTTTGGAAGGAATGACTTTTGTCATTACCGGAACGCTGCCGAATTTAGACCGAAAGGAAGCGGCAGCCATGGTGGAAGACTGGGGCGGTAAGGTGTCCGGCTCTGTTTCCAAGAAGACCAGTTATCTGCTGGCAGGGGAACGAGGAGGAAGTAAACGCACCAAAGCCGAAGAGCTTGGGATTCCAATTATTGACGAGGAAGCATTTTTACGATTAGTGGGGACGGAGCGCCAGGGAAAACAGGAGATGTAAGTATGCCGATTAAGACACAAAGTGATTTGCCAGCAAGGGAAATCCTGGAGAGGGAGAATATATTTGCTATGGATGAAAAGCGAGCCATGCAGCAGGACATTCGTGCGATTGAGATAGGAATATTAAATTTGATGCCGTTGAAGGAGGAGACAGAGCTACAGCTTTTGCGGGCTTTGTCTAATACGCCTCTCCAGGTAGACGTAACCTTCCTTATGGTATCAAATCATGAATCCAAAAATACGCCCACCAGTCATTTGAATCAGTTTTATGATTCCTTTGACCAGGTAAAAAACCGAAAGTTTGACGGGTTGATTATCACCGGAGCTCCGGTGGAACAGTTGGAATATGAAGAGGTGGATTACTGGCAGGAGTTTCAGGAGATTTGTGAATGGACCAAGACCAACGTAACTTCTACCATGCATTTATGTTGGGGGGCTCAGGCGGGCTTGTATTACCATTATGGGATTCCCAAATATCCTCTGCCGGAGAAAATGTTCGGTGTGTATGAGCACCGTGTTCTGAATCGAAAGGTCCCTCTGGTGAGAGGTTTTGACGACTATTTTATGGCTCCTCATTCCCGTCATACCATGATACGGAAGGAAGATATTAAAACGTGTCCGGAGCTTACGATTTTGGCGGAATCAGAGGAGGCCGGGGTATTTCTGCTGTTGGATTCTGATGGGAAGAAAATTTTCGTGATGGGACATCCGGAATATGACCGGGTGACATTGCACAATGAATATATGCGGGATAAAGAGAAGGGGCTGCCCATTGGGGTGCCGAAGAATTATTATCCAAAGGATGATTGTGGTAACCGGCCGAAGCTTCAGTGGCGTTCCCATGCCAATAACTTGTATACTAATTGGCTGAATTATTACGTGTATCAGCAGACTCCTTATGAATACATTAATACAGATGAAATTGTGGGAAAATAAAGGAGAGCGGCTGTTGCTTTCGCAGATAATGGTTCTGGGAGAGTAACAGCCATTTTGCTTTACTCCGGTTTTGTGCCGCTGAGGGGAAGGAAAGGATATTGTATCAATTTAAAATGCAATATCCTTTTTGCATTGACAATGCTTTCACCATATTGTATTCTTTTGGTATACCAGATAAATACGAATTAGAAAAAGGAGGTATCCTATGGACGATCAAAGGTTGAAGCAATACCTGGATGCTCTGTCTATTCCGGGAATCAAGGCGGCTTTGCCCACACAAAGCTTCTTTGAAAAATGCCAGCCCCACAGCGTCTCGGGGGAGGAAGATGTTAAGGTGGTTAAAACATGCTGCCGGGCCTGTATCGCCAACTGCGGCGTACTGGCATATGTGAAGGGCGGCCGCGTCATCCGCCTGGAGGGAAATCCCCAGGACCCCATGAGCAAGGGACGCATGTGCGCCAAGGGATTGGCCGGAATCCAGGCATTGTACCATCCCAATCGGAACAAATATCCTCTTCGGAGAGTAGGGGAGAGAGGCGGCAACAAATGGAAACGTATTTCCTGGGATGCGGCGCTTTCTGAAATTGCAGAAAAGCTGATGGATACCAGGGAAAAATATGGAGCGGAAGCGGTGTTTTGTTCCACCGGAGGAGGCGGCAATCCCGAGATTTGGAGTATTGCCAGGTTCTGCAATATCTTCGGCACCCCCAACTGGTTTGAACCAGGATGCGCTCAGTGCTATTTGCCCAGAGTACTTTCTTATACCATGATGTATGGCGGCGTAGATCCCAGTATTGCAGACTCCAATGCATTAGAGCTGTATTTTCCCGATGATACGCCGATTCAGTGCCTGGTGCTGTGGGGAACAGATCCTTCCTACTCTTGTCCTGCCAGCGGCGGCAACGCAGTGGTAGAGCTTCGGGCAAGGGGTGTAAAAACCATTGCAATCGATCCCAGGTTTACGCCGGATGCGGCAAAAGCGGACGTATGGCTTCCCATCCGCCCCGGCACGGACGTGGCCCTTCTTATGAGTTGGATCCGTTATATTCTGGCTCATAAGCTTTACGATAAGGAAATCGTGATGAAATGGACCAACCTTCCTTATTTGGTGGAGACGTCCACCGGGAGACTGGTGCGGGCAAAGGTCAGCGACAGCAAGGATGAGCCGGATACTTTTATGGTATGGGATAAACATACGGATTCTATGCGGCCTATGAATTATCCTTGGGACGATGGTCTGGATCCAGCTCTGGAAGGTTCCTTTGTGGTGAATGGAAAAGAATATAAGCCGGCGTTCCAGCTTTTGTGGGAGAGAGTAGAGCCTTATACCTTAGAAAAAGCAGGAACCATCTGCTGGCTGGATCCTGCCAAGATTGAAGAAGCTCTGAAGATCTTTACAGAGTATACGCCGGGGGGCCTTGCATTGGGCGTGGCCACCGATCAGACGCCAAATTCCGTTCAGGCGGCTATGGCGGCGGCTATTGTGGATTTTCTTATGGGAAATGTGGAACGGCCCGGAAGTCTGCTCCAGCGGTTCCGCACCAGCGGCGTGTTAAAAATGCCCAACTACCCTGTGCCGGTTGCAACGAAGATGCTGCCTAAAGGACAGTTGAAAAAACGTCTTGGAGCCAACGAGCATAAAGGACTCCACATCTGGTATGCCGGACATCCTTCCAGCATCCGGGACGCGGTATTGACGGGTAAGCCTTATCAGCCCAGGGTTTGGATTGACCGTTCCGGCAATAAGCTGGGCGTGGTGGCGGAGAGTGCAAAATGGGTGGAAGCTATAGAAAAACTGGATTTTATCGTACATATGTATATGTATCCCACCTCTTTTTCTGCTTATGCAGATATCCTGCTTCCGGCAGAAGAATGGCTGGAAACAGATATGATTGTGGAGACATGTAACAAATTATTCGCAAGGCAGGCTGTGACTCACTTGTGGGAGACCATGGACGAAACCATGTTCTGGTCCAGACTGGCAAAAAAATGCGCCCAGCTTGGGCATGAAGGATGTCAAAAATCCTTTGACGCGGAATTTATGGGGGAGGATCTGGCCTACTGGGATTCCATGGAAGAATTCTTTAATCATTTTACCAAGGTGGTAGGCATGGATTGGAAAGAATTTGCCCAAAAGGCTCCCTTTGAATATCTTCCTAAGGATGAATGGCGCAGCTACTATGTCTATAAACAGACGAATGAAAAAACAGGAAAGCCCAAGGGATTTAATACTCCTTCCAAGAAGCTGGAGCTGTATTTGGAGAGCATGATTGATTTAAGCCTGACGGGGCAGCCCTTTGCCGCGGAAGAATTGCCTCCTGCTTCTAAAGAGTATGACCCGCTGCCTTATTATCTGGAGCCTGTGGAAAGCCCGGTAAGGGAAGACGGGCTTCACGAAGAATTTCCTCTTGTTATGACCAATGGCCGCGTACCTTTTTATCACCACTCTACGCTGCGGAATGTGGCGGCTCTCAGGGAGCTGTATCCGGTGCCTGAGATCTGGGTGAATCCCAAGACGGCAAAAACCTACGGCATTTCCCATGGAGACTGGACATATGTGGAATCGCTGCGGGGGAAGATTACGGCGAAGGCCTGCGTGACGGAAGGGATCCATCCCGGGGTTGTATTTATGGAACGGTTCTGGAATCCCGAGACTCTGGACACCAAAACCCATGGATGGCAGGAGATGAACGTAAATGTCCTGACGAAATCCACCGCTCCTTACAATGATGTGGTAGGCACTTATACCCTGCGAGGGTTCCAGGTAAAAATTTCTAAGGCTGACGGGCCGCCAGAAGGCGTATGGACGAAGCCGGAAGATTTCAAGTCCTGGTTGCCCATGGGAGTTGGGGAGACGTCCGACAGAACAAAGGAGGGAAGAAAATGAAGCAATATATCATTTTGGCGGATTTAGACCGTTGTATCGGCTGCCGGGGCGGCTGCCAGGTAGCCTGTAAGACAGAGCATGAAATTGCCTTAGGACCCTCCCGAAGCAAGCTTTACACTATGGGGCCTACCGGAATCTTTCCGGATCTTCAGATGTATTTTCTGCCGTTGATGTGTCAGCAGTGCCAGAATCCGGTATGCGCAGAGGTCTGTCCCACCGGAGCCTGCTATAAGGATGAGGCGGACGGCGTGATTAAGATTGACCGGGATACCTGCATCGGTTGTCAAAGCTGCAAACGCGCCTGCCCCTATGACGCCATTTTCTTTAATCAGGAGCTTCGGGTTTCCGATAAATGTGATGTTTGTACCAGCCGCAGGCAGCAGGGAGAGGAACCTGCCTGTGTGCGAAACTGCTCTGGGAAAGCGTTGTTGTTTGGAGATATCAATGATCCAGACAGCCAGGTGTCAAAGGCAATCAAAGAGGCCGGAGAGGAGCATGTATACCAGTTGAAGGATACTGGCACACAGCCTATGGGCAGGTTTATTTTACGGAATGCCCGATGGATCGACGATCTCCCCCAGGAGTATGAAAGCATGCGTCAGAAAGGAGAAGGCCATGAATGAAAATACGTTAAGGCAGTCCCGGGGGGATCTGTACCGTCTGCTAAGCCGACTGTATCTGCTGGAAGTAGATGAGGAATTGCTGGCGGCCCTTTTTGGGATGGAGCTTCCGAAAGAATGCTCTTTTGAAGATATGAAAGAAGGGTATGATTTGATAGGCGCATGGCTCCATGACGCCAAAGGGCGTTTAGAGGGAGCAGGAACTGAGAAAGAGCGGATGCAGAGAGAGGTATTAGATGATTTGGCCGTGGATTATGCCCGGATTTTTTTGTCCGCCGGAGTGGCGCAGGGAAAGGCGGCCTTTCCATTTGAATCCGTTTATACCAGCAGGCAGCACCTTTTGATGCAGGAATCCCGGACGGACGTGATTGCCAAATATGCCGCTAAGGGGGTAACTCCCGGAAAAAATCTGTACCGTGTTCCGGAAGATCATTTGGGACTTTTGCTTTCCTATATGGCAATTCTCTGCGAGGAGGATGCACCTATAAAGGAGCAGCAGGAATTTTTAAAGGAGCATCTGCTTAATTGGGTGTCTGCCTTTACTGCAGATGTGGCCAAATATGCATCCACCGATTTTTACAGAGGGTTGGGAAAGCTGACCAAAGGCTTTTTGGCCATGGAACGAAGCCTGCTGGATGACAAATAGAGGGGAGGAGCGTTATGGGTTATTGTATAACAAGCGGGCGCATGGATGAGATTTTCCATGGGCTGAGGGAAAAATATCGTATATTTGCCCCGAAACAAGGAAAACAGTATATTCGTTACGGGGAAGTCGCCTCGGTGTCTGAAATCGTGCACCGGGAGAAATCTCATTTCTCTCCAAAGGAAGTGTTCTATCCCATCGTACAGACGCTTTTGTATTTTACAGATACGGAATGCAGGGAAAGTACGCTTTTAGACGAGCGGGAGATCCTTCTGTTTGTGCGGCCCTGCGATATCAACGGGATTCGCAGGCTGGACCAGATGTTTTTGGAAAACGGAGGCAGAGGGGATAATTTCTATCAGAGAATGCGGGAAAAAGTAAAATTCTTTTTGATGGAATGTGAAAAAAGCTTTGAAACTTGTTTCTGTGTATCTATGGGAAGTAATATTGCGAAGGATTACAGCGTCGCTTTTCGCTTCCCCAAGGAAGAAGGCGGTGAATTTCTTGTTCAGGTGAAGGATGAAGCCTTTTTGGATGTATTTGGAAAAGAAAAGGAATGGGCGTTTGAACCGGAATTTATCATGGAAAATGAAAAGAAGGTGCAGGTGCCGGATATTCCAAGCAGAAGCATGGTAAAAGAGATTCATGCCCTTCCGTTCTGGAAACAGTTTGACGATAATTGTATTGGATGCGGCGGATGCAATACGGTTTGTATCACCTGCAGTTGTTTTGATACGACGGACATTACCTATCGGGAAGGTAGCCGGGACGGCGAGCGGAGACGTATTTGGTCCTCCTGTATGCTTACAGAATTTACCACAATGGCAGGGGGCCACAGCGTTCGTCAGAATGCCGGGGACAAAATGCGTTTTAAAACCATGCACAAAATCTATGATTACAAGAGAAGATTCGGCGGTGAAAATATGTGCGTAGGCTGCGGACGCTGCGATATGCGCTGCCCCAAGGACATTCATTTTTCAGAGACGATTCAGGGGCTTTCTGAGGAAGTAGAGCGTTTAAAGGAAGGAGGGCATCAGGATGAATAACATTACATTGCCGTCGCCTTATAAGATTTTGCAGATCCTTCATGAAACAAATGCGGAATATACCTTCCGGGTAGCGTGCGACGATCAGGTGGAGCACGGACAGTTTTATGTCCTTTCCATTCCTAAAATCGGGGAAGCGCCCATCTCCGTCAGCGCCCAGGGGCCGGGATATGTGGAATTTACGATTCGCAAGGTGGGGCGTCTCACCGACGGAATTTTTGGCATGGAGCAGGGAGATACGCTGTTTATGCGGGGGCCTTATGGAAATGCTTTTCCGGTGGAATCCTTTAAGGGAAAGGATCTGGTTGTATTTGCCGGAGGAACCGGTCTTGCTCCGGTGCGGAGCATGCTCCAGTATTTTTCCAGTCATCCTGAGGAAGTTTCTTCAGTTCATGTAGTTGCAGGCTTCAAAGACAGAGACTGTGTATTGTTTGAAGAAGATTTGGAGAAGTTCAAATCGGTCTTTCACACGATTTATACCCTGGACAATACCCAGGCCCCGGGTTTTGAAACCGGGTTTGTTCCCTCTTTTGCAAAGGAGATTCCGTTTGATTCCTTCTCAGATTATAATGTAGTGATTGTGGGGCCGCCGGTGATGATGAACCTAACGGCCAGGGAGTGTGTGAAGCTGGGAGTACCGGAAGAAAAAATATGGGTATCCTTTGAACGTAAGATGTCTTGTTCCGTGGGAAAATGCGGTCACTGCAAGATCAACGAGACGTATGTTTGCTTGGAAGGTCCTGTATTTAATTATGTGAAAGCGAAAGAGCTTTTGGATTAAGCTTATTCTGGGAGTTTCTTTGAAGAAGGGCAGCCGTCTGAAATGAACCTGTTTTCATTTCGGACGGCTGTATGTTTCATTCTCCTTCTGCCACAATTTCTTCCAGAACATCAATGAGATCCTGAAGGGTGTGGATTTGTACATTGCGCTCCAGAATCATGTTTTTCAGATCAATAGACAGGGTTTCAAATTTATCCTGGACGCCAGGAGCAATGACAGACGCCATATCGATCACCTCATTTTATAGATTCAGTGATTGCAAACCACCAATTCCTAGTATTTCCAATAAGCAAAACAATATACCATAAAAGCTTCTGTTAAATCTGAATACGGCTGATTAATTTATTAATATAATATTGCTTGGTATGCTTGTAATGAATTTGAAGCTTCTCTTGAGCGCCTGTGATATCATGCTTTTTCAAATGTTCATAGATGTCTGAATGTTCCTGATAGGATCGCCGGGCCAAGGATTCATCGTCTGCAGTTGTGGCCATAAAACGCATATTTTGTACTTCCAGTTGTTCATACATGGATACCAGGCGCTTGTTGGAGGAGGAAGTAATCAAAAAACGGTGAAATTGCTGATCCCATTTACAGGCTTTGGACAAGTCGCCGTTTTCAATATTTTGTTTCATGTTTTTTAAGGAGGTTTCCAAAAAATCCAGAAAGTATGCGTCTATCTGGGAGGCTAAGGAGCGCAGGGCATAAATTTGCAGCACTTCCATTAAGTCGTACACTTCCAAAATATCTTCAATGGAAAACCCTGCTACGGCAGCGCCTTTCCCGGGAATCAGCCGAAGCAGTCCTTCATAGGTGAGCTGCTGGATGGCGTTTCGGATAGGAGAACGGCTGACGTGGTATATGTCGCAGAGCTTCCGCTCCGCCAATACGGTTCCTTCGGGATAAGTATTATTTAGAATATCCTGTTTGATTTGCTGGTAAGCAAGCTGCTGCTTGCTTTCCGCAGAGGCGTTGATTATTTCTTTTTTTTCATTGGAAGCCATAGGTATTCTCCTTTTTGTAACGAATCATTTAGATGGCGGAAACGGCGCTGATGGAAAAGCGCAGCCAGTTCTGTATATAGTATCATATTCCTGGAAAGGATTCAAATGAAACTGTAACTGGGACAAATTGACATTCTCTATGGGAAATGCTACACTGATGAAAAAATGACGAAATTTGGTGAGTCGGATGCAGTGGAATTATCAAAAAATAGAATATTTTTTAAAGGCGGCGGAGACGCTGAATTTTTCCAAAGCTGCCCGGGAATTGTATCTTTCCCCCCAGTCCCTGAACAAACAGATTCTTCAGATGGAGAAAGAATTAGGAGAGCCGCTGTTTATACGCACTACAAGGCAGGTGGAGCTGACCCCCTTCGGACAGCGGATGCAGCAGGCGTTTCTTCCGGTGCAGGCGGAATTTGAACGAGCGAAGGAAGGGATAGAACATTATCTGGAATCCAGAAAACGGACGGTAAGAATCGCTTTTTTTCAGGCGATTTCCAAGCAGGAGGTGGTAGCTCCTGTAACCAATTATCTGAAGGCCTGTGAAAAGGGATTGAAGGTGGAGCTTTTAGGAGGTGAGATAGATGAAGTGATCCAGTGGCTCCGCCAGGGAAAGTGCGATTTAATTATCACCAATATTCATGAGTATGAAGTGTGGGAAGATGTGGAGATTATTCCTTTTGTTACCAGTCCGGCCAAAATTACAGTGTCCTTATACCATCCCTGGGTAGTGAAAGAGAAGATTACCACAAAGGATCTGGAGGAAATGCCCATTCTTTTGCTGGAACGGAAAAAGAAGCTGGAAGGAGACAGCTTTTATCGGAATGTCAAAGCAAAAGAACGTCTCTATGCTCCTAATTTCAGCTCTTTTTTAGCTACCTTGGAGATGGGAGGCTGCTATGGGGTATTTCCGGAGCTTTTTGAAAGCAAAGACCGCATGGGTCTTTATTATTTGGATCTTCCGGAGGAATGTTCGTTCCAGTTTCGAATGTCCGCCATCTACCGAACAGATAACCCTATGGCGGAATTATTGTCTCATCTAAAGAATTTGGCGGAGGAAGAACTGATTCGTATTACATAAAAGGCGCGAGGTCTGCAGAATTCACCAAATATCTTCTGAAAAGCAGAAGGATTATCAATTTTAGGTTGATAATCCTTCTGCTTTTTTCTGATTCACACCTCAAAGAAATCGTGTTATGCTAATGATAGTTAAAGCTATTGTTGCAGCAAAAGTGGCTCTTATTTCGATATCCGGGCCCTTCTGTATTGCCGTACGTATTCAAATAAACCACATAATTAGGAGGTTTCACCATGACAGAACGAGAAAATATGCAGATGGTCTGGGACCACGAATGCCCCAACTGGGTGCCAATGATAGGAAAAGCGTCCCAGATGCTGATTACGCCGGAAATCAATGACAGGCCGTTGTTTATGAGCGGAAAGGATTGGTTTGGGGTGGAGTGGGAGCTGGATCCGGAGAATCCCCAGTTTATGACTCACGTAAAGCCGGGATTTTGTCTTTTTGATGAGATTTCGGAGTGGAAGGAGCATGTCACATTTCCCAGCGTGAAGGATTTGAATTGGGAGATGATAGGAGGCCGCACCAAGGCCATGTGGGGCAAAAGCGATGAAATGATGGGCTATACGGTAGGGAATATGGGGGCTTTCGAACGTGTCAATGCGTTGATGGGGTTTGAGAACGGGCTGTGCGCGTTATATGAAACGGAGGATTACATTGCGTTCGTCAACGCCTATGCAGACTATCGGATAGAACAGATGCATTATATCAAGAAATATATGAACGCTGATTTTGTAATGATGCACGATGACTGGGGCAACCAGAATAATATGTTCCTGTCTCCGGAGCTTTGGCGGGAAATTTTTAAGGAACCGGAACGGCGGATGGTGGAAGCCTGCCGGAATCTGGGGATGCATTACATGCATCATTCCTGCGGGTACATTGCGCCGATTGTACCGGATCTGATAGAGATTGGAGTGGAAAGCTGGCACTCTGTTTCTCCGGTGAATCACTGGGATGATATGAAGGAAAAATACGGCAAGGATTTGATTTTTGCAGGAGGCGTGGATCCTCAGGTAACAGATGCTCCCGGGGCGTCTGAGGAAGTAATTCGCCAGGCAGTGCGAGACACGATAGACAGCCTTGGAAAAGACGGAGGGCTTCTTTGCGGCTCTGCAGTAATGTTTTCCACCGTGGCGGGAGTAGACGCCATCATTGAAGATGAAGGAACGAAATACGGGCAGTATAAGAACGAAGGAAACGAAAGAAGCGGTCGCTAGTTATTAAGAAATAAGAAAAAGGAGGATATAAAAATGGCAGGAATTCAAGGAGCATGGAATATTGTGGTACATACTTACATGGGGGATCAAAATTCTCTTCATGAATATGAAGTGGACGGCGGAGTGCTGACAGGAACTATTACCGATGGAGGAAACGGAAATAAGGCTCAGATCAGGGAAGGAAAAGTGGATGGAGATCATTTTTCGTTTCAATTTACCATAAAGATTCCCATTGGGGAAATGGAATTTACAATGGACGGCGCGCTGCAGGCGGACGGAAGGTTAAAAGGGAATTCCTCCAATGCTATGGGAAGCTTTGAATTTGAAGGAACCAGAGTATAAATATTAAGAAATGAAAGCAGCCATTGTATTGGCAGCCGGAAAATGGTATGATAAGAAATGCCATTTTCCGGTTGTTTTTTTGTTTCTTTTAAATGTTTCTGCAAGTTTCACATTTGAAACCCAGCCGAAACTGGCAGATTTTCTCAAAAGGGGAGAAGCGTGTGGAATATACAAAGAACAGAGAAGAAATTCAATCCATCCTAAATGAATACCGTATGGAGGAATGCTTTTCTTTTTTAGAAGCATACCAGAATTATTTCAGCATATTTCGGGCTGGAAAGCGGGAACAGGTGTTTGGAAACGCCGTAAGGCGGCAGGAGATCTGCATTTTGTTGAAAGGAAAGGTGAAGGTCTATACGATCTTGAGCAATGGACGTCAGTTGTTACTGGATTATTACGACAACCGGGAGTTATTTGGGGAATATATTCTGTCAAATATGCCGGAAGACGAAGGCAATCATTTTTATACAGAGACATTGACGAACGTCATGGGTCTTGCCCTGCATGTAACTCCGGTGAAAGGTATTTTAATGGAAGACGTGAAGTTTTTGCATTTTTATATCCGGTGCCTTCAACAGAGATTTTTACAGCTTGGAAATTGTCAGCCTATGAATGTTCTGAATTCTTCTCGGCGAAATGTGGCAGGCTATATCTGGTCGAAGTTTTGCCGGAAGGAAGAGCCGGGCAAACCATTTTATTTTCGTGAAAATTTGCGGGAGGTATCAGAACTTATGGGAATTAGTTACCGTCATCTTCACCGGGTGTTACATCGGTTGGTGGAGCAGGGCATTTTGGAACGGACAAGCAAGGGGTATTTGTTGAAGGAAGCAGAAGAATTGAAAAAAATCGTGGATCAGCAATAGATTCAGGCAGCGAAAGGATGAAAAAAGAATGGAAACGAAGAAAAACAGAAAAGTGATTCTGGCGGCAGCCGCAGTTTTGATCATTTTTGTTGCGGCGGCGCTGATATTATATGGGCTGTTTAAGCCCAAAGCAGCCTCAGGCGGCAAAGAGATTACCGTGACAGTGGTGGACGATCAGGGAAAAAAGAAAAGCTACGAACTGGAAACAGACGCATCTTATCTGGGGCAGGCTTTAAACGAGATAGAGGGGCTTGTTGTGGAAGGAGAAGAGGGAGATTACGGTATGTATGTAAGGGCGGTGAACGGATTAGAGGCAGTATATGAAAGAGATCAGGCATATTGGGCCTTTTATGTCAACGGCGAGTACTGCAATTACGCCATAGAGGAGCAGCCGGTATATGACAAGGATGCTTTCGAAATTAAATATGAGGCAGGAAAGTGAGTGATATGGAGAAGGGGAGGAAAAGAGGGCCGAAAGAAACCGCATGGGACGTGGCGCTGATGGGCATGATGGTGGCTACTTTAGAGGCAGGAAAAATGGCTCTTTCGGCGGCGCCCAATGTGGAGATTGTTACGCTTTTGGTAATTCTTTATACCCTGCAGTTTGGAAAAAAGACGCTTTATGCTGTGATTGTGTTTGTGCTTTTGGAGTGTGGAATCTGGGGAATCGGCTTGTGGACTGTGATGTATCTGTATCTTTGGCCCTTGCTTGCCCTTATGGCGCTTTTGCTGCGAAACATTGACAGCGTATGGTTTTGGAGTATTTTTTCCGCGGTGTTTGGCGTGATGTACGGAGGCTTGTGTTCCTTTGCCTATTTGCTTTTTGGCGGCCCGTCTACTGCGTTTGCCTGGTGGATTGCAGGAATTCCCTGGGATCTTCTTCACGGCGGGGCAAATTTTATTTTGATGATGGTATTGTATAGGCCCTTAAGGCGGGTATTTCGACGAATTACCCCGCCGGAAGGCAAAGGAGACTGAAAAAGAATCTTCATGTTATTTTTACATTTTTCAGATACTTTTAGGAATACTTTGTAACACCTTTTTGTTAAGATGGGAGCATCAGGACATGGAGGTGTTTTTATTTGCAAAAGACAGGACGGAATTTTTGGGAATCAGAAAGAGAAAACGAGAGGGAACTAAGACGGCAGCGTTTGGTCCGTCAGAGGCGGCGGGAGCTTCTAAGGCGGAGACGGAGGAATCAGATTATCATCAGGTGCCTTTCTTTTGCAGTAGCTTTATTTGCAGTAGCCCTGGGGATTAAGGGAATTGCCGGCGGCAGCCATCCCCGTCAAGAGACGGCAAAGCCCCAGCAATATGCGGCCAGATCAGCGGCAGGAGGAACGATGAAGCTTTTGTCCCAGGAGAGCAAAGACAATCAAGAAGATCAAAAGCCCTGTATTATTTTGGATCCAGGCCATGGAGGCAAAGATCCGGGTACCTTGTGGGGAGAGGTCTATGAAAAGGACGTCAATCTGGCTATTACCAAAAAGTTGGAACAGATCCTTGTGGGACAAGGATATCAGGTGATTATGACCCGGGATGAGGATGAGCGGGTGGTATTAAAAGAACGGGTGCAGATAGCTCAAGAGAATCAGGGGGATTTGTTTGTCAGTATCCATCAAAATGCCCTGGAGAATGATACGGTAACAGAAGGGATGGAAATTTATTCCAGCAAGACTTCCGGAAGCGAGGATTTGGCTGAGTACATATGGGACAGCCTGTTGTCTAAAACAGGTGCAAAGGATAAAGGAATTTCTAAAAACAGCGATCTCTTTGTACTGGATCATACTACGATGCCGGCTTGCCTGATTGAGACGGGATTTATTACTTCCTCCAGGGAACGGGAGCTTTTGCTAGATGAGGAGTACCAGCAGAAAATTGCACAGGGCATTGCAGAAGGAATTACAAAATTTTTGGAATCTTGACTTTTTTATCATTTCTGTTGAAAAAACCATCCAGATGGGTTATACTGGATAGGCACTTAAAAATGTGCGTCCAAAGAAGAATGAAGGATGGGATAGAATATGGCACTATTAGAACAATGGCGTGGGATTGCATATAATGAGAAAACAGATAAAGGGGAGCTGCAGAAGTTCTGGCAGCGGTATTTCCTGTTGGAAAAGGGCGTTTATGAGAAGCTGTTGGAGCAGCCCGACGAAGCGGTAGAAGGCACGGTAAAGGAGCTGGCGGAACGGTTTGAACTGGATATTATGGCCATGACGGGATTTTTAGACGGAATCAACGACAGCCTGGTTACTCCTAACCCCATTGAAGAAATGGAAGAAGACACCCGGGTGAGCCTTGCTTTTGACAAGGAAAAGCTGTATAAGAATATGGTGGACGCTAAGGCAGACTGGTTGTATGAACTGCCCCAGTGGGAGACTATTTTTGATGCGGACAAGCGTAAGGAGCTATACCTAGAACAGAAGAAATCCGGTACGGTGGTGAAGGAAGCAAAGGTTTACCCCAATGATCCCTGTCCCTGCGGCAGCGGTAAGAAATACAAAAAGTGCTGCGGCAGATAACAGATTTTACTTTACAAATCAAAAGAATAAGATTATAATACAGCATAGATCAGATAACACGTTGACGAGAAGAGTAGACTGTGGAACAAATCAGAGAGAACTGCCCGGTGATTTCTGTCCCGGCGCTGCAAGCAGTTTTTTGGGAAGCAGTTGAAGACCATCTTTGAGTGGCCCTAATCCGGCCCGGTGATTCCGTTATCATCCAATGAGTGGTTTTGAACGGTTGTTTCAATAACAAGCAGGGTGGAACCGCGGGTAACAGACATAGCAGAGATTGAACTGCTGTAAGATACTCGTCCCTTGGCAGAGCGTAAGGGATGTGTAATATATGATTTTCTGGCATTCCTTATGGGGTGCCTTTTTATTTGGAACAATAGAAAGTACGCTCCGTGAACTTTCCATTGTTTTTTTAAACGATCTTGTTACTGTGAAGCGCCAAATGGTGTAGAAGCATTTGACCGACAACTTTAATTCGAAGGAGTGATTGCTATGAAGATTACGTTAAAAGACGGTTCTGTAAAGGAATATGAAAGGGCAATGTCTGTTTATGAGATTGCAAAGGACATCAGTGATGGGCTGGCCCGGGCTGCGACAGCCGGAGAAATAGATGGAGAAGTAAAGGATTTGCGCACCATGGTGGAAGGAGACTGCGCCTTGAGCATTTTGACAGCCAATGACGAGAAGGGATTGGCGGCTCTTCGCCATACCACCTCCCATGTGCTGGCGGAGGCGGTAAAACGGCTGCGCCCGGAAGCAAAGCTTGCCATAGGGCCTTCCATTGATACAGGATTTTACTATGATTTTGAGACGGAACCTTTTTCCAGAGAGGATCTTGACAATCTGGAAAAGGAAATGAAGAAAGTAATCAAAGAGGGAGCGAAGCTGGAGCGGTTTACCTTATCCAGAGACGAAGCGATTGCTTTTATGGAAGAAAAAGGAGAGCCCTATAAGGTGGAGCTGATTCAGGATCTGCCGGAGGATGCGGAGATTTCTTTTTACCGCCAAGGGGAATTTGTGGATTTATGCGCAGGCCCTCATTTGATGAGCACGAAGACGATTAAGGCATATAAATTGATTTCCTCCTCCATGGCCTATTGGAGAGGAGATTCTAATAAAGCCCAGCTCCAGCGAATCTATGGTACGGCCTTTGGGAAGAAGGAAGAATTGAATGTGTATTTGGAGCATTTGGAGGATATTAAGAAGCGGGATCATAACAAGCTGGGACGGGAAATGGAGCTGTTTACAACGGTGGATGTGATTGGCCAGGGCCTTCCCTTACTCATGCCTAAGGGAGCCAAGATGATTCAGACGATGCAGCGCTGGATTGAGGATGAAGAGGAAAAATGGGGTTATGTGAGGACTAAGACGCCCTTGATGGCCAAAAGCGACCTGTATAAAATTTCCGGTCATTGGGATCATTATACCGACGGCATGTTTATTTTAGGCGATGAAGAGACGGATAAAGAAGTCTTTGCCCTGCGTCCTATGACTTGCCCCTTCCAGTATTATGTGTACAAAGCCAGTCAGAAATCTTACCGAGATCTTCCCCTGCGCTATGGAGAGACGTCTACCCTGTTTCGTAACGAGGATTCCGGGGAAATGCACGGACTTACCAGAGTACGGCAGTTTACAATCTCAGAGGGCCATTTGATTGTAAGGCCGGATCAGATGGTGGAGGAATTCAAAGGATGTCTGGCTCTGGCCAAAAAGTGCCTTACCACGTTGGGAGTGGAGGAGGATGTAACCTATCGCCTGTCCAAGTGGGATCCCAATAATAAAGAAAAATATATTGGGGATGCTGCCGTATGGGAAGAGACGCAAAACAGTATCAGAACGATTCTCACGGAATTGGAAATTCCTTTCTATGAGGCCGATGGAGAAGCTGCTTTCTATGGCCCCAAGGTAGATATTCAGGCAAGAAATGTCTATGGAAAAGAAGATACCATGATTACGATTCAATGGGATGCGGTGTTAGCGGAGCAGTTTGACATGTATTTCATTGACCAGAACGGAGAGAAGCAGCGTCCTTATATCATTCACAGAACCAGTATGGGCTGTTATGAACGCACGTTAGCATGGCTGATTGAAAAATATGCAGGCAACTTCCCCACATGGCTTTGCCCGGAACAAGTTCGGGTGCTTCCTATTTCTGATAAGTATAACGAATATGCAAATCAGGTTTTATCAGAATTGAAAGAACAGGGCATTTTGGCCACGGCGGATTTCCGGTCTGAAAAAATCGGTTATAAGATTCGGGAAAGTCGTTTGAATAAAGTGCCTTATATGTTGGTCGTGGGACAAAAAGAGGAAGAGGATCAGACGGTATCTGTCAGAAGCCGGTATCTGGGAGATGAAGGAGCCAAGAAGCTTTCTGATTTTATAGAAGAAATTTCAAAAGAAATACGTAAAAAAGAAATACGCAGCGTTTGTCAGCAGGATTCCTAAATCTTTGTATAAAAAATAAAAACAGGGCCATACTATCAACGGAAAACGATGAAAGGAGTTGTTGATCCTATGACTCAATTAAAATGTTCTGCACAAACCTGCATGTACAATGAAGACCAGTATTGCTGTAAGGGTGATATTATGGTGGAAGGCAAAAATGCCAAAGAACCCTCCGGGACTTGTTGCGCCAGCTTCCGGGAGCGGACGGAAGGCAGCATGAGAAATGCCATGTCTCATCCCAGCAGAAATATTGAAGTGGATTGTGAAGCCAAAGACTGCGTTTACAACGATAGCTGTAAATGTACGGCGGAATCCATTAACATTGCAGGCTCCCATGCCTGCCACTGCGGGGATACAGAATGCGCGCGTTTTGAGTGCCAATGCAAATAACAGTTTTGCAGTCAGGCAACAGGATGATTCCTGTTGCCTGATTTAGGGATAGGGGAAATCTGAAAGATTTGGTAGATATAGCAGGAAGTTTGGATTATAATGAAAAAAATGAAAGGTGGTTGAGCTTATGATGAATATTTTATTTGTGACAGATTACGTTTGCCCTTATTGCCTGGTGGCAAAGACAGCCTTAGACGAGGCGTTGAAGGAAACGGGAATTCAGGCTTCCATTCAGATTCAGCCCTTTGAATTAACGAGAGAGCCGAGAGAACGGGTAGACGTTTGCCACGATGAGGAACGGAAAAAACATTATCAGATTTTAGTGGAGCCGGCAAAAGCCCTGGGCCTTTCCATGAAGATGCCTCCGGCAGTTTGCCCCCGTCCTTATACCCGCCTGGCTTTTGAGGGACTGTTTTTTGCCAAAGAGATGGGGCTGGAAGCGAAGTATTCCGATCTTGTATACCGGGCTTATTTTGAAAAAGAGCAGGATATTGGGGATCTGGATGTATTGTGTGAGATTGCAAAAGAAGCCGGATTGGATCAATTAGCATACCGCCAGGCATTGGAGGAGGGCAGGTATCGCCAACAGGAAAAAGAAGCGGCGGATTATTCCGGAGAGGTGTTAAAAGTAACCGGTGTTCCCACTATTTATATAGAAGGAAAACCGATTTCCATAGAGCATTATACCAAGGAAGAAATGGTTCAGATTCTGAAGGAAGGACAGAACACTTCCGTTCAGGGGATGTCCTGTGGGATAGATGGCTGCAATTAAAAGGTGGGGACTCTAACGTTTATGTTTGTAAAGACAAAAAGAGAACGCTTGCCAGAAAGGCACAGAAAATTCACAGATTTCACTTGCTATTTTCCAGGAAAAGAAGTAGAATGAGAATGTCGGGAATTAAGAATGACTCTCAAAATGAGATTCCATGGAGGATGCAATGAGAAAAAAATCACATATTTCACTGGCGAAATACATAGTAGAAAGTTTAGACGAACAGGAGTTAATCAAACATAAAAAAGCTTTTTACTTAGGGAGCATATTGCCGGACTGTAAACCTTCTTTTTTGACTACAAAGCATGAGATGACAGGTACTTTTGCCATGGTGGAGCAGGAAATTCGCCGGTTATCCGACGGGGAACAAAACCCTAACATGCGGGTTTATTTCCGGGATCTTGGCCAGGTGATCCACTACGTGGCAGATTATTTTACATTTCCCCATAATCCCAATTATTCCGGGACGCTGAAGGATCACTGCAAATATGAGGAGCAGCTTAAGAGAAGCTTAAGGGAATATATCAACAGCGGAGAGGCCAGACGAAATAAAGCCAGAGTGGAGAAGCTAGAAACGCCGGAAGCGATTTGCGCGTTTATCCGGGAAGCTCACGACATGTATTTACAGTGGAAGTCCACGGTAGAGAAAGACTGCAGGTTGATTGTAGCCTTGTGCCACCAGGTGGTAGAGGCGATCATCCAGTTGTTCCGCAGACAGGAAAAGAGACTGGCTGCAGCGTAAGAGATAAATGATAAAAGGAAACTTTTAGAAGATAAAGGCCACTATATTTTGTTGGAGAATTTTTCTGGATAACAAAATATAGTGGCTTATTTTTGGAAAAAAACAATGAAAAAAGGAAGATGCAAGCGAAATGTGTCGAATGATCGTGTAAAAACTAGCTGTATTTTGTTTGATTTTTGCAGTTAATAATAGTAAAATAGAGACATGGAATTTTAGGAGATTTTACAATTTGGAACTATGGGAAAACATTTCCTCACCTGGCAGATACTGCCTGGGTAGGTAGACGGGCTTAGTACATAATAGGAAAGGAATATGGAACCTGATAAGGGACAACAGAAGAGCCATAAGGAGATGAAGGATGAAACAAATGGAAAAACTTCAGAAGGAAGAACTTCAGAGGGAAGAACTTCAGAGAAAGATTGAAGCAGCCCGTAAGAAACTGGATAAGGCCATTGGCGATGGATATGACTAAGCGCTTTGTTAGGATCTTAGCGTGGAGTTAGACCGGCTGATTGCGCTTTACATTCCGAATGAGAACGGCGCGGAGTGTTCCGCGACCTAAAAAATACGATTGGATAAAAAAAGCGGCGGTGAAGAAAGGGGTTTCTTTGCTGCCGCTTTCCATATGAATGGGAAATCCATGTGTTTCCATAAATTACCAGAACTTTTTCCGGGTGGGATGCCTTTAGGGGAAAATGGTTACAGGATATGGTAGTTACAAGAAAGATGCGTTTCCATATCTTGTATATTATTTTTTCAAAACAATACTCCGGGCAACTTTTTTCTTGCTTTTTTCCTTGTTTTGATTTAGAATAGGACTATGAGTGGAGGAAAGTGGTTAGAAAGGGTTCAAAGTGGAGGAAAAGTGGTTTGCTTGAACTGCCGTCCGTCAGAAGGTGATTCATATGTTCATGGGAGAATACAACCACACAATTGATACGAAGGGCAGATTGATAGTTCCGTCAAAATTCAGAGAGCCTTTGGGCGAAGAATTTGTTGTGACAAAAGGGCTTGATAAATGCTTGTTTGTGTACCCTTCTGAGGAATGGAAAACCATTGAAGAAAACTTCCGCAGCGTATCACAATTCTCCAAGGAGGCAAGAAAATTTGCCCGTTTCTTTTTTGCCGGTGCTGCCATATGTGAGGTGGACAAGCAGGGAAGAATTTTGCTTCCAGCGGTTTTACGGGAGTATGCCGGACTGGAAAAAGAGGTCGTGCTGGCCGGTGTTGTGAACCGTGTTGAAATATGGGATAAAGAACGCTGGAGCGAGACCAATGAATACGATGACGTAGAAGAGATTGCAGAGCATATGGCGGAACTGGGAATCGTTATATAACGTGTAGGAGAAGTTCTTTTGCAATGCGATACAAAGAGGGAACCATGGAATTTAAACATACATCCGTGTTGTTGGAAGAGACAATTACATATCTGAACATCAACCCAAAAGGAGTGTATGTAGACGGAACTCTTGGAGGAGGCGGACATGCCTATGCCGTGTGCAGCCGGTTAGACAGGGAAGGTCGGTTTTTCGGGATTGATCAGGACGGCGCTGCGATTGCCGCAGCAGGCAAACGCCTGGAAAAGTTTGGAGCACAAGTGACGATTATCCGCAGTAATTATGCCCAGATGACAGAAGCGCTGCTTCTAAAAGGGGTGGAAGGAGTGGATGGCATTGTCCTGGATTTGGGGGTATCCTCTTATCAGCTGGACGATCCCGGACGGGGATTTACCTACCGGACGCCGGAAGCGCCTTTGGATATGCGGATGGATAAAAGACAAGAGAAGACGGCCCGAGACGTGGTAAATTCATACAGTGAAGCAGAACTGTTTGCCATGATTCGGGATTATGGGGAGGACAAATTTGCAAAAAATATTGCAAAGCATATTGTAAAGGCCCGCCAGAACAGGCCCATTGAGACGGCGGGGGAATTGACGGAAGTGATAAAGGCAGCCATTCCGGCAAAGGTGCGGTTAAAGGACAAGCATCCGGCCAAACGAACCTTTCAGGCTATACGGATTGAGCTGAACCGGGAATTGGAGGTTTTAAAGGATTCTTTGGATGAGATGATTACGTTGCTGCATCCAGGGGGAAGAATCTGTATTATTACGTTTCATTCCCTGGAGGACAGGATTGTAAAAAACAGTTTTCGTAAGAACGAGAATCCCTGTATTTGTCCGCCGAATTTTCCCGTATGCACATGCAATGCAGTATCCAAGGGGAGGGTGATCACACGCAAGCCAGTGTTGCCAAGTATACAAGAGATAAAAGAAAATCCCAGGGCAAAAAGCGCAAAGCTTCGAGTATTTGAACGGGTGTAAGTAAAGCAGAGAGATCGGGATATTAGGAAGAAGGAGATAGGAATGAGCAGACAGCATGCGAAGACATCATACAACAGGCAACAGGCAAAGCGGCCATATACCGATAAAAACAGGGCGTACGTAGAGGGGAATACGGTACGTAAGTTAGAGACACTGCCGGAACGTATGCCAAGAGAACGAGAAGAGAAAGAACGGAGGGAAAAAGAAAGAAGGGCGAATCGGGCGGCCCGGGCAAACCGCCAGCGGGCCATGCAGATGGGTCCGGGATATGTATTATTTTTAACCATGGCGGTAATGATGACAGTAGGCGTTTGTATGTTGTATGTACAGCTGCAGTCGGATATTACGGAGAGAACAAAGAATACAGCCGTTTTGGAAAGCAAAATACTGGATTTAAGAACGGACAATGACGCCGCAATCAGACGTCTTGAGACGTCTGTGAATATGGACGAGGTCAGAAACAAGGCCCTGAACGATATGGGAATGATTTATCCTACAAAAGATCAGATTATATACTACAATGTGGACAATGAGGACTATATGAATCAGTATCAGGATATTCCAGAAAAATAAAGAAGGGTAGTATAAGGTGGCGGTTAAGAAAAAGAAACGAACCAGTGTTAAGTTTTCCAAATACATGCAGAAAAAATTGATTGTAATGTTTTTCCTTATTTTTTTGATGCTGGCAGGTCTCGCGGTGCGGTTGATGTATATTCAGCACACCAGTGGGGCGAAGTATGAAAGGATTGTGTTAAATCAAAGGGGATACGACAGCGAGACGATTCCCTTTCGGCGGGGGGACATCCTGGATGCGAAAGGAACGGTGCTGGCCACTAGCGAAGACGTGTACAATGTGATTTTGGACTGCAAGCTGATCCATGAAGATAAAAAATACATAGAGCCTACCGTACAAGCGATTCTTACATGCTTTAAAGATGTGACAGAGGAAGAGGTCCGGAAGGTTTTGCAGGAGAAGGCAGACTCCCAGTATTATGTTCTGTTAAAAAAGCTTCCCTATGATGAAATACAACCCTTTATCCAACTTCAGGAAGAAGTCTATACAGAGGGAAAGAATAAGGGGAAGCTGGTAAATCCTAATGTAAAAGGGGTCTGGTTTGAAAAGGAATATATCCGTAAATATCCGTTTCATACGTTGGCCTGTAAAGCTCTGGGATTTACTACTTCCGGTAATGTGGGAATCGGCGGTCTGGAGGATTATTACAACGATACCTTAAACGGCATTAACGGCAGGCAATATGGTTATTTGAATTCTGACAGCGACCTGGAACGTACCATTGAAGAGGCGGTAAATGGCAACAGCCTTGTTACTTCTCTGGATATGAATGTTCAGGGGATTGTAGAACGTAAAATCATGGAGTTCAATGAAGCACACCGAGACGAAGAGACGGAAGGGCCGGGAAGCGCCAACACAGCGGTGGTGGTAATGAATCCCAATAATGGAGAGATTATTGCAATGGCAGACAGCACAAGCTATGATCTCAACAATCCCTGGGATGAAGAAATTCTCAAAGCATTTTGTTTGGATTATAAGAATTATACAGAACAAGAAGTAGCGGAAATGACAGAAGACGCCAAACTGGATATGCTGAACGCATTATGGCAGAATTTCTGTACCACATTTACCTATGAACCAGGATCCACCGTAAAAACGTTGACCGTAGCCGGCGGTCTGGATGCGGGAAAGCTTACCGGAAATGAAACCTACGAATGCGACGGCGGCGAACAAATCGGCCCGGACTATGTGGCATGTTCCAATGAAAGCGGTCATGGAACCGAGACGCTGGAGAAAGCGATTATGGATTCCTGCAATGATGCCTTAATGGCCATCGGATTTCAAATCGGTGCAGAAGATTTCTGCAAATACCAGAATATTTTTAACATCGGGCTGCGCACAGGAATTGATTTACCAGGGGAAGCGCGGACCGATACTTTGATTTATACGGCAGATAACATGGGGAATACCACCCTTGCTACAAATGCCTTCGGACAGAACTACAATGCTACGATGATACAAGTCGCTTCTGCCGTGTCGTCGGTAATCAACGGCGGTTATTATTACCAGCCCCATCTGGTAAAACGAATCGTAGATGAGAAGGGAGGAACCGTTCAGACGATAGAGCCGGTACTTTTAAAACAGACGATTTCCGGCCAGACCAGCGACACGGTGCGCAAGTATATGGTAAATACCGTAGCTGCAGGAACAGCCAAGAGCGCCAAAGTTTTAGGCTATTCCATGGGAGGCAAGACAGGGACGGCGCAAAAGCATCCCAGGGAGGACAAAAAGTTCCTGGTATCTTATATCGGTTTTGCTCCCGCAGAAAACCCGCAAGTACTAATCTATGTGGTTATCAACGAACCAAACCTGGAAAATCAGGCGCAAAGCAGCATGGCAACCAACTTGGCCAGAGAAATCATGACAGAGATGTTTCCCTATTTGAATATTTTCCCCGATGAACCCATAGAAGACCAGGATGCCCAATCCCCCGAGGGCGGCCAACCCCAAGAAGGGGCCGCCCCCGAAGGGGACCAGCCTCAGGAAGGAGCACTCCCCGAGGATGATCAACCCCCAGAAGGAGCCGCCCCCGAGGGGGACCAACCCCCCGAAGGGGCTCAACCTCCAGAAGGCGACCAGCCCGAAGGAGATGCCTCCCCGCCTCCAGAAGACGGCGATACTCCCCAAGACGGCGGCGTTCCCCCAGAAGACGGAACCCAGCCCGAAGGCGACCCCTTTGGATAAAAAGAAACGAATATCACAAGGAGCAAAGCCCCCTTAACACAATCCAAAACAGTTCAAATTTCCATAACCAGGCAATTCAGGCGGCCCTTCCTCTAAGCAAACACTTCAGGGCGCTTTTAGCGAAAGGGGAATCCACTGCTTACGGAGACTTAGGAAAGAAGGCTTTCCTGAATTCCTTAGTCGCAGTTAGCAGTTAGTCCCCTGTAGCGTTGCCCTGGTTAGCGTGAGGAAGGGCCGCCTGAATTGCCGTCCCTGATCCAAATTTTGTTCTGGTTGTACAGAGGTGCTCTCTAGAATCCCGTCCCTGATCCAAATAATAACGCTTCCAGTAATAACCCCACACCAAGCATAATAAACTATAGTAATTGCTTATGTGGAGATTCGGCCCAATGCAGCGTAACAAAACATTTAACCGTAAAAAAATCATGCTTATTTTCGTGGCAATCTGCGCAGTTTCCCTGTTGCTGGGAGGAAGACTGGTATATTTAATGGTCTTTTGCTCTGAGTATTATGGACAGAAAGCGGAAAACCTCCATGAACGGGAACGGGATATCAAAGCGGCCCGAGGGAAGATCATAGACGCCAGCGGAACGGTTTTGGCTACGAACCGTACCGTATGTACGATTTCCGTGATACATAGCCAACTGGAAGACAAAGAGAAAGTGATTCAGGTGCTCTGCAAAGAACTGGGACTGTCAGAGGAGACGGTGCGTAAGCGGGTGGAGAAAGTGAGCGCCATTGAACGGGTAAAATCCAATGTGGATAAAGAAACCGGGGACAAAATTCGTTCTTATCATTTGGCTGGGGTTAAGGTGGACGAAGATTATAAAAGATATTATCCTTACGATTCCCTTGCTTCCAAGGTATTAGGATTCACCGGAGGAGACAATCAGGGAATTATCGGATTGGAAGTGAAGTATGAAGAATATCTGAAAGGCATTAATGGAAAAATACTAACATTGACAGACGCCAGGGGTGTGGAAATTGAAAACGCCGGGGAACGCCGGGCGGAGCCGGTAGACGGCTATAACCTTCACATCAGTCTGGATTATAATATACAGATGTACGCCCAACAGGCAGCCTTGAAGGTTTTGGAATCCAAAGAAGCCGACAGTGTTTCGGTCATCGTAATGAATCCTCAGAACGGGGAGATTATGGCAATGGTAAATGTGCCGGAATTCAATTTAAATGATCCCTTTACACTGCAGAATGTGGAGAATGAGACGCTAGAGGGGACAGAAGAACAGCAAGAAGGAGAACCGTCAGAGGAAACTGCGGCGGAAGGGATGACAGAAGAAAAAAAACAGGAGCTTTTAAATCAAATGTGGCGGAATCAGTGTATCAACGATACTTATGAGCCAGGCTCTACCTTTAAAATCATAACGGCTTCCGCAGCCATGGAGCAGGAAGTAGTGTCATTGAGCGATCATTTCTTCTGTCCCGGATACAAGATGGTGGAAGACCGCCGCATCCGGTGCCACAAAGTGGCGGGGCATGGGGCGGAGGATTTTTCTCAGGGCATTATGAATTCCTGCAATCCGGTGTTTATTGAGTTGGGGCTTCGTCTGGGCGTTGATTCCATGTACCATTATTTTGAACAGTTTGGGCTGCTGTCTAAGACCCATATTGACCTTCCGGGAGAAGCGGCTACGATTATGCACAAAAAGGAAAATATGGGGCAGGTGGAGTTAGCTACCGTATCCTTTGGCCAATCCTTCCAGATTACGCCCATACAGCTTGCAACCACCGTTTCTTCCTTAATTAATGGCGGCAATCGCGTGACGCCCCATTTTGGCGTATCTATTCGAGATAATCAGGGAACTCTTATTAAGGAACTGGAATACGACACCCAAAAAGACGTTGTAAGTGCAGAAACCTCCCAGACGCTGCGTTCCCTGCTGGAAAAAGTAGTTTCAGAAGGGTCCGGCAAGAATGCATACATCGAAGGATTTTCCATCGGAGGCAAAACAGCTACTTCTCAGACATTGCCAAGAAGCGCTCACCGGTATATTTCATCCTTTATCGGGTTTTCTCCCGCCGAAGATCCCCAGGTACTGGCCCTTGTGATTATCAATAATCCTCAGGGAGTTTACTATGGGGGAACCATCGCGGCTCCGGTGGTGCAGGAGATTTTTTCCAACATTCTTCCATATCTTGGCATAGAGCGGGAAGCTGTTTTGGAGGAAAAAGAAGAAGAAAAAAGTCAAATTCAGGAGTAATGAGGCGAAAAGAGACTAAAGCACAAAAGTCCTGTCTTGCATAACGATAGAAAAAGTTTTATACTTGAAAAAATTAGAAGCAAATGAATAAAGAGGTGCAAATTATGGCAGAGAAAATAGTCATTCCGGTATTGGCTGCTTTTGCGGTTACAGCATTGCTTGGGCCTGTGGTGATTCCGTTTTTACGGAGGCTGAAGGTGGGGCAGACGGAACGAAAAGAACTGGAATCCCATTTGAAAAAGAACGGTACGCCCACGATGGGGGGCCTGATGATTTTGGCGGGCATTATCCTGACTTCCGTTTTTTATCTTAAGGATTATCCCAAAATTATTCCGGTTTTGTTTGTAACCATTGGATACGGTGTGATTGGATTTTTGGATGATTATCTGAAGGTGGTTCTAAGACGTTCTGACGGGCTTTTAGCTTGGCAGAAAATGCTTTGCCAGATTTTGGTAACGGGAATTTTCATATTTTATGTATATAGATTTACCGATGTATCCTTAAAAATGCTGATTCCCTTTACCGGAGGATTTGCAGACGGTCTCTATTTAGATTTAGGAATTTTAACGGTTCCTGTCATGTTTCTGGCTGTAGTTGGAACGGTAAACGGCGCCAATTTCACCGACGGGGTAGACGGGCTGGCTTCTAGTGTGACTGTTTTGATCGCCACTTTTTTTACTGTGGTGGCGATTGGAACCGGAAGCGGCCTGGAACCGATTACTTGCGCCGTAGTAGGAGCGCTGTTGGGCTTTTTGCTGTTTAATGTGTATCCTGCCAGTGTTTTTATGGGAGATACAGGATCTTTGGCTTTGGGAGGCTTTGTGGCTTCCACAGCCTACATGATGCAGATGCCTATTTTCATTTTGATTGCGGGAATTATCTATTGGGTGGAACTGTTGTCTGTTATGATACAGGTGACTTACTTTAAAAAAACAGGCGGAAAGCGTATCTTCCGTATGGCGCCGATTCACCATCATTTTGAATTAGGAGGCTGGTCCGAGACCAGGGTGGTGGCAGTATTTTCCATTACCACTGCAATTTTTTGCCTGGTGGCATTGATGGGAGTTTGAAAGGAGAAGTCATGGACGGGAAGAGATTTCTTGTTTTTGGAGCCGGAATTAGCGGAATTGCCGCCTGCGGGCTTTTGTTGGAACAAAATTTAGATGTGATTTTATATGACGGAAATCCAAATCTGGATGTGAAAAGATTTCGGGAGACATATCCACGATTAGGTAAAATACCTGTTTATGCAGGGGAATTGCCTCAGGAAGCGATAGAAGGCGTGGACATTGCCGTTCTAAGCCCGGGGGTGCCTTTAGACCTCTTAGAGGTTGAAAAATTAAAAGAACAGGGGATTCAGATTTGGGGAGAAATTGAGCTGGCTTACGTATTTGGAAAAGGCCGAGTATTGGCAGTCACCGGTACGAATGGGAAAACTACCACCACCGCTTTGCTGGGAGAGATTATGAAGCAGGCGTATCAGGATGTGCGTGTGGTGGGAAATATAGGGATTCCTTATACGCAAATTGCAGGGGATACTACTGAGGACAGTATCATCGTGGCGGAGCTAAGCAGCTTTCAACTGGAGACGGTGCGCCGCTTCTGCCCGGAGGTTTCGGCAATTTTGAATATTACGCCGGATCACCTGAACCGTCATCATACCATGGAAAATTACATAAATGCCAAGAAGGCCATTGCATCCCGGCAGTCAGCCTCCCAGACGTGTGTACTTAATTATGAGGATGAAGTACTGCGGGAATTTGGAGAGGGGCTTTTGCCCCATGTGGTATATTTCTCCAGCGTCCGGCCGCTTGTGCAGGGCATTTATCTGGAAGGGGAAGATATCTTTTACGCCGACGAACAGAAAAAGCAGCTGGTGTGCCGGACAGAGGAATTAAATATCTTTGGGGTACATAATTATGAAAATGTAATGGCTGCCGCTGCTATGGCTATTAGCTTTGGAGTATCCATAGAACAGATACGCGCCGCGCTAATTCGCTTTGAGGCGGTGGAGCACCGCATTGAATATGTGACGCAAAAACGGGGAGTCCGGTTTTATAATGATTCCAAAGGAACCAATCCGGACGCTGCTATTCAGGCGGTAAAAGCAATGAAATGGCCCACGCTTTTAATCGGAGGCGGCTATGATAAAGGCTCGTCCTATGAGACCTGGATTCAGGCGTTTCAGGGTAAAGTTAAAAAGCTGGTGCTGCTTGGCGCCACCAGAGAAAAAATAGCAGAGACTGCCAGGGAGTTAGGGTTTCCGAAAGAGGATATTTTATTTACAGATACTTTAGAAGAAGCCGTTTTAGTATGTTATGAAAATGCGAAAGAGGGAGATGCCGTATTATTGTCCCCGGCCTGTGCCAGTTGGGGAATGTTCCGAAATTATGAGGAACGGGGCAATTTATTCAAAGAAATCGTAAAGGATTTGAAGGAGTGATTGCATGAAGGAGAAACGCGTCCGCTACTATGATTACAGCCTTCTGTTTATTGTAATTTTTTTGGTGTGCTTTGGGCTTGTGGTGCTTTACAGTACCAGCTCTTATAACGGACAGGTGAAATTCGGGGACGCTGCGTATTATCTGAAAAAACAGGTCTTTGCGGCAGGGCTTGGCGTGGTGGCGATGCTTATCGTATCCAGGATAGATTACCACTTTTGGAAGCCTTTTTGGCTGCTGGCCTATGCAACGGCATTTGGGCTGTGTACCCTGGTGTTGGTGAAAGGCGAGGAAATCAAAGGTTCCAGGCGCTGGCTGGAGATCGGGCCCTTATCTTTACAGCCCTCAGAGATAGCTAAGATCGCAATCATTATTTTTCTGGCCACGATCATATGCAAGATGCCAAAAAAAATGGGAAAATTTTCTACCATCGTCAAGGTTATGATTATGGTTCTTCCGATGGTTGTGATTGTTGCGGTAGAGAATTTGAGTACGGCAATCATTATTCTGGGAATTGCCATTGCCTTGATTTTTGTATCCAGCCCGAAATACATGCAGTTTGTAGTGATGGGGGGCCTGGTAGTGGCGGTGGGGACGGTTTTCATTCTGGCGGCCAGCTACCGGATGGATCGTTTGAAAATCTGGCTGGAGCCGGAAAAACATGAAAAAGGCTATCAGACCCTTCAAGGGTTGTACGCCATCGGTTCCGGCGGGCTGTTTGGCAAAGGACTGGGGGCCAGTATGCAGAAGCTGGGGTTTGTGCCGGAGGCCCAAAACGATATGATTTTTTCCATTATCTGCGAGGAACTGGGGCTGTTTGGAGCAATCTGTGTGATTCTTCTGTTTTTGCTTTTGATCTGGCGGTTCATGGTAATTGCCAACAATGCTCCGGATTTGTATGGAGCGCTGATTGTTACCGGCGTTATGGCGCATATGGCGATTCAGGTTATTTTGAATATCGCAGTGGTAACAAACAGTATTCCCAATACGGGAATTTCACTTCCTTTTATTAGTTACGGAGGAACTTCCATTTTATTTTTGCTTGCGGAAATGGGGCTGGCGTTAAGCGTGTCCCGGGGCATTAAATTTGATATGGATTAACACGGGAGAGGCGGTGGGGTTGATTTGAGAAGAAAAAAAAGAAAACGCAAGAAGCGTTGGCCGGTCTTTTTAGGGGTTTTGCTTTTCCTGGGTGTTGGGGGCTTGATAGCAGTAAAAGTATTTACCGTAAAACATGTGATTGTCAACGGAAATGAACGATATGACGACGACGTGATTCAAGAATGGGTGCTAAATGATAAATATTCCTGGAATACTTTATACGTATATTTGAAATATCAGTTCCAGGAGCCGGAGGTTATCCCCTTTGTGGATACCATGGAAATTTCCATGAAGCCTCCCCATACGATTGAAATTCAGGTTTACGAAAAGGGGCTGCTGGGATATGTGTACCTGGAAAGTTTGGGACAGAATGCATATTTTGATAAAGACGGAATTGTGGTGGAAACCTCTACAGAAGAAATCGAGGGAATTCCCCGGATCACCGGCCTGTCCCTAGATGCAGTGGTGTTATATGAGCCTCTTCCCTTGAAAGAAAAACAGCTTTTGAAAAATCTCTTGACCCTGACCCGGACGTTAAAGAAATATGAAATCGTTCCGGAACATATCAAGTACAGTGAAGACAGAACCTATGTCCTGGAATACGGAGACATAGAGGCGTTGTTGGGAAATGCAGAGCACGTGGGAGACAAAGTGCTGCGGCTTTCCTATATTTTGCCGAAACTGGAAGGTATGAAGGGAAAGCTTCATTTGGAAGGCTGGACGGAAAATACAACCGATATCCCATTTGAAAAGAGTAATTAAAAAAGAGATATTTTTTGATAAATTTACAAAATTAGGTTGATTAATTCCGGGAAAAATTATATTATAGTAGATATGGTCATAATGGAAGCATAGAAAAGGATTGAGATACAGACAACAAAAGCTTGATATAAAAAGGTAAAGTTGAGAACTGGTACATATAGAAAGGTTATGTCAGCAAATTCTATGCCAGGAATAAAAGGAGGAAATACCTTGCTGGAGATTAAGACAACAGAAGCAGATTCCAGTGCAAAGATTATCGTCGTTGGTGTAGGCGGGGCTGGAAACAATGCTGTGAATAGAATGATTGATGAAAACATCGGCGGTGTGGAGTTTGTCGGTGTGAATACGGACAAGCAGGCTCTGATGCTTTGTAAGGCTCCTACGTTGATCCAGATTGGAGAGAAGCTGACCAAGGGACTGGGCGCGGGAGCCCAGCCGGAGATTGGCGAGAAAGCGGCGGAGGAGAGCAGCGAAGAATTATCGGCGGCGATCCGGGGAGCAGATATGGTGTTTGTAACCTGCGGCATGGGAGGCGGCACCGGTACCGGAGCGGCTCCTGTAGTAGCCCATATTGCCAAAGAGCAGGGGATTCTGACGGTAGGCGTAGTGACAAAGCCTTTTAAGTTTGAAGCAAAGACGCGAATGGTAAATGCCTTATCCGGTATTGAACGCCTGAAAGAGAATGTAGATACCCTCATTGTAATTCCAAACGATAAGCTTTTGGAGATTGTAGACAGAAGGACTACGATGCCGGATGCTTTGAAGAAGGCGGATGAGGTATTGCAGCAGGCGGTTCAGGGAATTACAGACTTGATTAACGTGCCGGCTCTGATTAACCTTGATTTTGCAGACGTACAGACGGTTATGAAGGACAAGGGAATGGCTCATATTGGTATTGGGGAAGCCAAGGGAGACGACAAGGCCGTGGAAGCTGTGAAGCTTGCAGTTGCCAGCCCCCTTTTGGAGACTACTATTGCAGGAGCCTCCCATGTGATTATCAATGTGTCCGGTGATATTTCCCTGATGGACGCCAACGATGCGGCCAGCTACGTACAGGATTTGGCAGGGGATAACGCCAACATTATCTTTGGCGCCAAGTACGATGAATCCATGGTGGATGAAGCGATTATCACAGTAATTGCCACAGGGCTGGAGACGGCGGCCAGTACGCCGAAGATTATGCCCAGTATGAAATACGGGAATACGCCGGTAAGACAGACCGGAGGTTTAGCCGGAAACAGACCTCAGGCCGGAATGTCCGGGACACGGCCGAACGTTTCCTATGGAACGGCAGGAGCGGGAGAGTTTAGTAACAATACCTCCAGTATTTTAAGCGGCCTGCAGCGTCCGAAGCGGCCGGAGAGTAGTATTCCAGAGAAGGATATTAAGATTCCGGAATTTTTGAAAAATACCAGAAAATAATAAATTAATTCTTGTCTGATACGCGGTTTTGCCATTTGGCAAAGGCCGCGTATCTATTTTCTAAAAACTCTTTGAAAGCGTCTTAGATTGGCGCTGTCAAATCTTGTAAATCGAAAATTTAAATCCATTCCCTGTTTTGACAAAAAAAGCAGTCATAAAATCATATAATGAGAACATGCAGAAAGAAGGAGGTATCCCGTGAAATATGTGTTTTACCCGGATGCGTTCTGGGTCATGAATTTTGCTATGGACGCCCTGGTATTGCTATTGGTGCGGCAGCTTTCACATCCTTTGGTAAAGGTGCGCCGCATTCTTCTTTCCGCCGGCTTTGGCGCTACGGCCTCTGTCATCCTTTTCTTATGGCTGCCAGGTTTGTCCTGGTATCAGTTGTGTATCCATGTTGTGATAAATCCCATTATGATCCTGTTTGGGTTTGGGAAAAAGAACCCAAAGAAATTTGCAGAAAATATGTTCTGGGCTTACGTGATGACGCTTCTTTTGGGAGGCGTTTTAAATGTTGCAGTATTCACCCTGGGGCAGTGGCGAATGTTTGCCGTATGGGCGTTGGGAGGCTTTGGACTTTCCATGATTATTCTTCAAAGAATACGAGAATGCAAGCAGGAGTGGGACAGCTATGAAATACTTCTGCTGACCAATCAAAAGACCATGCTCCTTGCAGGATTTCTGGATACCGGAAATCTTCTTACCGATCCGATTATGAAAAAGCCGGTACATATTATACAGGAAGAATTGCTGAAGGAAGCGCTTACAAAAGAACAGCTGCCCATTCGTTACATTCCATTTCATTCCCTGGGGCGGGAGGATGGCCTGCTGCCGGTAGTTACTTTAAAAGCCATGTATGTAAAACGGCAGGGAGAGGGGGCGGATGCAATTCCGGATTTCGTGGATGGGCCGGTATTTGGGCTTGCGAAAGAGAAGCTGTTTCAAAACAGAGATTATCAGGTGATATTAAATGCAACATACAAGTCGTTGTAACAGGAGGTTTTCATGTACATTAAAATAGCTATACCAAAGCGTTTCCAGTTGAAGCTGATGATGACTGTACATAATATGCTGATGATGAAAAAAGGTGATATCCATTATATCGGCGGTGCAGAGGTGCTGCCGCCTCCCTTAGAGCTGAAAGAGGAAATGCACTGTATTGAAATGCTTTCTTCCGAAGAATCAGACAGAGCAAAGAGCCGCCTGATTGAACACAATCTGCGCCTTGTGGTGTATATCGCTAAGAAATTTGACAATACAGGTATTGGGGTGGAAGATTTGATTTCCATTGGAACCATTGGCTTAATCAAAGCAATCAATACCTTCAATCCCCAGAAAAATATTAAGCTTGCTACTTATGCCAGCCGGTGCATTGAGAATGAGATTCTGATGTATTTGCGGCGGAACAGCAAAACGAAGATGGAAGTATCCATTGACGAACCTTTAAACGTGGATTGGGACGGCAATGAATTGCTGCTTTCCGATATTTTAGGGACAGACGAGGATATTATTTACCGGGATATTGAGACGGAGGTGGAAAAAAGCCTGTTAAAGAAAGCCATTGAAAAACTGTCTCCCAGAGAACGTACCATTGTGGAGCTGCGTTTTGGATTGGCGGGGGAGAGCGCCCCGGAATTGACGCAAAAAGAGGTAGCGGATTTACTTGGCATATCTCAATCCTATATTTCCCGGCTGGAAAAGAAGATTATGAAACGCCTGAAAAAAGAAATCGTAAAGTTCCAGTAAGTTTGCGGAATTTACTTGTAGCACACAATCTGATTTGGTAGAATAAAGACAGGCAGGATATGACGTCATAACACAAAAAGGAGAAGTGCTATATGAAATTGGAATTTTTAGGAGCTGCCCATGAGGTAACCGGAAGCTGCCATTATCTGCAATTAGGGGATAAGCATATTTTGGTAGACTGCGGCATGGAGCAGGGGGCGGATCTGTATGAGAACCAGCAGATTCCGGTAAATGCCTCCCAAATTGATTACTGTTTGATTACCCATGCCCATATCGACCATTCCGGGCTGCTGCCTCTGTTGTATGGCCACGGATTTCGGGGGAAAATATTTGCAACCAAAGCTACTTGTGATTTGTGCAATATTATGTTAAAAGATTCGGCCCACATCCAGATGTTTGAGGCAGAGTGGAAGAACCGGAAGGCAAAAAGAGCCGGAAGGCCGGAAATTGAGCCTATGTATACGATGGAAGACGCCCAGGGGGTTTTGCATCACTTTATCCCCTGTGAATATGAAAAAATCATAGAGCTGTCCCCGGAAATCCGGATTCGGTTTGTGGATGCAGGCCACTTACTTGGATCGGCCAGTATTGAGGTGTGGGGAATCGAAGAAGGGGAAGAAGTAAAAATTGTATTTTCCGGGGATATTGGCCACGGAAATAAGCCGTTGATCAAAGACCCCACTTATTTGGAAGAGGCGGATTATGTGGTGATGGAGTCCACCTATGGAGACCGCATTCAGCCGGCCCCGCCAGACTATGCCACAGAGCTTGCCCAGGTATTAAAGCAGACCTTTCAGAAAGGTGGGAATCTGGTAATTCCTGCATTTTCCGTAGGCAGAACACAGGAAATGTTATATTTTTTAAGAAGAATCAAATCCGAACATATGCTGCCGGAGTATGAGGACTTTATTACTTACATAGACAGCCCCTTAGCGGTGGAGGCTACCAGTATTTTTCGGGAAAGCGTATCGGAATGCTTTGACGACGAGGCAAAGGAGCTGGTGCGCCAGGGAATTAATCCCATCGGGTTTCCTGGGTTGAAAACGGCGGTGACCAGCGACGAATCAAAGATGATCAATTTTGAAAGCAGGCCGGTGGTAATTATTTCGGCTTCCGGTATGTGCGAGGCGGGACGAATCCGCCATCATTTAAAGCATAATTTGTGGAGGAAGGAATCCACGATTCTATTTGTGGGATTTCAAGTGCCTGGAACCTTAGGGCATCATCTGTTAAACGGCGTCAAAGAAGTGCGGCTGTTTGGAGAGAATATTGAAGTAAAAGCCCGGATTTTAAATCTTCGGGGCCTTAGCGGTCATGCGGATATGGAACATCTGCTGCGCTGGGTAGGAGCGTTTCAGAAGAAGCCCCGGCGTGTGTTTGTAGTTCACGGAGAAGATAAGGTGACGGATGGGTTTGCGGCGGAGATTCAAAAGAATCTGGGAATTGAGGCGGTTGCACCCTACAGCGGAGATTGCTATGATCTTTTAACAAATACCTGTATTGCCCAAGGCAGCCGGGAAGCAAAAGTGAAAAAATCCAAAGACACCAGGGCTTCTTCCAATGTATTTGCAAGGCTTTTGGCTGCCGGGGAGCGGCTGCTTTCCGTAATCCGAAAGAACGAAGGGCTTGCCAATAAGGATTTGGCGAAATTTGCAGATCAGGTGAATTCTCTTTGTGATAAATGGAGCCGGTAGCAGATAACAGGAGGGGAGAGGAAAGTTATTTTGTGGCGGAAAGATAGTTTTTCATGGTTTTTAAGGCGGATTTTTCCAGCCTGCTGACTTGGGCCTGAGAAATTTGAATTTCTTCCGCCACTTCCATTTGGGTTTTTCCCTGGAAGAACCGTAGTTGGATAATATAGTGTTCCCGCTCTCCTAGCCGCTGCATCGCATCGTTTAAGGAGAGCTCCTCCACCCAGTTTTCTTCTTTGTTTTTCTTATCGCTGATTTGATCCATGACATACAGCGTGTCTCCCCCGTCTGTGTATACCGGTTCATAAAGGCTTACCGGACTTTGAATGGCGTCTAGGGCGAAGACGATGTCTTCTTTGGAGATGCCGATTTCGGCGGCGATTTCCGGAATGGTGGGTTCCTGGAGATTTTGCTTTGTAAGAAGTTCCCGGGTGTGAATGGCTTTATAGGCGGTATCCCTAAGGGAACGGCTGACCCGGATGGAGTTATTGTCTCTGAGATACCGGCGGATTTCTCCGATAATCATTGGGACGGCATAGGTGGAGAACTTTACGTTCATGGTGGGGTCAAAATTGTCAATGGATTTGATTAGGCCGATGCAGCCGATTTGAAACAAATCGTCCACGTTTTCGTTACTGGAAGAAAACCGTTTGATGACGCTAAGTACAAGGCGCAGATTTCCCTTAATGTACTGTTCTCTGGCAGCCATATCCCCTTCCTTGATGCGTTTGAAGAGATCTTCCTTTTCATCCTCCTTCAGAACGGGGAGCTTAGCGGTATTGACGCCGCAGATTTCGACTTTGTAAACTGCCATGTTGAGTACCTCCGAGTGCTAATGTTATAAAAAAAGAATGCTCCAATTTTGCCACTTTTATTCATAAAAATTTTGTGTTAGAATAAAAACAAAAAGATGACGGAGGGATTCGTTATGGATTACATAGATAAAAGAAATCAGAGAGAAAAAATGGCCCACAGCATTATAAAGCGGCGAAACGTGATATATGCTCCCCCAGAGGTGATTGGAGAAAAGCCAAAAGAGACAGAAGCCCAACAGATCCTGGATCAACTGGAAAAACGAAAACAAGAAGGAGAAGCTAATAAACTTCAGCAAATTCAACAAATGGTACAACAGCAAGAGCAGCAACAGGAAGCCGACCAAGAAGAAGTCAATCGGATTCTCAACGAAAAAAACCGGCAGCTGGAAAAGCACATTGAAGCCGGAAAAGAAGGTTAGCCGCATATTATAACAGGAAGGTTGGAATGAGGAAGGAAGGCCTTGCACCGGCATTTTTGCTTAAATTTCAATCTCAATCATATTTCCCCTTATGAAAGAATACTATTATGATAAGTGAACACCATAACAGGAGATAGAAAAATGGACACCGTCATAATGAAGAAATACCATGGGCTGGGGAATGATTATCTTGTTTTGGATCCCAATAAGAATCATGTAAAGCTAAATCCCAGATATATTGAACGGTTGTGCAGAAGAAATTTCGGCGTAGGTGCAGACGGCATTCTTTACGGTCCAGAGCTAAAAGAGGACAGGATGTGCCTTACCATATACAATCCGGACGGAACGATGGCTCAGCGAAGCGGAAATGGCGTTCGGATTTTTGCTAGGTATTTGATGGAAGAAGGTTACGTGAAGGAACAGGAATTTTCCATTCATACGGTATTAGGGCCTGTGGAGATCCAGTGCCTTTCAGAGGATCCGGGCCAGATTCGGGTGAATATGGGAAAACCCAGTTATGCAGGGGATGAGGTTCCGGTGACAGGTAGCGGCGGCATGGAGATAATCAATGCCCCTATGGGATTTCACGACAGTGTTTACAATACTACATGCCTTTCGGTTGGGAATCCAAACTGCGTCATTATGCTGGAGGAGGTTACCAAAAGAAAAGCCGTGGAGTTAGGGCCTTATGTGGAACGGGCCGGATATTTTCCAAACCGCATGAATATGCAGCTTTTAAAAGTGTTGGATCGGGAAAATATACAGATTGAAATCTATGAGCGGGGAGCCGGATATACTTTGGCTTCCGGTACGGGAGCTTGCGCGGCCGCGGCGGTTGCAAGGCGGATGGGACTGGTGGAAAATCAGGTGACGGTCCACATGCCGGGAGGCAGCTTATTCATTGAGATTTGCCCGGATGGGACGATTTATATGACGGGCCCGGTGGAGTATGTGGGAGAGATACGGGTAGCCGAGGATTTTCTGGCCTGAAAAAGAAAGTAAGATGCAGACAGGAAAAGCTGCATTGGAATTAGAAAGATGGAAAAAGAAGAGGTACAAGATGAAAAAGTTAATGGATGAGATTACAGAAGCAGTGATGGAAGCATTTCAAAAACAGGGGTACGATCCCAAGTACGGAAAGGTAACCCTTTCTAACCGCCCGGATCTTTGCGAGTTCCAGTGTAATGGGGCTATGGCGGCGGCGAAGGAATATAAATGTGCCCCTTTTGTGATTTCGGAGGCTGTTGCGGAAGGATTAAAGGAGCATCCGCTGTTTTCCATGGCGGAGTCCGTAAAACCAGGGTTCTTGAATTTTAAGGTAAAGGAAGAACGGGTGGCGGAATACTTAGAGGAGATGGCAAAGGATGAAGGGCGCTTCGGCTGTGAAAAGACAAAAGAGCCCAAAACGGTCATGATCGACTATGGCGGGCCTAATGTGGCCAAGCCGCTTCATGTAGGTCATCTGCGTTCTGCGATTATCGGAGAGAGCGTAAAGCGGATCGGAAGCTTTTTGGGACACCGTATGATTGGGGACGTGCATTTGGGAGACTGGGGCCTGCAAATGGGATTGATTATCACCGAATTAAAGGAGCGGGAACCAAAGCTTTTGTATTTTCAGGAGGACTACGAAGGGGAATATCCCAAGGAGGCGCCGTTTACCATTTCCCAGTTGGAGGAGATTTATCCGGCTGCCAGCGCCAAATCCAAAGAAGACGCGGCTTATAAAGAGGCTGCCATGCAGGCGACCTTTGAGCTGCAGCAGGGCAGAAGGGGATATCAGGCTCTCCTTGCCCATATTCTCAATGTGTCTGTGACAGACCTAAAGCGTAATTATGAGAACTTAAATGTTTCCTTTGAATTGTGGAAAGGTGAGTCCGACGCCCAGCCCTTTATTCCTGCCATGGTGGAAGAAATGAAGGAAAAGGGATTTGCATATGTTTCCGAAGGAGCTTTGGTGGTGGATGTGAAGGAGGAGACGGATACCAAGGAGATTCCTCCTTGTATGATTTTAAAGTCAGACGGTGCTTCCCTTTACAATACCACGGATTTGGCTACCATCGTATGGCGGATGAGGGATTATCATCCAGATGAAATCATTTATGTGGTGGACAAGCGTCAGGAGCTGTATTTTACCCAGGTATTCCGGTGCGCCAGAAAGACCGGCCTGGTGGGGGATAACACCAAATTGACGTTTTTAGGCTTTGGAACCATGAACGGTAAGGACGGCAAGCCCTTTAAGACCAGGGAAGGGGGCGTTATGCGTCTGGAATATCTGCTGGATAGCATTGACCAGGAGATGTATAAAAAAATATCCGAGAACCATACGGTAGAGGAAGAGGATGGAAAGCGCACGGCAAAGATTGTGGCTTTATCTGCCGTGAAGTACGGAGATTTATCTAATCAGGCTTCTAAGGATTATATATTTGACATTGACCGTTTTACCTCTTTTGAGGGGAATACAGGGCCTTATATCCTGTATACTATTGTGCGTATGAAGTCTATTTTGGCAAAATACCATGGAAAAAAGCAGCTGCCTGAGGGAGCCAGGATACTGCCGGCTCATTCGGAGAGCGAAAAAGCATTGATGCTTTTGCTGGCACGGTTTAACGGAGCTATGGAGAATGCCTACGAAGAGACGGCGCCTCATAAGGTGTGCGCTTACGTTTATGATTTGGCCAATGCCTTTAATCATTTCTACCATGAAACCAGGATTATGGCGGAGGAGGACGCCATGGTACAGGCCGGGTATATCCGTCTTTTGACCCTTGCAAAAGGAATTCTGGAGGTCTGCATTGACGTGCTGGGATTTTCGGCTCCGGAGAAAATGTAAGCTCAGATATTCTGCCGGATTCCTATGTTAAGGAATAAAATTTCATATAAAAAGAGTTTGGGAAAGAAAGAAGTATGAAAATACCGCTTTTCTGCGCATACTAAAGGATGTTTGGTAACAGGGCGTTTTGCCAAAACTGTTACGGTGCTTGAACATGCTTAAGAGAATGACAGGAGGTGGTATTTTTGTATACCAATCATTTGATTCAGGAAAAATCCCCTTACCTATTGCAGCACGCCCATAATCCAGTGGACTGGTATCCCTGGGGCCAGGAGGCTTTTGAGCGGGCAGAAAAGGAAGATAAGCCGATTTTTTTATCCATAGGATATTCTACATGCCACTGGTGCCATGTGATGGAACGGGAGTCTTTTGAAGACCCGGAGGTGGCCGGTGTATTAAACAGCAGTTATATTTCCATTAAGGTGGACCGGGAAGAACGGCCGGATGTAGACGGAGTTTATATGGAGGCCTGCCAGATGATGAATGAAAGCGGCGGATGGCCCTTGACCGTTCTTATGACGGCCAGGCAGGAGCCTTTTTTTGTGGGGACATATTTTCCCAAGGAAGACCGATATGGTCAGGCGGGGCTTTTGCATTTACTGGAGCAGGCGGCTAAGAAATGGCGTCAGGATTCTGGAAGATTAAAAGAGCTGGCGTCGGAGATGACAGGGTATTTAAATCAGCAGAGACAGGGGAGGACGTCAGAGGACTTCCCGGGGGAAGAGCTTTTGTTAAAGGGAGCGGGCCAGCTGCAGCGGTCCTTTGACCGGGCGTATGGCGGCTTTTTTGGGGCGCCGAAATTTCCGATTCCCCATAATCTGCTGTTTCTTATGAGGATGGCAAAGGGGGACTGGGGAAAGGAAGAAGGCGCTGGGACAAAATGCCGGGAAGGCTGGATGGAGCTGGTGGAAGCGACCTTAAGGCAGATGTACCGGGGCGGAATTTTTGACCATATAGGAGGAGGTTTTTCCAGATATTCTACGGATGAAGCCTGGCTGGTTCCTCATTTTGAAAAGATGCTGTATGATAATGCCCTATTGGCCCTTGTATATATGGAGTGCTGGCGTCTTACCAAAACCAGGCTCTATCGCCAGGCGGCGGAGCGGACGCTTTCTTATATGGAACGAGAATTGCGCCATGAAAAAGGAGGTTTTTTCTGCGGACAGGACGCGGACAGCCAGGGGGAGGAAGGGAAATACTATGTGTTTACGCCGGAGGAGATATTAGGGCAGCTGGGGAAAAAAGAAGGAAACCATTTCTGCAGCTGCTACGATATCACCAAACAGGGGAATTTTGAAGGGAAATCCATCCCCAATCTGCTACAGAATTCAGACTATGAAGAAGCGTTTGACCAATGGGAAGAAATCTTAAAGAAGCTTCGGACGTATCGAAAAGGGCGCACCCTTTTGCCGGTAGATGATAAGATTTTAACCTCCTGGAACGGACTGGCCATTTGGGCCTTTGCCAGGGCCCATCAGATTACCGGGGTGACGGAATATTATAAGCGGGCCAAACAGGCGGCCGCTTTTGTCAGGGCGAATTTGATGACATTGAACGGACGGCTTTTGGTACGATGGCGGGAAGGTCAGGCGGCCAATGAAGGAAATCTGGATGATTATGCTTTTTATGCATATTCCTTATTGGAGCTGTATCAGTGTGATTTTGATATTACATGGCTTAGGACTTGCCTGCAGCTTTCTGAAAAGATGCTGGAGTTGTTTGAAGATACGAAGGAGGGGGGATGCTTTTTTTCTGGAACGGCAGGAGAAAAGCTGATTTACAGGCCAAAGGAGACCTATGACGGAGCCGTGCCCTCAGGAAATGCAGTGGTCGGATATCTTCTGGCGCGTTTGGCAAAGCTGACGGGGGAACCTTTTTGGCAGGCGGCGGCCCGGCGGCAGATACAGTTTTTAAAAGGGGAAATCAAGGGAAGAGAGGGAGGACATACCATGGCTCTTTTGGCCATTGGGGAATGGGAAGAAGAAAGCGTTCATCTGGTATGCGTCTCCCGGGAAGAGATCCCGGAAGAGGAGATCCGATGCTACCGAAACAGCCAAACGGAGACGGTAGACGCCCTGGTGATTACAGAAAAAAATCAAAAATCCATGGCGAGGCTCATTCCTCAGGCGGCAAATTATCCCCTGCAGGAGGAAATCCTTTATTATATCTGCAAGGGAGAATGCTGCCGTCCGCCAGTGTCAGAACTGACGGGGAACCATAAAAGAGGTTAATATCCCAGGGTCTCGCCGATTAAAATAACCTTGATACGGCCTGGCTCCTGGCTCCTTCTTGTAATTACTGTCTGGCTGCAGATGCAGTCGTTTCCATAACAGTCGCCGCAGGAGCCGGAGACTGCGCAGGGAGTCTTTTTCCCCAGCCGGATGCAGTTAGGAGGAGCTGCGATTTCCCGGGCCCTTTTTATAGCGTCTTCTAAGGTAGGGCAGACTTTATTCATGCCTGCTAAGAGGACGACTTGCTTTGGACCCCAAATCAGGGCGGCGGCCCGGTTGCCGTTGCCGTCTATATTTACCAATTCCCCAGAAAGGGTGATGGCGTTGGTACTCATAAAATAGGTATCGGCGGTAAATGCTTTTTCGTAAATCCGGCGTATTTCTTCTGGCGTGGCGGCAGTGCTTCTGTCTAACAATACGATGTCTTTTTTCTTGCGAAGCTCCTCTAGCAGGCCGGTTTCGCTTAAGGTCATGGAGCCGCCGAAGCTTACGGCGTCCCCCTCCTTTACAAAAGAGAGAGCCAGCTCTTTAGCTTCTTTGGCTGATTTGCAGTAATAGCCTTCCATCCGGCGTTTTTCTAAGTGCTTTTGGATGGATACGGCGCAGGTTTCATAATAAGTTTCTTTTGGGTTCATGGACGTACCTCCTGAAAAAACGAAATATTTCTTAAAGAATAGCACAAAAAGGAAAAATGTGCTATAATGATTTCCGCTGGCATACAGATTTTGCCATAATACAGGCGCAATCCACAGGCTGCCGGCAGAAAGAAAAGGGAGGAAAACGTTCATGGACCATAAGATGAAAAGGCTGATCTCTTATTACAGGCCATATTTTGGCCTGTTTTTGGCGGATATGTTTTTTGCTATATTAGGGGCGGCTATTACCCTGGTAATTCCTCTGATTGTCCGTTATATTACAGGGACTGTGATTTTGCAGGATTCCCAAAAGGCCATGGAAGAAATTATAAAGCTTGGGATTTTTATGCTGGCTCTGGTGCTGGTGGAATGCTATTGCAATTACTTTATTGCCAATTACGGCCACTGTATGGGGGCAAAAATTGAGTATGATATGCGGGCGGAGATTTTTGGCCATTACCAAAGACTGTCTTTTTCTTTTTACGACAATCAAAAGGTTGGACAGTTGATGTCCAGGATTACCAACGACTTGTTTGATATCAGCGAGCTGCTTCATCACGGTCCCGAGGATCTGGTGATTTCGGTAATTAAGATTGTAGGTTCTTTCGTCATACTTTTGTGTATTGATGTAAAGCTTACGATGATTGCATTTCTTTTTATTCCTGTCATGTTGGTATATGCGGCTTATTTTAATACCAGGATGAAGCGGGCTTTCAAACGGAACCGGGCCAAGGTTGCGGATATTAACAGCCAGATTGAAGATAATCTCTCCGGGATCCGGGTAGTAAAGTCCTTTGCCAACGAGCGGGTGGAGCTGAAGAAGTTTGAAGAGGGCAATCAGGGATTTTTAAAGGCGAAGAAAAATAGCTATTTGTATATGGCCGGCTATCATTCCGGGCTGGGAGCGCTGACCACTATGATTACCATTGCCGTGCTGGTGTTTGGGGCGGTGCTGATTACAAAGGATCAAGTCAATGTGACGGATTTGATTACATTCCTGTTGTATATCAATACCTTTACTGACCCGGTGAAAAAGCTGATTACTCTAACGGAGCAGTTCCAGAACGGCTATTCCGGATATGAGCGTTTTATGGAAATGATGGCGGTTCAGCCGGATATTGTGGATGTCCCGGGAGCGAGGGAATTGGAGCAGGTAAAAGGCGACATTGCCTTTCGGGATGTTTCATTTCAATATGAGGAAAACAGCCAGCAGGTGTTAAATCACATTAGTCTGGAAGTGAAAGCAGGTTCTTATATGGCGCTGGTGGGATCTTCCGGCGCCGGAAAAAGTACCTTATGCAGTTTGATTCCGCGGTTTTACGATGTTTCCGGAGGCGCGATTTTGATTGACGGAAAAGATATCCGTGATATTAAGCTAAAGAGCTTGCGGGACCATATCGGTATTGTCCAGCAGGACGTGTATTTGTTTGTGGGAACCGTGGCGGACAATATCCGTTACGGCAGGCCCAAAGCCACGTTTGCAGAAGTGGTGGAGGCAGCCAAAAACGCCAACGCTCATGAATTTATTATGAGCCTGCCCAATGGGTACGACACGGATATCGGCCAGCGTGGAATTAAGCTTTCCGGCGGGCAGAAGCAGCGTTTGTCTATTGCCCGGGTATTTTTGAAAAATCCGCCGATTTTGATCTTTGATGAGGCCACCTCTGCTTTGGACAATGAAAGCGAGAAGGTAGTGCAGGAATCCTTGGAGCGTCTGGCGAAAAACCGTACTACTTTTGTAATTGCCCATCGCCTGTCCACGATTAAAAATGCCCAGAAGATTCTGGTGCTAACGGACAACGGCATTGAGGAGCAAGGGACTCATAAGGAACTGCTGGAACGAGGGGGGATTTATTCTCACCTGTATTCCATGCAGTTTGCCAAGTGATGAAATGGTTAAAATAAGGGAGTACAAAGAAGAGAAGAGGGAGAATCATTATGGAGATTCCATTTCAAAAAGTAAAATTAGAAGACAAGGCGTTGATTGACCGCTATCTGGAAAAGAAGCCATATCGAAGCTGTGAATTGAGCTTTGCCAACATTTATTTGTGGTGCCGTTTTTATCCTACCAAATACGCCCTGGTGGAAAATACGCTGGTATTCGGCAGCTTCGGGGAAGAGGGCTTTAGCGTCACCTTTCCGGCGGGAGAGGAAGAGGAGGTAAAAGGGGCCCTTGAGGCTTTGTTCCGGTATTTTAAGGAGCGAAATCTTCCCATACGCATGTATTTGGTTCAGGAGCAGGAGTTTGCCCTGTTGGAGCAGTGGTATCCGGGACGCTTTACCATTGCCTACGACCGGGATACTGCAGACTATGTGTACGAGACGGAGAAGCTTACTACGTTGGCGGGAAAAAAGCTTCATGGCAAACGAAACCACATCAATAATTTCAAAAAGCAGTACCCAAACTGGAGCTATGAAAAGATTACCGGGGAGAACGCCGAGGATTGTTTTCAAATGGCTATGAAATGGCGCAGAGACCATGAATGTGAATATGACGATGAGAAGCGGGATGAGATGTGCGTCAGCTTAAATGCGCTGCGTCTGATCGAAGAGCTGGGCCTGGTGGGCGGGCTTTTGCGCATTGACGATGAAGTGGTGGCGTTTACCATTGGCGAGCCCCTGAATCCGGATACTTTCGTGGTGCATGTAGAAAAAGCCTTTGCAGATATCCAGGGGGCGTATCCTATGATTAACCAGCAGTTTGTAGAGCATGAGGCCCAGGGGTATCAATACGTGAACCGGGAAGAGGATACTGGTTCCGAGGGCTTACGGAAAGCAAAGCTGTCGTATCGTCCTGTTTTTTTGGTGAACAAGGGGCAGGTTACAGAAAAGAAGGAGGAAGAACATGACGAAGATTGATATTATTTCAGGATTTTTAGGCGCAGGAAAGACCACCTTTATCAAAAAGATGCTGGAGGAAGTATTTACCGGGGAGAAAATCGTTCTTATTGAGAATGAATTTGGAGAAATCGGCATTGACGGAGGATTTTTGAAGGATTCCGGTATTGAGATCAGCGAAATGAATTCCGGCTGCATCTGCTGTTCTCTGGTAGGGGATTTTGGCAGGAATTTACGGGAAGTCCTTGAGCGTTTTTCCCCGGACAGAATCTTAATCGAGCCTTCCGGGGTAGGGAAGCTGTCGGATGTAATGAAATCGGTGCAGGATGTGGAATCGGAGCAGCATGTGGCTTTAAGCGGGCTTGTGACGGTGGTAAATACCTTAAAAGCTACAAAACAGATGCGGGCCTTCGGAGAATTTTTCAATAATCAGATTGAAAATGCTTCCATCATTGTGCTGAGCCGTACTCAGAAGGCTTCTCCGGAACAGCTGGAGGAAGTAGTAAAGGCAGTCCGCGAGAAAAATCCCAAAGCGGCAATTCTTACGACGCCCTGGGAGGAGCTGGAGGGGAAGCAGATTTATAAATTGATGGAGCAGCAGAAGTCCCTGGAAGAAGAATTGATGGAGGCCCAGAAGAGCCATTCTCACGACCACGGGCCGGGCTGTAGCTGCGGCTGCCATGACCATCATGAACATGAACATGAATCGTGTCATGACCATTCTCACCATCATAGCCATCACGGCCACGATCATGAGGAGTGTCATCATGAGCATAGCCACGACCACCATGAGGACCATCATGACCATAGTCATGACCATGGTCCGGATTGTAGCTGCGGCTGCCATGACCACGACCATAGCCAGGAGCATCATCATCACCATCATCATGCAGATGAAGTATTCACCAGCTGGGGTGTGGAAACGCCTCATCTATTTACCAAGGATGTGATCGAGACTGCCATGAAAGCCTTCTGTGATACAACGGACTATGGAGTGATTCTCAGGGCTAAGGGTATGGTTCCCGCCAAAGAGGGTGCATGGATTTACTTTGATATGGTGGACGGAGAATATGAGCTGCGGGAAGGAGAGCCGGATTATACCGGGCGTCTCTGTGTGATAGGAACGGATTTAAAGGAAGAAAAGCTTGCAACGTTATTTGGCATCGCTTAAGTCGGAAGGGGTGTGAAAAATGGAAGTACCTGTATATTTGTTTACCGGGTTTATGGACAGCGGCAAAACCAGCTTAATTCGCCAGACATTGATTGAGAATGATTTTGGAGAAGGGGCAAAGACTCTTTTAATCGTCTGTGAGGACGGGGACGAGGAGTATGATGAAGCAGCGTTACAAAAAGCGAATACTAAGCTGGCAATGATAGAAAAGGAAGAAGACTTTACAGAGGAAACCTTGGTTCAATTAAATGATGCAAACCGCCCGGATCAGGTATTTATAGAGTATAACGGCACCTGGGAAATGGGAACATTCGTGGATGTAAGTATGCCAAAGGACTGGGTTTTAGTACAGTCTTTGGCTACAGTGGACGCCTCTACCTTTGAAGTATATTTGGCCAATATGCGTACGATGATGATGGAACAGCTGTTTTTGTCTGATGTGGTGATTTTTAACCGGTGCGGGGACGATACCCCGAAAGGGAAATTCCGCCGCACTGTAAAAGCAAAAAACCGGAAAGCCCAGATTGTCTATGAACGTTCAGACGGCACGGTGGATGAGAACGATATGGAAGAGCTCCCCTATGATTTGAACGCGGACGTGATAGAGATTTCCGATATGGATTATGGCATCTGGTATTTGGACGCCATGGACGATCCCAGAAAGTATGAGGGAAAAAAGGTGCGTTTTCTGGCTCTGGTGTACCGGCCGGAACATAAGCTGAAAAAGGGCGTCTTTATCCCGGGACGGTTTGCGATGACCTGCTGTGTAGATGATATTACCTTTATTGGATTTAAGTGTAAAAGTGAGAGAGCGTCCCAGATTCCCCATAAGTCCTGGATCACTATTACGGCGGAAATGAAGACGGAATTTGCCATGGAGTATAAGGGCAAGGGTCCGGTGCTGTATGCCTTGGAAGTAGAAGAGGCGGGGCAGCCGGAGGATGAGTTGGTGTACTTTAATTAGCGGCAGCCAAGAGAGGCCGTGTTTTGATGGAGGTTTAGAGGTAAAAACAGCAGATATAGTTCCCATATAAGGCTTGACTAACCCCAATAAGAGACGTAAGATAATATTATTGGAATAAAAAAAGAGAGGATGAGCAATATGACGCAGACAGTAAAGGACATCGTTGAGCGCAGAAGCATTCGCGCTTACAAACCGGAGCAGGTAAAAGAAGAGCAGCTTTTGGAGATTCTGGAAGCAGGAAAATATGCGCCAAGCGGTATGGGAAGACAACCGGTGAAGATGGTGGTGGTGCAGGATCAAGATACCATTGCAAAGCTTTCCAAGATGAATGCAGCAGTGATGGGTTCAGATAACGATCCTTTTTACGGAGCTCCTACCGTTGTAGTAGTACTGGCGGACCGTTCCGTAAACACCCATTTTGCAGACGGATGCTTGACCATGGGGAATCTGATGAACGCGGCTCATGCAGTAGGCGTGGATTCCTGCTGGATCAACCGGGCGACGGAAGTGTTTGATACGCCGGAAGGAAAAGAGCTGCTGAAGCAGTGGGGGATTCAGGGAGACTATGAGGGAATTGGCAACTGTGTTTTGGGATATCGGAATTGCGATTATCCTCAGGCGGCTCCCAGAAAAGAAGATATGGTAGTTCGGGTATAACGAAATCAAAGACGCCATGCTTGTGAAGAAAATTCATAAGCATGGCGTTTTTGGTTCATAACAATAGAAAAAAGTAATATTTTTCCGCACATATTCTTTTTGGAACCGTTATTCATAGTGAGAGGAGGGGGAGCATGCAGCCAGACATGGAAGAACAATACGATAAAATCTACCGTTACTGTTATTTTAAGCTGGGAAATCCTCAGTTGGCGGAGGATATCACCCAGGAAGCCTTTTTACGGAGCCTGGAGAGCGAGCGTTTTCGCGTGGGAGGACGTCCCCTTGCCTTTTTGTATACGATTGCCAGAAACCTTTGCATTGATGAATACCGGAAACGAAAATATGATTTTTTGCCGGAAGAATTATTGGAACAAAAAGCGTTGGAAAGTGGGCTGGATCAGGAGGAGGAGCTTTTAAACTCCATGGAGCTGCGCAGGGCGCTTATGGAACTGACCAGTCAGGAGCGGGAACTGGTGCTTCTTCGTTATGTCAATGAAGTTCCGGTGGAGGAGCTGGCGGATGTGATGGGGGTATCACGGTTTAAAATCTACCGGGATACTAAGAAAATTTTAAAAAAGCTGGAAAGGGGGATTTCCTATGGAACGAGACCGAAAGCAAAGCATACAACAGGAGCTGAAAAAGCTTTATAAGGCTCCGAAACCGGACGGAAAGCGGCAGTTTATGGAGCAATATCGGAAACGAAGGGAAGAACAAATATTAGGGCCGGTGAATGATGGCAAAACAGGCGACGCCAGAGGCCGGGCGGGAAGCTTTGACAGGAAACCTTTATCCATATGCCATATGATGGCAATTCAATGTACCTACCTTACGAAATGGGTATGGGTGGTGACGGCGGCTGTTCTTGGGATTTCCCTTTATGCAGGAGCAAGATTTCAGGCAGAAGGCTGGTGGGCGGCATGTGCCTGCGTTCCCTTCCTGGGTATGACGGCCATTACTGCAGCGTTTCGTTCCAAGACCTGGGATATGGCCCAATTAGAGCAGGCGTCCCGTTTTTCTTTAAGGAGTATTGTGGCTGCCAGAATTGGAATACTGGGTATGGGAAATCTGCTGTGCCTGCTTGTAATGTGTATCTGGATGAACACGGCGGGGGGACGGCAGCTGCTGTTTTTACTGGTGCCGTATTTGTTTACTTCTTTTGGATGTCTGGTGATCACCCGCAGGATAACTGGAAGAGAAGGAATATATGCGTCGGCGGGAGTTGCGTCGGCAGTTAGCTGCATGGAAATGGTATTGCATGGAATGTTTCCCTGGATTATGGAAAAGGAATATACGAACTGGTGGCTGGCTGTGGCAGTGGGAATGTTGGTGTTGGCAATACGGGAATGGAACAGGAGCATCACAAAGATGGAGGAGTTATCATGGAATTAAAGGTAGACCGTTTGACAAAACAATACAAGAATAAAATCGCTGTCGACCGGGTATCGATGCGGCTTACACCTGGGATTTACGGGCTTTTGGGGGCGAATGGGGCAGGTAAGACAACCTTGATGCGAATGCTGTGCGGAATCCTTACGCCTACCGGGGGAAGCATAACCCTGAACGGAGTAGATGTATCCACAGAGGAATACCGGGCTGAACTGGGGTATCTGCCACAGGATTTTGGCTATTATCCAGGTTTTAGCGGATGGGATTTTTTGATGTATTTGGCCGCGCTAAAGGGATTTGATAAAAAAAGCGCCAGAATCAGATGCCAGGAGCTTTTGGAAATGGTTTCTTTGACGGAGATGGCCAAAAAGAAAATCAAAACATATTCCGGAGGAATGAAGCAACGTTTGGGAATTGCCCAGGCCCTGCTGAATCGTCCCAAACTTCTGGTATTGGATGAACCTACGGCGGGACTGGATCCCAAAGAGCGGATCCGGTTTCGAAATCTGACGAAACAGTTGGCAAGGGACAGTATTGTGCTGTTATCCACCCATATTGTGTCAGATGTGGAGCAGACGGCGGATACCATCTTAGTGATGAAGGAGGGGCAGATGGTATTTCAAAAGACCAGAGAGGAGATTTCAGAGGCATTGGAGCAATTGTATATGAGAGTTTCAGAGGAGGTTTTGGAATGAAGCAATGGTGGATGCTGACAAGATATGAGTGGAAGAAGCTGGGACGGAGAAAAAGTGTTTGGTTTACCTTAGGAATTATGGCGATATGGCTGATTGCGATAGATTTCAGCAGCATGATCGCCGGAACGCGTCCAGGAGAAACCACAACGGGCGTACCCACACAAGGCATACAGGAGAGAAAGGAATATGCAAAGGAACTGTCAGGACGATTGTTGGATGATGAGCTTTTGACAGAAATGAAAGAATCCCAAGATGTTTGGGCAGGACCTTATGCGGTGATTTATGAGGTCGCTCAGGGATTTACAAGGGGAACCAGAGATTCCCTTACCATGGACGAAGCCGGACTTTATCAGGCCAGGAGGGAAACTCAGCGATTATTTTTTGAAGCCTATCGCTTGTCAGAGGCGGAACAGTCTTACTGGGAAGAGCAGGAAGAGAAATTACAAAAGCCTATGGTGTATGGATATGCGGACGGCTGGCAGAAATTAGTGTGCTGGGATATGTATATGATAGGGCTTCTGGTGATCTTTATGACGTCCATCTGTGTTCCGGGTGTTTTTACGGAAGAACACAGCAGAGGGACGGATCAAGTAATTTTATGTACCAGATATGGAAGAAAAGAGCTGTATTTTGCAAAAATGTTTGCAGGAAGTCTGTTTGCCGTAGGCGGCGGGTTTTGTCTGCTGGCAGTTTCTGTGATTTGTAAAATGCTCCTATATGGTCCGGATGGATTCCATACTCCAGTGCAGCTGGCGGTTTCCCAGTATGGATACGCCTGTTCCATTGGCGCAGCTTTTTTGATTACCTTCCTGTTATTGTTCTTTGTAAGTCTTCTTACCGGTGTGCTGGCTATGTTTTTAGCAGAAGTGATTCATAAATGGGTGCCGGTTTTAGCCATTATGGTAGCGGCGACGGCTGTAATGCGTCTGGTGAGCTTGCAGCCCTTTACAGATGTTTTACGGTGGATTTCCCAGTTTTGGAGCTATCTCCCGGCGAATCTGCTTCATGAAGAAACCTTGTTTGATTTAAGGCTGATTTCCTTTCCTGGACTGAAGCTGACAATGTGGCAGTTTGTACCCCTGTTGTATGCCGTTTTGACAGTGATTTTGGTTTTGGCCGGAAAGCGTGTGTATTGCAGGTTTCAGGCTGGAGGACGGTAGAGAACCTTCTTACAATTAGGGTGTTTTGCTTGAAATCTGAAATTTTGGAATGGTAATTCGGTAAGAAACTTTTGTGCTGATTGATAAATATTCTGAAAAAGGTAGACGTTTTTTGCAAAAAGTGATATAATATTAAATATCTTAAAGCAAATGAGAAGCGGAGTGGAAAGTTTTGAAATCAGCTCAAATCGCACCGATTGTCATCAATGAGATTGATGAAATGATATATGTTTCCAATATGGAGACTTATGAATTGATTTATATGAACCGGACAGCCAGGGAGTTATTAGGATGTACACAGGAGAGCCAATGGCTGGGGCAGCCTTGTTATAAGGTTGTTCGGGGAAGGGATACGCCTTGTGAATTTTGTACAAATGCACGATTGCTAGAGCAAGGGGACTGTACGTGGGAACAGTATCATGAAAAGCTGGAACGCCATTTATATCTAAAGGATAAGCTGATAGAATTAGACGGGGAACGTGTTCGTTTGGAGATGGCTGTAGATACCACAAAAATGCAAAATGTCTCAAAGGAGTTGAAGCGCAAACTTTTGGCGGAAGAGACGTTAATTCAATGTGTACGTACTCTGCATGAGGGGAAGAACAGCGCGACAGCCATCCATCAGCTTTTATCTATCATTGCAGATTATCATCAGGCAGGACGTTCTTATATTTTCGAGATTGATTATGAAAAGAATATTGTAAGCAATACCTATGAGTGGTGCCGAAAAGGCGTGGAGCCTCAGATTGCATATCTGAAGGAAGTGCCCTTGTCGGTGATTGGACGGTGGATGGAACAGTTTGAGAGCCAGGGAGAATTTTATATTACTTCTTTAGATGAAGCTATGGAGCATAATTCCACCGAATATGAAATATTGGAAAAACAGCGTATTGAGAGCCTTTTGGCGGCGCCTCTTAGAGTAGACGGTCAGATTACTGGTTTTCTGGGTGTGGATAATCCAAAGCAAAATACAGACACGTTGGTACTGCTGCAGTCGGTGGCAACCTTTGTGGTAGATGATATTCAGAAACGAAAGATTATGGAAAAATTGTATGAGCTAAGTTATCAGGATCGTCTTACCGGAGTAGGAAACCGCCATGCTTATATGGAATACCTGGAATCTTTGGAAAAAAAGCCGAAGCAGAGCTTGGGAATTGTTTTTGCAGATATCAACGGCTTGAAAATTGCCAATGATTCCTATGGACATGAATACGGAGATAAAATGATTAAATCTGCGGCGCGGATTTTAAAAAATATGTTTCAAGAGTATGTGTTTCGGATTGGCGGGGATGAATTTGTCGCCTTTAGTATCGGTATAACCAAAACAGCATTTGAAGCGCTTACCCAGCGGCTTCGGCAAATTTGCAGCCAAAGCCGGAATACCACCATTTCTTTGGGCGCTATCTGGCTGGAGGAGAACCGGAATGTGGAAGAACATGTGATGCAGGCAGATGAGCTTATGTATGTAGACAAACAGGTATATTATGATAAATGCTTGAAGGAAAAGGAAGAGCAGGAGGAGAATGCGGCGAAGAAGCTGCAGAGAATGTTGAAAAAACAGCAGATTTCTCCTGACCAGATTCAAGTGAAGCTGCCTCAGAACATTCTGAAAGAAGAGACCCGGGAGGCTTTCATACAAGAGCTTCGGGGAATGGGCTTTATGGTGGAAGAGTATTCTTAAAGTTGATGTATCGCCCGTTGGGCGAATTGCTTTATTGTTACAAGAAACGGGGGCGTCTCAAATTCATCAAACCGGGTGATAGAGGGACGCCCTTATTCTAATACGAGATAATGCCAAATAGCAGATTCCATCTGCACCTGTCCCCTTATGACTTATGAAATCCGAAAGGTGTGAGGTGTTGTGGAAATCTGATATTTTTTGATTTTGTTATATAAAGTTGCGCGTGTAATACCTAATAACTGCGCGGCATTTGAAATGTTATACCGCTCTTGGGCCAAAGCGGCCTCAATCAGTTTGATTTCTCCTTCTTTCAAGGAACAGACAGCAGCCACTACGGGAATTTCGGAAGATTCCCGTCCTTTTTTCTGATCAGAAGTATGGCTCATATGCAGGTAGGAGCGAATGTGGTCTGCCGATACGCTTTGTCCGGAATGAAGAATTCCGATGCGCTGGATTAAATTTCTCAATTCTCTAACGTTTCCAGGCCAGTCATAGCCGCATAAGAGTTCCATTGCATCGGGACGAATGCCTACATTGGCGCCGCTCTGCAATAAAAAGTGACTGATCAGATAGGGAATATCGTCTTTTCGTTCTCTTAAAGGGGGAATGTAGATTTCCAACGTATTGAGACGATAATACAGATCCAACCGAAAAGAACCCTCCATGCTTCTTTCATATAAATTTTTGTTAGTAGAAGCAATGATTCGGGCCGTCAGTTTAATTTCTTTTGTATCCCCAACCCGAGAAAATATTTTGCTTTCCAAAACACGCAGCAGCTTACTTTGTAATTGGAAATCCATATCGCCGATTTCATCCAGTAGAAGCGTTCCGCCGGCGGCAGCTTCAAAATATCCGGTTCTGTCTTTTTGTGCGCCTGTAAAGGCGCCTTTTTTGTGTCCAAATAATTCGGATTCCAATAATTCGTGAGGGATGGCGGAGCAGTTGATTTTTACATATGGTTTGAATTCTTGCTCTAAAGTGGCGGAATGTATTGCGCCGGCTAAAATTTCTTTTCCTGTGCCGCTTTCGCCGGTAATTAATACTGGATATGGAGCCGGCGCAATTTTTTTACACATGTGAATTAAAGCGGTTGCCTGCCGGCTGTTGCCTACAAAGTCGTCAAAAATATAAGTATTTTCTAGGCGCGCCGTTATATTGGTGACGGCGGCAGGTTCATTTTCTGATGTCTGAAACAGCTTTTTTAAATGAGTAATCGTGGAATATTGAATGGTTCCTAATACCCCAATGACTTTCTGGCTGCTAGAATCAAAGATAGGATATAGGCAATTCAGGCACATTCGACCGAACACGAAGCACATGTAGTCGATGACGGCTTTTTTTGTCTGAAAGACATGAGTAAATGGGAAATCCTGGTCAAATAACGAGATATTTTTTCCGGACATTTCTTCCACCTGTTCTTGAGTGAGTTCCAGGCGTCCCATATTGCAGCGTACGATTTGATGATTATGGTCTACAATGATGGCGGCGTCAAAAACGGCGTCAATGAAAGGATCGAGGATAGGATCGGGTTTTGCCAGAGCGTCTTTGGTAAGCTGCAAGGGGTTTTGATTCATTTGCCGGCGCTGGGTTTTTTCCAACATGGCCAAAGAATCCAGATTATTTGTTTGCAGCAACTGTTCTTTGAGGAAATCCAAATTCACATAATTGCTGACGGCTAAGGCGCCAATGACCTTGTCTTTATAGAGAATGGGATAAATGTTTTGGAGGACCTTTTTTCCATTGATGCTGGTTAATTGATTTGTGATATCCATTTTTAAATGGATCGCCCGGTGAAAGGGGGTCTGGGCGTCAATTGTCTGAATATTTTTATCAAGATATTGTTCAAGAACATCTGCATAAAGCTGAAGATATCCCTTACCGTAATTTATGATGTTACATCCTTCATCCACGATGATGGAGCTGTCAAACATGGTGTCTAAAAACTGGCAAAGTTTTTTATTATCTCGTTTTAATGAATACAAGGAATGCAAATAAATCATATGGGCTCCTTATTAATTTACAGGATTAGGTAATTGCGAAAGTCAAAGCTGAGAGAATATTCAGCAAAGTTTTGAGTTTCGCAATCACCTATTACAGTATGTATAATAATCTGTATAAATTATATACACTCTATGGGGGAAAAGCAAGGGTTCTGGGAACTTTCTAGGAAGAAGGCCTGGAAACACCGGTATTTTGGAAAGATGGATGCAGTAAAAGAGATGGCATGGATGTTGCATTCTAATAAGGCGTATACAAAAATTGTAAGAAAAACGAAAGGGGAACGGATGATGTACAAAGCAGGAAACATAATTGACGCCCATGTTCATACTTTTTCCTTCTTGTTTCAAGATGATTATTTTCATCCTGAAAAAGATGTGAAGGATAATGCATGTGTCCAAAGCATATTAAAATTGATGGATAAGAATGGGATCGATCAGGCAGTGGGGCTTGTTTCCCAGGGAATGTCCATATTGCCCTTGGAAAATCAGGCGGTGATAAAAATTGCAAAAGCGCTTCCGGAACGTTTTCCATACGTAATGGTGGGATTTTCGCAGCCTAAGGACCAGCCCTGGCTGTTTGATTCACAACAAGCCGCGGATGAAATGGAAACTTATTTACAGGATCCGATTGTCAAAGGATTTGGAGAAGTGGCCTTAGAGGCGTTTGGGTATATGGCAGAGTGGCCTCAGGTATGGCCCAGACTGCGTCCGGTGTTTGAGGTGCTGGCTGCTCATAAGGCCCCGGCTTTGTTTCATACAGGGATAGCTCCTTTTATGCAAATGGGCTCTGACGGAGCAAGAGTACAGTCTAGAAGGTCTGTCTATTTTGGGAATCCTATGTTGATCGATGATATTGCCGCGGAATTTCCAGAGGTTCCTATAATCATCGGCCATGCCGGCGTTCAGTCTTATTTTTATTATGGCTCTTATGCAGATATGGCATTGATTGTGGCGGCAAGACACGGTAACGTGTTTCTGGAAACAAGCAGCGTTCCATACGAAGTCTTACAAAAGGCGGTGGAAGACCCTGCCATTGGACCAGAAAAAATTATTTTTGGTTCGGACAGTCCGGCATTTTACGGGCATTTTCAGTCGTCCAAGGGAGAGTATTATCCTACTTATGGAAAAACCGGTCCGGGAGAATTTGTGCCGGATCACTATAAGTATGAGTTAGATTACATTCAGAGACTCCCCATTACAGAGGCACAAAAGCAGATGATTTTAGGAGGAACGCTGCAAAAGATTTTAGATGGAAAAAAAGAAGTGTAAACAGGAGGAACGAAATATGTTATACAACACAGAAGGCAGATTGCCCTATATTCGACCGGAAAATTTGACGCCAAAGCAGAAGGAGTTTTATGATTTTCATGTAAAAGCGTTTGAAACGATGCCATACGTATGGATGACAGAAAATAAAGAGTTAAACGGGCCTTCAAATTTACTGATGCATGAAGCTGCCATCGGTAACCAGTTCATTCCATTGAATCGGGAAATTATCGCCCAAAGTATGCAGAGAAACGGGCAAAAGGCCCACGAAGTTGCCGTACTTGTAACCGTTACGGGAGCAAAGGCGCATTATGGAATGTACGCCCATACCCAGCTTGCAAAAAAATTTGGCCTGACAGAAGAACAGATAGCGGGAATCATGGCGGGAGTGAAGCCAGGGGATCTTACAGAAAAAGAATCTGCTGCCTATGACTTGGCGACGGCTTTAAATCAGGTAGGTGCAATCCCTGGAGCTGTATATGATCACTGTGTCCGCGTACTTGGGCAAGAGGGTTTTAATGCCATTGTATTTGCAGTGGGCATGTTTAAGATGGTGGGGACAATTTTAAATGCGTTTAACGAACCGGTTCCGGAATATCGTTAAATGGGTAAAACACACAAAAAGGGAGAATAAGATATGGCAGATTTAGGAAAAGCGATTCAAGGAGTAGAGCCGGCGGCGGAGGCAGTAAATATTCGAAGGATTGTAACAGGACATGATGAAACGGGAAAAGCGATTTTTATTGAGGATCGGATTTGTCCCCATCGTTTTGCAATTGGAGGCTGTGAAAATTTTGTGACAGCGGAAATCTGGAGACAGACAGAAACGCCGGTAAATAATGACGGGGACTACATGGATACGGCGGACCGTTCCTTTCACATTAATCCGGATCCTAATGGAAATGTATTTCGGATTATGCAGTTTCCGCCGGATGGTGAATTGGGAATGAAGGAAGACGGCGTAACGCCGGAACCGCCGATGATGCATCGGACGGCGTCTTTAGATTATGCTATGGTATTGGATGGCGAAGTCTATGCTGTAATTGACGGGGGAGAAACCTTGATGAAAAAGGGAGATATTTTAATCCAAAGGGGAACGATTCATGCGTGGTCTAACCGCTCTGGGAAGCCGTGTACAATTCTGTTTGTTCTTTCGGCAGCAAATCCTACTCCGGGGATGGAGTACAAGTAGAGAGTTAGAAAGTAATGAAAAAGAAAGTCATAGGGCTCTGGAAAACATGTCTTTGGCAGATTGTAAAAATAAAGGCTACGGTCTGGGACGGGGAACGGACAGAAAAATTTGATAGGCATTCTGCGCCGGATGTACCATACGCCATTTTTACCTGGGTTTCTAATTGGTTAGTAGATAACAATATTGTGAGTATTGCATAAAAAAGGAAAATAAAATATAATTATCACAACGGATTTCACTAAGGGTTTTTCTTGGTGAAATTGCAAAAATCATCATTTTAATGCAAACGAAAGGAGACGCAGTATTATGGTTAAGAGAACAGTTGAGGAGTTATCCACTTACAATGCACCGGGACATCATGGATGTACCTGCATGCGTTATCATGGAAAGGATGAGACGGGAGCATCCAAGTTCTGGGTAGGCATGAGCGTATTTTTACCCGGCGGCGGCGCTGATTATGCATATGAGGATAACCCACTGGAGAAGGTTTACTACGTACTGGAAGGTGAGATGACTGTTACGGATAAAGACGGAAAAGAATATGTCATCCATGCCAATGAATCTATCTCCTTCCCTCCCAATGAAGGCCGTTATCTGGAGAATAAGACTAATCTTCCGGCTAAAATGCTTGTGATTATCAACTATCCGGAAAACTAAGAACAAAGGATACATAACGAATTACGTTCTTGAGGCCTTAGGGGCAAATGCTTAGGCCTGCATGGAACATTTACATCAAATCATATAAAGGAGGATGTTTCACAATGGTTCCTGTAAAGAAAGATTTTGTCGACAATATGTTTTCCGTAAAGGGAAAAGTAGCGCTGGTGACCGGAGCTACCGGCGCTTTGGGTAAAGTTCTTGCAAAGGCTTACGGCTACGCAGGGGCAAAGGTTATTATGACCGGCCGTAGCGAAGGGAAGCTGAAAGAGCTGGAAGACGAGTTTAAGGCTGAAAATATTGACTGCTGCTATGTGGTGGCGGATCCTGCAAAGGAAGAAGATGTACAGGAGCTGATCAAAGCGTCTGTAGATAAATACGGCGAGATCAATATTTTAGCTGTATGCCATGGCTATAACAAGCCTCAGAATATTTTGGAGCAGTCTGTAGCTGACTGGCAGTATATTATGGATGCTGACTGCAAGTCCGTATACATTGTGTGCAAATATGTAGCTCAGCAGATGGTTGACCAGGGTAAGGGCGGCAAGATGGTAGTAGTTACCTCTCAGCGTTCCAAACGCGGTATGGCTGGTTATACCGGATACTGTACCTCCAAAGGCGGCGCAGATCTGATGGTATCCAGTATGGCGTGTGATTTGACTGCAAAATACGGCATCAATGTAAACTCCATCTGCCCCACCGTATTCAGAAGCGAGTTGACCGAGTGGATGTTCGATCCGGAATCCGCTGTATATCAGAACTTTATGAAACGCGAGCCCATCGGACGCCTGGCAGAGCCGGATGATTTCGTAGGATTTGCATTATTCCTGTCTTCCGACGCCTCCAACTTTATGACTGGCGGAAACTATGACTGCAGCGGCGGTTATCTGACCTGCTAAAACCCACAAAGTCACAGGAGCAAGGAGACAAGAATATGAGAGAGATCAAGAATTTCTTAGTTTGCGGCGGCGGAATGATGGGAAGCGCTATCGCCCAGATTCTGGCGGGTTTAGATGGAGCCAAGGTTACGGTATACGACGTATTCCCCGTGGACATCGCAGCTAAGGTCCGCGGCAATATGAAGCTTCTGGTGGAGAAAGGGATTGTCACCGAAGCAGATGTGGATAAGATTGTTTCTAAGATCAGCTTTACCCAGGATATGAAGAGCGAAGGGGTAAAAAGCGCAGAGCTTGTAGTAGAATGCGTATTGGAAGATATGCAGATGAAGCAGGATCTGTTTGCCCAGTTGGAGGAAGTGGTAGCGGAGGATACGATTTTCTGTACCAATACTTCTGTTATGAGCCCTACGGAGATTTCTGCAAAATGCAAGCACAAAGAGCGGCTTTGCGGAACGCATTTCTGGAATCCGGCCTTTTTGATTCCTCTGGTGGAAGTGGTAAAGACGGACGCTACTACAGAGGAAGTGGCGGATACCGTTATGAAGGTGCTCACCGATGCAGGTAAAAAGCCGGTTCTCTGCAAGAAGGATGTTCCGGGCTTTATTGCCAACCGGATGCAGCACGCCCTGTGGCGTGAAGCGATTTCCATCGTAGAGCGGGGAATTGCGGACGCCGAGACGGTGGACGACGCCTGTAAGTACAGCTTCGGGCTGCGTCTTCCCTACCTTCCCCCACTTGTAAACTCCGATATGGTGGGAACACAGCTTACTTACAATATTCACAGCTATGTGCTGAACGACTTAGAGGACCGTCACGACGCGTCTCCTCTGTTGAAAGAGATGATTGACGGCGGTAAGCTGGGATTTCGTGCGGAGGCCGTAGACGGCAGGCGGGAAGGCTTTATGAGCTATACCGATGAAGAAATTGCAGCTAAGAATGCAGGATTGAACGAGTATCTGATTAAGATGCTTTACAACAAATAAAAGAAATCGTAAAATATGGAGGATTAGAACAATGGGAAAAAAAGTTTGGGTTGATCTGACACATCCGTTCAGTGCGGAGATTCCGCGTTGGCCTTATTTTGACAAGCCCCTGATTGACAGTAAGCATTCCATGGCAAAAGGCGGCGTTTTGACACAGTATGTAGGTTGTACCATGCATACCGGTACACACTGCGATGCTCCCCGTCACGTAATGGAGCGTGAGTTTGACGGCAAACGTGCCCGTTATACTCATGAAATGCCGGTGGATGCTTACACAGGAGACGCTGTTTGCCTGGAAATCAAGGTTGGACGCTGGGAGCTGATTACTGGAGAACATCTGGACGACGCATGCAAACGCGCCAACATCAAGCCGGAAGAGCTGGAGGGCATGGTAGTATGTCTGAATACCGGAATGCACCGCAAATTCGATGATTCCAAGGAATATTATCATTATTCCTGCGGTACTGGCGTAGACGCCGGCAAGTGGTTTGTAGAGCATAAGGTTAAATGTGTGGCTATGGACATGCAGGCGTTGGATCATCCTCTTCATACTGCTATGGGCAACAATGGTATGACCCGTATGAACCTTTTAGGGGCATCCGGAAGACCGATTACCGAAGAGTACAAAGAGCTCTTTGGAGAAGAAGCTTATGCAGAATTTGACAAGGACGAGTATATCCGCATCCATGGAAAAGAAGCCTATGACAAGAAGTTCGGCGATCTGGAAGCAATCGGATGCTGGGGAACCTGGGAACCCTGCCATAAGACCATGTTAGGACACGGCATTGTAGGCGTTGAGAACTTAGGCGGAGATTTGGATAAAGTATCCGGCAAGCGCTTCCGTTTCTACTGCTTCCCCCTTAGATGGTTCATGGGCGACGGCTCTATGGCCCGCTGCGTAGCAGAGATCGACGAAGACGATATCAACGACGTACCAGAACGCACCTATATGTACTGCGGTACTGGCTGTCAGGATCGTGACAACTACGGATTTACAAACAAATAAGAGCAACAAACAATCATCCAGGCGAAGCGAGAGCTTCGTCTGGATTTGTGAGGGTAAAGGAGAGGACAGACATGGACAAGAGTTTAAAGAACAAGACAATTATTACAGCAGCAGTAACCGGCGCATGGCCCAAGAAGGAGAACAATCCCAATGTTCCCATGACTCCTCAGGAGATTGCAGATGATGTATATGCATGCTGGAAAGCAGGCGCTGCCATTGCCCACCTTCATATGAGAGACGAGGAAGGCAATGGTTCTATGAGCACCGAAAAGTTCCGGGAGACAGTAGAGCTTATTAAGACAAAGTATCCGGACTGCGATATCATCATCAACCTGACCACTTCCGGAGATATTCATGCAGACGACGATTTGCGTATGGCTCATATCAAAGAGCTGAAACCGGAAATGGGCTCCTATGACTGCGGTACTATGAACTGGCTTCACAGCGGCGTATTTATGAATACTCCTAAATTTTTGGAAGAGTGCGGTATGCTGTTCCAGGAGACCAATACCAAACCGGAGATTGAGGCTTTCGATCCGGGTATGATTGGCAACGCTGCATATTATCTGAAAAAAGGCGTTCTGAAGGCTCCCCTGCACTTCCAATTCTGCATGGGCTGCGCCAACGGAATTGCCGGAACCATGAAGAATCTGGTATTTATGAAAGAAACCATGGAGTCTCTTTGCCCGGGATCTACCTGGTCCTGCTTCGGCGTAGGCCATTCCGCAATGGAAATGATGTACGGCGCAGTGGCTATGGGCGGCCATATCCGTGTAGGCATGGAAGATAATGTTATGTATGCAAAAGGCGTATTGGCAGACAGCAACGCTCAGTTTGTAGAGCGGGCAAAACGTGTCATTGAAGAGTACGGCAACCAGGCGGCTACCCCGGATGAAGCACGTCAGATCCTTGGCTTAAAATAGGATACGGATATGAGTTGGGGCGCATTGTATTTTTATTATAAGTGTCCGAACTGCGGGAAGCTTTTCAAATATGCCACGGACTTATTTACGGAATTCGGGGATGCATTCGGCAACTGCCCGGATTGCGAGACCCCCGGCACTTATTTGAAGGAAGGCGCCCGTACGCCGGATGATTTGTTATATGAGGAAGTAGAATAATCAGGGCTTGGTATTTACAGAATTGGCCC
>CAMNQH010000009.1 GCA_946549035.1 uncultured Lachnospiraceae bacterium | reverse complement strand
GCCTGTACGATATAGCCTATAAAGCAGGCATAAATTGTTTTTTGATAGCTGCTTGACATGAGTGGCCCTCCTTTGTATTTGTCAGGGACGCTAAGACGTCTGACAGAATTTTATCTCTGCTATGATACAATAACAAGGGATATATGTACATGGTATTTTTGCATAAAAAGATGGAAGTTTTGGATGGGACGCTTCCATAAGCTTGATTTTCAAGAGAAATCCATGTATAATTTTTCTCATGTTATTTTGCCTTTGCTCTGCAGGAAGCAGTTGTGCCTTCTCAGACGCAATCGTTTTTGCAGTATCAGAAAATCAAGACAGGAAGGAAAAAGACTTGAAAGAGCATGTGATTGAAAAAATCCTACCCGGCAGCATTGCAGAGGAATTAGAACTGGCGCCGGGGGATACGCTTCTGACCGTCAATGGTCAGGAAATAGAAGATGTGTTTGACTACCATTATCTGACCAATGAAGAATATCTCACGGTTTTGATTCGAAAAAAAGACGGTGAGGAATGGGAACTGGAAATTGAGAAAGAATATGAAGAGGATCTGGGAATAGAATTTGAAAACGGCCTGATGGATGATTACAAGTCTTGTCATAACCGGTGTATTTTTTGTTTTATTGACCAGATGCCTCCGGGAATGCGGGATACATTGTATTTCAAGGATGATGATTCCCGCCTGTCTTTTTTACAGGGAAATTATGTGACATTGACGAATCTGAAGGATCACGATATCTCAAGGATCCTTCGCTATAAGCTGGGGCCGATTAATATTTCCGTTCATACCACCAACCCCGGGCTTCGGTGTAAAATGCTGAATAACCGGTTTGCAGGAGAGGCTTTAAAACGGATGCAGCAGCTGTATGAGGGGGGCGTTCCTATGAACGCCCAAATTGTGTTGTGTAAAGGAATCAACGATAAAGAAGAGCTAAGGCGCAGTATTTCAGATTTGACCCGATATCTTCCGGTACTGGAAAGCGTATCGGTGGTTCCGGTGGGGTTAAGTAAATTTCGAGAGGGCTTGTATCCCTTAGAGCCTTTTACCAGGGAGGACGCCAGGGAAGTGATTTCCCTGATTCAGGAATGGCAGGAAAGGTGTTACAGCACATGGGGAACGCACTTTGTACATGCTAGCGACGAATGGTACTTGCTGGCGGAGGAAGAGCTGCCCAGGGAAGAGGTTTATGACGGATATCCCCAGCTGGAAAACGGCGTGGGTATGCTGCGGCTTTTAAAGACGGAATTCCAGGAGGCCTTGGGGGAAGCGGTCAGAGAGAAAAAAGAGGGATCAGTAAAAGAGCGGCATACCCTTTCGGTCGCTACAGGGATGTTGGCGGCGCCTGTGATTCGTGGGCTGGCGGATGCATTTTGCGCACAGTTTCCGGAGTACAGAATTCAGGTTTATCCCATTCAAAACCATTTTTTCGGGGAGAGAATCACCGTATCCGGCCTTTTGACAGGGCAAGATATTTTAGAGCAGCTGACCGGGCGGGAACTGGGAGAGAGACTGCTTTTGCCCTGTAATCTGCTGCGCAGTGGGGAAGAGATTTTTTTGGACGACATGACTTTGAGGGAAATGAAAAGTGCTTTACAAGTTCCCATTGATATTGTAGAATCAAACGGACATCATTTACTGGAATGCTTTTGGAAGGAAACAGATAGGAGATAGATATGAGCAAACCCATAGTAGCCATAGTGGGACGTCCTAACGTAGGAAAATCCACGCTTTTTAACGCCCTGGCCGGAGAGCGCATTTCAATTGTGCAAGATACGCCGGGAGTGACCAGGGACAGGATTTACGCGGATGTTACCTGGCTGAATAAGAATTTTACCATGATTGATACTGGAGGGATTGAGCCGGAAACCAAGGATATCATTCTCTCCCAGATGCGGGAGCAGGCCCAGATTGCCATAGATACCGCAGACGTAATTATATTTATTACAGATGTGCGTCAGGGAATGGTGGATGCGGATTCTAAGGTTGCGGACATGCTCCGCCGCTGTAAGAAGCCAGTGGTGCTGACGGTGAACAAAGTAGACAGCTTTGGGAAATTTATGCCGGACGTGTATGAATTTTATAACCTTGGCATAGGAGATCCCATTCCTATTTCTGCAGCTTCCCGTTTGGGATTAGGAGAGCTTTTAGATGAAGTGGCGAAATATTTTCCGGAAGATGCAGCGGAGGAAGAAGAGGACGACAGGCCGAAGATTGCCATTATCGGGAAACCCAATGTGGGGAAATCCTCTATGATTAATAAGCTGGTGGGGGAAGATCGGGTGATTGTTTCGGAGATTGCAGGCACCACCAGAGACGCCATAGATACAGAAATTTGCTGGCAGGATAGGGAATATGTGTTGATTGATACGGCAGGCTTGCGCAGAAAGAATAAAATAAAAGAAGAAATCGAGCGGTTCAGTATTATCCGGGCAGTCACTGCAGTGGAACGGTCCGACGTGGCGGTGCTTGTGATAGACGCTACAGAAGGGGTGACAGAGCAGGACGCTAAGATTGCAGGAATTGCCCACGACCGGGGGAAAGGCGTTATTATTGCCGTAAACAAATGGGATGCCATTGAAAAAAATGACAAGACCATCTATGAGCATACAAACCGCATTCGGGAGATCTTAAGCTTTATGCCCTATGCAGAGCTGTTGTTTTTATCTGCGAAAACAGGACAACGGATTCACAAGCTGTTTGATATGATTGACGTGGTGCTGGCCAACAGCGCTATGCGGATACAAACCGGAGTTTTAAATGAGATTGTTACGGAAGCGGTGGCTATGCAGCAGCCTCCTTCTGACAAGGGGAAACGATTAAGAATTTATTATGTTACCCAGGTGTCTGTGAAGCCTCCCACTTTTGTGATTTTTGTCAATGATAAGGAATTAATGCATTTTTCTTATACCAGATATTTGGAGAACCGCATTCGAGACGCCTTTGGTTTTCAGGGAACTTCTCTTCGGTTTATTGTTCGGGAAAGAAAGGAAGGATAATTATGGCAAGTCGGATTATTTGTCTGGCAATCGGCTATGTATTAGGTCTGATTCAGACCGGCTACTTTTATGGGAAGGCTCATCATATTGATATCCGGGAACATGGCAGCGGAAACGCCGGAACCACCAATACTTTGCGGACTCTGGGGTGGAAAGCAGGAGCCGTGACATTTCTGGGGGACTTGTGTAAAGCGATGCTGGCTATTTTGATCGCATGGCTGCTGTTTCGGGAACGGTACCCGGAATCTGTAAAAGTATTGCAGATGTACGGTGGCTTAGGAGCCGTGTTAGGTCATAATTTTCCTTTTTATATGGGATTTAAGGGGGGCAAGGGAATTGCCTGTACTTCCGGGTTTATTCTGGCCTGCTTTTGGCAGATTGCGCCTGTATGCTTGGCGTTGTTCATTTTGGCGGTAGCCCTGACCAGATATGTGTCTTTGGGATCTATTCTGGTAGTTCTTACGTTCCTGATTCAGCTGGTGGTTTTTGTGGAGGCAGGGATTATTCCCGTAGCGGAACAATGCCGCATGGAAGTATATGTTCTGGGGGCGTTTTTTACCCTCTTGGCTTTGTGGAAGCACAGGGAGAATATCAAACGATTATTGACCGGAAAAGAAAATAAATTCGGTATGAGTAAAAAGGAGGCGTAAAAATGGCAAATGTTAGCGTAATCGGCGCCGGAAGCTGGGGGATTGCCTTAGCTAAGGTGTTAAGCACCAATAGACATCGTGTAACGATATGGTCTGCTTTAAACGATGAAATTGAAATGCTAAAAGAACACAGGGAGCATATAACAAAGCTTCCAGGAGTAAAGCTGTCCCAGGGGATTTCATTTACGGCTGATTTACGGGAAGCGATGGAAGGGCGGGACATGCTGGTGCTTGCGGTGCCTTCTGTTTATACCAGAAGTACGGCTCATGCCATGTCAGAATTTGCCGTTTCAGGACAGAAGATTGTGAACGTAGCAAAAGGCATAGAAGAGGGGACGTTAAAAACTCTGGTGGAGATTATAGAAGAAGAGATCCCAAAGGCGGATGTGGCCGTATTGTCCGGCCCCAGCCATGCGGAGGAAGTAGGAAGAGGGCTTCCTACCACCTGTGTGGCAGGGGCGCATACCAGAAGCACTGCAGAATACATTCAAAATCTGTTTATGAACGAGGTATTTCGTGTCTATACCAGCCCGGATATGCTGGGGATTGAATTGGGCGGTTCCCTGAAAAACGTAATTGCCCTGGCGGCGGGCATGGCGGATGGACTAGGGTATGGGGACAATACGAAAGCCGCCTTGATTACTAGAGGAATCACTGAGATTGGCCGGCTTGCTTTAGTTATGGGAGCCAAGTATGAAACGCTGAGCGGTCTTACCGGAATCGGGGATTTGATTGTGACATGCGCCAGTATTCACAGCAGAAACCGCAGAGCCGGGATACTCATTGGACAAGGAAAGACCATGCAGGAAGCGATGGACGAGGTTAAGATGGTGGTAGAGGGAGTCTACTCCACCAAGGCGGCGGTTGGGTTAGCGAAAAAATACCAGATTCCTATGCCGATTATTGAACAGGTGAATCAAGTACTGTTTTTTGACAAGCCGGCGAAGGACGCGGTGCAGGAATTGATGCTTCGGGACCGAAAAACGGAGCATGAAGAGTTGTTGTGGGAAGGAGAAGGATGAAACCATGGTTAAGGTAATCAAAAAGGACGGCACCAAGGAGGACTTTAATGTTCAAAAGGTAGTGGTGGCTGTGAATAAGTCGGCCTACCGGGCGCTTGTGAAGTTTACAGACGAGGAATTGAATTTTATTTGCCGGTTTGTAGAAGAAAAAGTGGCGGATATGGAGCTTCGGGAGGTTCAGATTGCCCAGATGCATAACATTGTGGAGGGAGCTTTAGAGAAGGTCAATCCCATTGTGGCCAAAAGCTACCGGGATTACCGAAACTACAAGCAGGATTTTGTTCAGATGCTGGACGAGGTGTATAAAAAAAGCCAGTCCATTATGTATATTGGGGATAAGGAGAATTCCAATACGGACAGCGCTTTGGTATCTACCAAACGCAGCCTGATTTTTAACCAGCTCAATAAGGAATTGTACCAGAAGTTTTTTATGACCACAGAAGAGATTCAAGCCTGCCGGGACGGCTATATTTATGTCCATGATATGTCCGCCCGCAGGGACACCATGAACTGCTGCCTGTTCAATGTAAAAGAAGTGCTTACCGGAGGCTTTGAAATGGGGAATCTCTGGTACAATGAGCCAAAGACCCTGGAAGTGGCCTTTGATGTGATTGGAGATATTGTCTTAAGCGCGGCCAGCCAGCAGTACGGCGGTTTTACTGTGCCCAGCGTAGACTTGATTCTGGAGCCTTATGCAGAAAAATCTTATCAGAAGTATATTCATAAATATACAGAAATGGGAGTTTCCAAAGAACGGGCTGAAGAAGAGGCGATCAAAGACGTTCAGACGGAGTTTGAACAGGGATTCCAGGGTTGGGAGTACAAATTCAACACTGTGGCCTCCAGCCGGGGGGACTATCCTTTTATTACAGTGACAGGAGGCACCGGCACCGGACGGTTTGCAAAAATGGCCTCTATCTGTATGCTGAATGTGCGGAAGAAGGGGCAGGGGAAAAAGGAATGTAAAAAACCGGTGCTCTTTCCTAAAATCGTATTTTTGTATGATGAGAAACTTCACGGCCCCGGAGGAGAGCTGGAGGATGTATTTCAGGCGGGAATTGAATGTTCCCAGAAAACCATGTATCCGGATTGGCTGAGCCTGACCGGAAAAGGGTATATTGCCAGCATGTACAAACGATACGGGGAGATCATAAGCCCCATGGGATGCCGTGCCTTTTTATCCCCCTGGTATGAGCGAGGGGGTATGAATCCCAAAGATGAGAATGACCGGCCGGTATTCGTGGGCCGTTTTAATATTGGAGTAGTAAGCCTGCACCTTCCTATGATATTGGCCAAAGCCCGGCAGGAGAGCCGTGATTTTTACCAGGTGCTGGACTATTACTTAGAGCTGATCCGCAGGCTTCATATCCGGACCTATGCTTATTTGGGAGAAATGCGGGCCTCCACCAATCCTTTGGCGTATTGTGAAGGAGGATTTTACGGCGGACATCTTGGAATCCATGATAAGATCAAGCCTTTGCTGAAAACGGCTACCGCTTCCTTTGGAATCACGGCCTTCAATGAGCTGCAGCAGCTTTATAATGGAAAGTCCTTAGTGGAGGACGGAGCCTTCGCTTTGGAGGTATTGGAATATATCAATGCCAAGATCAATCAGTTTAAGGAAGAAGACGGCAATCTGTATGCGATTTATGCCACGCCGGCGGAAAATCTGTGCGGCCTGCAGGTAAAACAGTTCCGGAAGAAATATGGCATTATAGAGAACGTATCGGACCGGGAATATGTAAGCAACGGTTTTCATTGCCATGTTACCGAGGAGATTACCCCTATTGAGAAGCAAGATCTGGAATATCGGTTCTGGGAACTGAGCAACGGGGGAAAAATACAGTATGTAAAATATCCCATCGACTACAATCAGGAGGCTGTAAAGACGTTGGTGAGACGGGCGATGGATATGGGCTTCTATGAGGGGGTAAATTTATCCTTGGCTTATTGTGACGACTGCGGCCATCAGGAGCTGGAGATGGATGTCTGCCCCAGCTGCGGCAGCCGCAATCTCACTAAGATTGACCGGATGAACGGATATTTGTCTTATTCCAGAGTGAAGGGCGATACCAGGCTGAATGCGGCCAAGATGGCGGAAATTGCGGAAAGGAAATCAATGTAGCCATGAGGTATCACAATATAACAACAGATGATATGCTAAACGGGGACGGCCTGCGCACCGTATTGTGGCTTTCAGGCTGTTCCCATTGCTGCCGGGATTGCCAAAATCCGGTGACATGGGACGTCAACAGCGGGCTGCCCTTTGATTCGGAAGCGAAGCAGGAGCTGTTTGAGAAGCTGGAACAAAAGCATATTTCAGGCATTACCTTAAGCGGCGGGGATCCATTATACTATGCCAGCCGTTCGGAAGTACTGAGGCTGTTAAAAGAAATCCATGAAAAATTTCCTCAAAAAAGCGTTTGGATGTATACCGGGTTTACATGGGACGCCGTCAGCGGCCTGGAAATTATGGATTACGTGGACGTGCTGGTGGACGGGGAATTTGTGCCGGAATTAAAAGATAATCAGCTTCATTGGCGGGGCAGCGGCAACCAGAACGTCATAGACGTGAAAGCCAGTAAAGAACAGGGCTGTATGGTACTGCATTGTACATAAGCAAAAGAGGCGAAGAAAGCAGGATGGAAAAGATTAAAATTAAATATTTTACAGATAGCATTGACCGGCTTGCTTATATAGACGGCAAATCTGACTGGATCGACCTTCGGGCGTCAGAGACGGTGGAGTTAAAGGCCGGAGATTATAAGCTAATTCCCTTGGGAATCGCCCTGGAGCTTCCCAAAGGATATGAGGCGCATGTGGTGCCCAGGAGCTCAACATTTAAAAATTACGGCGTCCTTCAGGTGAATAGCTGCGGCGTGATAGACGGGAGTTATTGCGGCGACGGGGACATGTGGTATATGCCGGTATATGCTACAAGAGATACGGTGATTCAAAGAAACGACAGAATCTGCCAGTTTCGGATTATGGAGAACCAGCCGCGGATTGTATTTGAAGAAGTAACGTATTTGGAACAGAAGGACCGGGGAGGATTTGGCACCACCGGGAAGCAGTAAGAGAAAGAGAGGGATTTCTATGGAAAGCCGTATGACAAAATTTTATGCAAAGGATTCCAGCAAGGTGGCGCTTCATGCCACGCCTGGCCATTTTGCCACCAGCCATTCTCATATCAATTATTATATTGATATGACAAGTTTAAAAATCCGTGCCAGGGAGGCAAAGGATGTTTCGTCGGTGATTGCTTCCCGCTTTAATCATGCCAGTATCATTGATACCATCGTCTGCATGGACGGCACGGAAGTGGTAGGGGCATATTTGGCGGAGGAGTTTGGAAAACGGAGCTTTTTAACCACCACGAACCTTCATGAGACCATTTACGTGGTATCTCCGGAATTTAATTCCAACAATCAGATGATATTCAGGGATAACAATATGCTGGCCATCAATGGAAAACATGTGCTGCTTCTTTTGGCCACCACGACTACAGGGGTTACCATACGCAGAAGCCTAGAGTGTATCCAGTATTACGGAGGCATTATAGAAGGGGTCAGCTCTATTTTCAGTACCGTTGAGGAAGTAGAAGGATACAAGGTAGAATCCGTATTTACGGAAGAGGATCTGCCGGGATATGCCGCGTATTCCCAGAAGGATTGTCCCTTCTGTAAAAAGGGCCATAAGCTGGAAGCTATGGTAAATGGCTTTGGATATTCAAAATTATAATAAGTCTGTCCGTCGAACTGTATAGAAAAGCGATATTTTTTCGTCAGAATAACGAAAGGATGAAAAAAAGGCGGCCATCTTAGGTAAAATGACATAAAACAAATTTTATTTTTGTGTAGTTTCGGGGTGGTGAAACGGCGGATATTTTGGTAAAGTAAGAACATATTAAAAAAGTAGTTGCATTCATTTACAGGAGGTTTGTTACATGGCAAGTTTATCATTAAAAAATATTTGCAAAGCGTATCCCAATGGTTTTGAAGCAGTAAAGGATTTCAACCTGGAAGTAGAAGATAAAGAATTCATCATTTTCGTAGGTCCTTCCGGATGCGGTAAATCTACTACCCTTCGTATGATCGCAGGTTTGGAAGAGATTTCCTCCGGCGAGCTGTCCATTGACGGTAAGATCGTGAATGATGTGGAACCAAAAGACAGAGATATTGCAATGGTATTCCAGAACTATGCGTTGTATCCTCATATGACTGTTTTTGATAATATGGCGTTTGGTTTGAAATTAAGAAAAGTTCCGAAGCCGGAGATTAAGCAGAAAGTAGAAGAAGCTGCAAGAATCCTGGATCTGGAGAAGCTGCTTGACCGTAAGCCCAAGGCTTTGTCCGGTGGTCAGAGACAGCGTGTTGCTATGGGACGTGCGATTGTGCGTGAGCCGAAGGTATTTTTGATGGATGAGCCTCTTTCCAACCTGGACGCCAAGCTGAGAGTACAGATGCGTTCTGAGATTGCTGCACTGCATCACAGACTGGGCGCTACCATCATTTATGTAACCCATGACCAGACAGAGGCTATGACACTGGGAACCAGAATCGTTGTATTGAAGGATGGTATTATTCAGCAGGTAGATTCTCCCCAGAAGCTGTACAATGAGCCGGATAACCTGTTTGTAGCAGGCTTTATTGGTTCTCCTCAGATGAACTTCCTGGATGCAGAATGCGTTGTAAAGGGCGACGAGGTAAGCTTGAAGTTCGGCGAATTCTCCATTGTTCTCCCCGCTGCGAAGGCAAAAGCATTGAAAGAAGGCGGCTATAATGGCAAGACAGTCGTACTTGGTATCCGTCCTGAGGATATTGATGATTATCCTACCTTTGTAGAAGCACATAAGGAAAGCACCGTAACTACCACAGTTACCGGATACGAGCTCCTTGGTTCTGAAGTATTGTTGTATTACAATATTAACGGCACTAACATGACGGCTAAGGTTGATTCCAGAACACCGGCGCGTCTTGGAGACAAAGTGACTCTGGCATTGGATGTTGATAAGATTCATGTATTCAACAAAGAGACAGAGTTGACAATTACACACTAAGTAAGGCTTAGCTAAAGGCTGCTGCAGTATAATTGCAGCAGCCTTTTTTAGACGACAGGAGGACGGTAATTTGCTTTCAAATCATAAATTACAGGCAACATTGACGGAAATAAAGGAAATTGCCAGGATCGACCTGGTACTCTACAATGAAAAAGGTAAGGTGGTGGCCTCCACTTATGAAGTAGAAGAAGATTTAAGCGGCGTTATTGTGCAGTTTGCCAAGTCTATGGCTGAGAGTCAGACGATAAATCATTTCCACTTTTTTAAGATTGTGGTGGATGACCAGTTGGAATATATTTTGCTGGAACGTGTCCTGGGGGAAGAAGCCTATATTATCGGAAAACTTGCGGTCTGCCAGATTAGGAATTTGATTGGGGCATACCGGGATCAATTTGACCGGAATAATTTTATGCAGAATGTCCTGTTGGGAAATATGCTGATTGTGGATATGTATAATAAAGCCAAAAAGCTGCATATTGAACAAACACAACGAGTGGTGTATGTGATCGACGTAGAGGGGAAAAAGGATGGCGTGGTTATGGAGACCGTTAGGAACTTGTTTGCCCTCCAGTCCGGGGATTTTGTTACAGAGGTAGACGAACGGTGCATTATTTTGGTAAAAGATGTGCGCGACATGGTTACAGAAGAGGAATTGTCCGATCTGGCGGACATGATTGTGGCCAACCTCCATACTGAGGCTATGGTGCCGGTACGGGTAGGCTATGGAAACCGGGTGGAGCTTTTACAGGATATCAGCCGCTCCTATCAGGAAGCCAAGATGGCTTTGGAAGTGGGTAGTATTTTTTATGTAGAGAAAGAAACTCTCTCCTACGGCCGTCTGGGTATCGGGCGATTGATTTATCAGATTCCGGTGAATCTGTGCGAAATGTTTTTGAAAGAAGTATTCGGAGAAAAGCTTCCCGATGTATTTGACGAAGAGACGACGGTAACGATTCAGAGATTTTTTGATAACAATTTAAATATTTCCGAGACAGCCAGGCAGCTTTATGTGCACCGCAATACGTTAGTGTACCGCCTGGAACGGATTGAAAAAGCCATTGGCCTGGATATTCGCGCATTTGAGGATGCAATGCTGTTTAAAATAGCTTTGATGGTGATCGCTCATATGAATTATCAGAAAAATGTATCCAATGAAGCAGAAAATGACGTGAATTAGTTTAAGAGAAAAGGGAAAGAGTACGATATAAAAGATATAGTATAAGGTTAAAAATTGCCGGATCTATGAAAAAATATATCGTACTCTTTTTTTCGGGAGGTAAGGACATGAGAATTGATGGGAACAGGCCTGGCAGCCAGGAGCTGATTAGTCAGGCGGAGGCCGCAAAAGGACAGCAAAAAGAAAAACAGACCAAGGAGCGTGTATCCATTCAGGCGTCTCAGTTGAATTTGATGCAAGACGGTATTTTAGAGCGGAGAAAAAAAGCGATGGCGGACGCTATGGACATCATTGGAAAGCAGTTTGGTGTGGATGGGAAGATTGATGCAGATTTAGACGCCCGCAGGGAGCGGATTGCAGACAGCAAACAGAAAGCCAGTATGGCATTGAAAGAGAAGCAGGCCTTATCTGAGGAGCAGGAAAAGCTGCGGGAGCAGTATGGCGTTGATTTGGACAGTGAGGAACAGTCCGATTTAGAGCTGCGGATTAAGATGCGGGAGTCCATAAAGCCGGGGTCCCGTTTGGAATTGAGCAAGGAAGAATGGGAACGGCTGCAGAATATGGGGCCCGAGACAGAATACCAGAAGGCTGCTTTGGCGATAGAGTCCTCAAAAGACGTTTGGAATACAGAGATTAAGGAGGCTCACAAGGTAATCGCCCAGGAGACCCAGGTGATTCGGGCAACGGAGCAGGAACTCTTAAAGCATCACGGTATGGTGGACGCTGTTAATCTGGCGGAAGATTCCCTGGAGGCTGCCAGCGATGAGATTCTTGGAATGCTGCGTCAGGAAGGCATGGAGCATGTTCAAGAGGAGATTGACGAAAAGGTAGAAGAGGCCAAGGAGCAGAAAGAAGAGAAGGAAGAGCAGGAAGCTATCCGGGAGGAAAAGAAGGCCCAGCAGGAAGAAATGAATCAGAATTTGAAGAATATGCCGGACGTTCAGAAGGCCCAGAGCGAAGTAGATCAGCAGCTTATGGAGATTCGGATGCGCCAGAAGCTTTTGGAAGAAGATTTGAAAGGGATTCAAGTGGACAGTAATGTATAATCCGTGGGAGTTAATGAGAGGAGCCGCCGCTTCACGATATTTAATTGTGAAAGCGACGGCTCTTTTTCCAAAGAATGTGAAAATGAGTACAAAGAACCCTTGCTATTTTTTGTCGATACGAGTATGATAATGACAGACAGAATTAGAAAGAGGGAATAGAAATGAAAAAGACCAGACGATGGCTGGCGGTATTGTTGTGTATGTTGATCCTGGCGGATAAAATTCCGGCTCAGGGAGCGCAGGCTGCCGATTCTTCCGTGTACTCTTTTGAGACACAGGAGAACAACACAGAACGAATGCAGGGCAGCAGAGAGGGAGAGAAGCTTTATGCAAAGCCTTCGGCAGCAGGAGAGACACAGCAGGATGCGAATGATTCTGCAGATCAGCCCCCGGAGGAGGGAACCTACAGTAAGTATCAGATTACCTTATCCTTGCCTAAGAAGAATATGGAGCCTGGGGAGAGCCAGCAGCTAAAGGTAGAAACCGATGCTCCTAAGAAGGAATTAAAGTATGAATCAGAGGATTCTTCCATAGCTACTGTTTCTGCGGAGGGTTTGGTTACTGCCGTAAGCGGCGGAAAATCCGGTTTGGCTACTGTGGGAATAAAAGTTAGCTGCATCAATCCGAAGAATCCCCAGGATATGACGTCAGAGATTTGTTATGTCACAGTAAAAAATACTGTTTCACTGAATAAAAAGAACCTTACCGTTTATCTGGGGCAAAAAGAAGTCTGTCAGCTAAAAGCTGCGTCTAAGCCCCATGGAACCATAACCTGGAAATCTTCCAAGACTTCGGTTGCCACTGTGAGTCAGAAAGGGGTCATTACGCCCAAGAAGGCAGGTAAGACAAAAATTATCGTTACGGCAAACGGCGTCACTGCTTCCTGCGAGGTGACGGTTCAGAAACCAAGCTTGAGCCTGTCTTCCAAAAAAACAGTATACATAAGCCATCCGGCAGCCTTGTCATATCAAGTGTCTCCCAAAGCAGCTGTGAAATGGAGCACATCAAATTCCAAAATTGCCACAGTAAATTCCAAGGGGGTAGTGACCGGTAAAAAAGCCGGGACTGTGACAATTACGGCAAAAGCCAATGGCATTACAAAAAAATGCAAAGTGACAGTGAAAAAGCCCACGATTCGTATTACGGATAATTTTGGAACTACAGGGAAAAAGACGTCCATATTTCAGGGCAGCAGTTTACAATTAAACGCGACGGCCAAGCCTGCGGGTAAAATAAAATGGAAAAGTTCCAACTCCAAGGTGGCAAAAGTAGACAGTAAGGGGAAGGTAACCGGAATCAAAGCCGGGACTGTAACGATTACAGCTTCTATTTCAGGAGCCAAGGCCACATGGAAGGTTCATGTGATAAAAAGCTCTTATAAGTTGAACTATACCAGTAAAACGATGATGGCGGGCAGTCAGGCGACTCTGTTTGTGAAAAATCTTCCAGGATATGGAGGCGTATCTTTTAGCCAGGCGGAGTATAACGGAAGCATATCCCTTGCTTCCTCTGGACGTCAATGTACGATTACCGCCAACGGGAAAGGCAAAGAAACCATATGGGCCAGCTTTTGGGTATATCTGGGAACGGAAACCGTTCTGTTCAGACAAAGCTGCACCGTAAAGGTAATTGACGCCGGTATCAATGCTCAGCAGTCGTCCATTGCCAAGAACACTTCCCAAAAGCTGAAAGTGGTAAACGGTGGAAAGGGGATTAAAAGTATTACCTGGTCTTCTTCTGCGCCGAAGGTGGTTTCTGTGGATAAGAAAACCGGAAAAGTCACCGGAAAAAAATCAGGGAAGGCTAAAATTACGGCGACCATCACTTACAGCAACGGGAAAAAGAAGACTTATACCACAGATGTGAAGGTTTCCAACCCCAGTATGAAAGCTTCCACGGTTGCAGTTGCTTTAAATAGCAGCAAAACCCTTGGTGTGAAGGGAACCAACACGTATACTTCCATTCGGTGGAAGAGTAATAAGGAGTCTGTCGTAACAGTAGATGTGGACGGGACCCTGACGCCAAAGAAAAAAGGAAGCGCCTTGCTGACAGCAACGGTGGATGGGAAGAAACTGACCTGCCGGGTATATGTGACGGATCCGAAATTAAAATCCAGCTACAGCGCATTGTCCCCAGGAGGAAAAGCTTCTGTTTCACTCAAAGGTCTTTCTTCTAAGAGCAAGGTAACGTATAAAAGCTCCAGCCCATGGGTAGCGTCGGTAAATAAATCCGGCAAGATTACTGCCAAAAGCGGGGGCCGTACCCAGATTACAGTGAATGCTGATGGAAGGGAGCTTCACTATCTGGTGGAGGTTGCGTCTCCCACAGCTTTGCAGGCATGTAAGGAAGGAAAGGCGATTATGGACCGTTCCGATTACAGCCAGGCTTTAAGAATGACAGAAGGTTATTACGACTGCAGCTCCCTGGTATTCCGGGCTTACGGAAAAAATACAAAACTGCTGGGAGGACAGTATTCCTGGGCTCCCACAGCGGCGGGAATGGCTATGCATATGGCCAGTACCGGAAAAGTTCTGTACTGGGGCCAGGCGAAGGTGGAGGATCTGCGGCCGGGTGATTTGATATTCTATGGGGGCGCGTCAAACGGGCGTTACCTGGGAATTTATCATGTGTCCATGTATTATGGAAACGGGCTTCGTCTGGAGAAGCCCATGTATGGATATTTTCCAAACGAAAAAATTGTTATGATTGCAAGGCCTGTGCCGTAAAAAGCTCTGTAAACAGCCGCTGCAGAACAGAAGAAGAGAGAATCTGTTTTGCGGCGGTTTTGTTTTTGGAAAATGCACTATGCCAGTATAGAAATCTGGTGTATAATAATGCTTGGTAAAGGAGCAGATAAATTATGAAAACTATCGACGCGGACCTGAAAGCAGGCAGCTTTGCCCCGGTATATCTTCTTTACGGGGAAGAAAATTATTTAAAAAAACAATATAAAGAAAAGTTAATCAAGGCTCTTGTGGCAGAAGGGGATACTATGAATTTTTCTTCCTTTGAAGGAAAAGATATCCGCCCGGAGGCTTTGATTGATCTGGCGGAGACTATGCCTTTTTTTGCAGACAGAAGGCTGATTCTGGTGGAGAACAGCGGAATGTTTAAGAATGCCTGCGAAGAATTGGCGGAATATATAAAAAACAGCGCGCCATCTTCCTGTTTTGTATTTGTGGAAGAAGAAGTGGACAAACGCAGTAAGATGTTCAAGCGGGTAAAATCGGCGGGACGGGCCGTGGAATTTTCCAGGCAGGAGGAAAAGGTTTTAACCCAGTGGATTTTGGGGCGTATCAAAAGGGAACAGAAGAATATTACAAGAGACGCTCTTTCACAGTTCCTTCAGGCAGTGGGAGACGATATGGGAAATATAAATAACGAGCTGGAGAAGCTATTATGTTACTGTGGAACGAAGGAGGCGATTGAGGCGGGGGATGTACAGGCAGTATGTACGCATCAGACCGTGAATAAAATTTTCGATATGGTAAATGCTGTTGCAGAAAAAAATCAGAAAAAGGCCTTGTCCTTGTATTATGATTTGCTGGCGTTGAAGGAACCTCCCATGCGAATTTTATTTTTGATTGCCCGGCAGTTTCAGATTCTTTTACAGATTAAGGAGCTTTCCGGGAAAGGCCATGACTTAAAGTTCATTGCTTCTCAGGCGGGGATTCCGGAGTTTGCAGTAAAGAAAAATCAGGGACAGGCCAAAAGCTTTACCTCCAAGAAGTTAATAGAAGCCGTTACGGAGTGCGTCCAGATGGAAGAAGCCGTAAAAACGGGAAATATAAATGACAGATTGGCGGTGGAATTGCTGATTGTATCTTACAGCGGATGATTTTTAGAGGCCTTTTATGAAATAAAAAAACCCCGTCTGGCTGACGGTACCAGGCGGGGTAATCTATTGCTCTCTAAAATTAAGCGATTCCATTCACGGCTCTGCTTAAACGGGAGACTTTTCTGGAAGCAGTGTTCTTGTGGAACACGCCCTTGCTGGTTGCTTTGTCGATCTCAGAAATAGCGGCAACCAGGGCAGCCTTTGCAGCCTCCTTGTCCTTTGCTACAACAGCAGCGTCTACCTTCTTAATGGAAGTCTTAACTTTGGACTTGATTGCTTTATTGCGGGCAGTTCTAGCTTCTGCCACTAAGATTCTTTTCTTTGCAGATTTGATGTTAGCCAATCCGTACACCTCCAATCCAATATGGTTTATCGTTCATGGATGTTTCATTAAAGCCGGACACGGACGTTCTAATGGAAACATACTCATACATTTTATTCCATCAAAATCTATCTGTCAATACATAATCTTGATTTTTTTGCGAAAAATATAGAAAACAATAACGGAAAATATGCTACGGAGGAACAGCAATGAGTCATTTTCAGGTAAGGACGGATTTGGCATTGGAAGCCAGGGAAAAATTTGAAGAGGATAACGTGGAAATCAAAGGCGTCCGCATTGAGGAGGAGATGGCAGAAGAGGGAGAAATCAAAATTACCAATGTGGTAATTGAAACAGAAAACGGCGCAAAAGTAATGGGAAAGCCAAAGGGAACTTATATTACCCTGGAGGCCCCAGGCATGAGCGAGCAGGATGAAGACTATCACCGGGAGATTTCCAAGCATTTGGCCAAAATACTTTTGCGGCTGATGCCGGACAAAAAGCCTCCTGTCTCCATCTTGGTGGCGGGGCTTGGAAACCGGGAAGTGACGCCGGATGCATTGGGCCCAAGAGTGGTGGATAATCTTATGATCACCCGGCATATTATTCAGGAATTTGGCAAATATGCCTTTGGAGAAGAAGAAACAAATGCCGTCAGCAGTATTGTTCCCGGCGTTATGGCCCAGACTGGGATGGAGAGCATGGAAATTGTCCGGGGTGTGATTGAAGAGACAAAGCCGGACTGTGTTATCGCCATTGACGCCCTTGCGGCCAGAAGCACCAAACGGCTGGGCCGTACCATTCAGATTACGGACACTGGTATTAATCCAGGTTCTGGGGTAGGGAACCATAGGCACGGGCTGAATCGGGAGAGCTTGGGGATTCCGGTGATTGCCATTGGGATTCCTACGGTGGTAGATGCAGCTACGATTGTCAGCGATACCATGCATACGCTGATACAGGCCATGTCCCAGTCCAATTATTTAAGCAGCCTGAGTAATTCCCTGGAATCCTTAAATGACGCGGAAAAGTATGATTTGATTCGGGAGCTGCTGTCACCCAGCTTAAACACTATGTTTGTAACCCCAAAGGATATTGACGAGGCCATCAAACGTTTGAGCTTTACGGTTTCAGAAGGGCTGAATATTGCATTTGGCGTTGCATAATTCCCAAAGGACAAACATATACTATAGTATTTATGGACAGTGGACAGTGTAATAGATACTACGTATAGAACTGAGGGAATGTTTTTTGCATGGACGAAATCAAAACAAAGGAAATTATATAAGAAATGCATGTCTGGCGCTTTTGGTGCTTTTAGTGGTAGTCTGTTGGCAGAACCTGAAAGCCTCGGGAGAAGCGCCGGCGCTTTGGGAAATGATTGGCTATTTTCAGGGGGATCTTTACCGCAAGGTTTTAAATACCCATATGCCGGGCGTTACCGGAGAGCCTGAGGACGTCGGTGGACCGAAGCAGCTTAAGGAATTTTTTGGAGAGCTGCTTTTCGGGGTGCTTCCCATCCAGTCTTATGCCATGGACTTAACAGAATATGATACCCAGGTGGAAAGCGAGCTGACCTATGAAATGCTTCTTGCCCGGGAAGGGGCGGATGAACAATACCGGGACGGGGAGCTGATTGACGATGGGAATGTAATCGAAGAGCTTAAGGAGGATGAAGGGAAGGACGGAGAGGCTTTGGCGAAAAAAGAGACAGAAGAAGACGGTCAAAAAGAACATGACAATCAAGACAAGAAGGGGGACGAAAAGGGGGAAGCAGAGGAAAAAGAGGAAGCAGAGGAAAAAGAGGAAGCAGGGGAAAAAGAGGAAGCAGACACAAAAGAGGCTTCCGGGCTGCCTTTAAATCCCGCTACGGAACAGGCGGTATATATTTCCCGGGAAAAATTGAATGATTTCGATTATTTAATTCAACATTTTTATGTAGTGGACAAAACGACCACCATAGACGGCAGCCTGTTAAATGCTCAGGAACTTCTGGCAAAGGACATGAAGCTTACCACTCCATCAGAGCAGCCCCAAATCTTGATTCATCATACTCATTCTCAGGAGGGGTATGCAGATTCCAATGGAGATCCCTCTACGTCTATTGTGGCAGTAGGCGAATATTTGACAGAATTGCTGCGGGGGTATGGCTTTCATGTCATCCATGATACGGGGGCTTATGATGTATTGGATCATCAAAACGCCTATTCCTATGCGGGACCTGCTGTGGAGCAAATTTTAGCGGAGAATCCCTCCATTGAAGTGGTGATTGACATGCACAGAGACGGTATCAAAGAAGGCCGTCTGGTCACAGAAGTCAATGGTAAACAGACGGCTAAAATTATGTTTTTCAACGGCTTAAGCAGAACCGCGGCCAATGGGAATCTGGATTATTTATACAATCCCTATCTTCAGGATAATCTTGCCTTTTCTCTTCAGATGAAGCTGGCGGCGGAGGAATATTATCCAGGATTCACCCGGGCCAATTATCTGAAAGGCTACCGCTATAACCTGCATTATGTCCCAAAGAGCATGTTGGTGGAAGTGGGGGCCCAGACCAATACTCTGGAAGAAGCCAAGAACGCTATGGAGCCTTTGGCGGATTTATTACATAAAGTGTTGGCGCCGTAATGGGGGAGGCAGGCGCCGGGAGACACAAATAAAAGCAAGATGAGAAAAGGAGACCTGCCATGTTTTATGCCATTGAATCAGAAGGGCCCAGGGCCAAAGCCTTGTCGGACTGGAACAAAGAGACGGATGGAATTGGATATGTCGCCTTATCAGAACTAAAGCACCAGGAAGAATTATTAAAAATTTCCGTTAAAACCTTGGAGGAATGTATGTATCGTCAAGCCAGATACCGCCTGGGACTGAAATATTATGATACCTTCGGCTTTGCCATGTTAAAAATATTGCAGCTTCGGAATCCGGAAATGGAGAGCGGCTATCTGGCGTTTTTTATGCGGGAGAATTTGTTTGTGTTTGTAGAAATCAAAGATCCCCAGAACATGTTCCGAAAACAGTTTTTGGAAGTGATGGAGAAGGAAGGGGCCAATACCACATTAGAGAAAATTGTGTTTGAATTTTTGGAATCCTTTCTTCAGGAAGGATACGGCGTCCTGGAGGAAACAGAACAGGCGGTGATCGCCATGGAGCGGGATCTGGTGGAGGGCCATATGGACAAGCATTTGAATAAACGGATTTTCCAGCTGAAACGAATGCTGACCCTTCAGAAAAATTATTATCAGCAGCTGGCTAATGTGGGAGCGGCTTTGATGGAAAATGAAAATAAAATTTTCTGGAAGGAGGACATGAATTATTTCAGGCTTTTTACGGATCAGGCGGGGGAGCTGAAAAATAATACCCAGCTTTTGTGCGGGGATTTGATTCATGTGAGAGAGGCTTTGGACGCGGCTTTAAATTATGACTTAAATTCCATTATGAAGGTCTTTACCGTGGTGACCACGGTTTTTTTGCCCTTAAGTCTGATTACCGGGTGGTACGGCATGAATTTTACCCATATGCCGGAGCTGTCCTGGACATGGGGATATCCCATGGCAGTATTCCTTTCCCTGCTGGTGGTGGCGGGATGCCTGGTGTTTTTTAAATGGAAAAAACTTCTGTAAAAGTTTTGGACAAGGCATGGCGGGTGTGATATACTGTTATCCGATAAGAACACGCTCTTTGAGTCTCTTTGTACCCGGACTTGCGGGCGTGTACCAGGAAAAGCAGGAGGAATCTGACATGGCAGTGATAGATCAGAGTAAAATCAGGAATTTTTGCATTATTGCACATATAGATCATGGAAAATCTACCCTGGCGGACCGTATCATTGAGATGACGGGGCTTTTGACCAGCCGGGAGATGCAGGCCCAGGTATTGGATAATATGGAGCTGGAGCGGGAGCGGGGGATTACCATTAAGGCTCAGGCGGTGCGGATTGTCTACCGGGCCAAAGACGGGGAAGAATATATTTTTAATTTGATTGACACACCGGGGCATGTGGATTTTAATTACGAGGTGTCCAGGAGTCTTGCGGCCTGCGACGGGGCGGTTCTTGTGGTGGATGCGGCCCAGGGCATCGAGGCCCAGACTCTGGCCAATGTGTATTTGGCCCTGGATCATGACCTGGATGTGCTTCCCGTGATTAATAAAATCGACCTTCCCAGTGCACAGCCCCAGCATGTCATTGATGAGATTGAAGACGTGATTGGGCTGGAAGCTCAGGACGCTCCCCAAATCTCCGCCAAGACAGGGCTGAATGTGGAGGAAGTGTTAGAGCAGATTGTAGCCAAAATCCCTGCGCCTGTAGGAGACGAACACGCTCCCTTAAAGGCCTTGATTTTTGATTCTCTCTACGATCCCTATAAAGGGGTTATCGTATTTTGCAGAATCAAGGAGGGAACGGTAAAGGTGGGAACTCCCATTAAGATGATGGCCACGGGAGCTACGGCGGAAGTGGTGGAAGTGGGATATTTTGGGGCCGGGCAGTTTATTCCCTGTCAGGAGCTTACCGCCGGTATGGTTGGCTATATTACCGCAAGCCTGAAAAATGTGAAGGATACCCGGGTGGGGGATACCATTACCAACGCCCAAAACCCTTGCAGCGAGGCGCTTCCCGGCTATAAAAAGGTGAATCCTATGGTGTACTGCGGCCTGTATCCCGCGGACGGGGCAAAATATCCGGATCTCCGGGATGCTTTAGAGAAGCTCCAGTTAAACGATGCGGCTCTGCAATTTGAGCCGGAGACCTCCATTGCCCTGGGATTTGGCTTCCGGTGCGGGTTTTTGGGATTGCTGCACTTAGAGATTGTTCAGGAGCGGTTGGAGCGGGAATTTAACCTGGATCTGGTGACTACGGCTCCCGGCGTTATTTATAAGGTGCATAAGACGGACGGGGAAGTAATTGATTTGACCAATCCCTCCAACTTGCCGGAGGCTACGGAAATCGACTATATGGAAGAGCCTATGGTCAGCGCGGAGATTATGGTAACCAGTGAATTTATCGGGGCCATTATGGATTTGTGCCAGGAGCGCAGAGGCATTTACATCAGTATGGAATATATGGAAGAAACCCGGGCGTTGATAAAGTATGACCTTCCCTTAAATGAGATTATTTACGACTTTTTTGACGCGTTGAAATCCCGTTCCAGAGGATATGCATCCTTTGACTACGAGATGAAGGGATACGCCAGAAGCGAACTGGTGAAGCTGGACATTCTCATAAATAAAGAAGAAGTGGACGCCCTTTCCTTTATTGTTCACAGCGGCACTGCCTATGAGCGAGGCCGGAAAATGTGCGAAAAGCTTAAGGAGGAGATTCCAAGGCATCTCTTTGAGATTCCCATTCAGGCGGCTATCGGCAGCAAGGTCATTGCCAGAGAGACGGTAAAAGCCGTGCGAAAAGACGTTTTAGCCAAGTGCTACGGCGGTGATATCACCAGGAAACGCAAGCTTTTGGAGAAGCAGAAAGAGGGCAAGAAACGGATGCGCCAGATTGGGAATGTAGAGATTCCCCAAAAAGCTTTTATGAGCGTTTTGAAGTTAGACGACAGGTGATGATGTGAATGAAAAAAAGCAGCTGGAGTTATATCTGCACATTCCTTTTTGCCAGGAAAAATGCAGGTATTGCGACTTTTTGTCCGCTCCGGCCCAGGAAGAAGTAAAAGAAAGCTATATAAAGGCTTTGCATGAGGAAATCAGGCAAAAGAGCAAAGCATATGAACATTACAGCGTACCGTCCGTATTTATTGGGGGCGGTACGCCGTCTGTATTTGACGGGGCAGCCATAGCAAGGCTGATGGAGTCTTTGTATACATTTTTTTCCGTGGAAAAAAACGCAGAAATTACAATAGAATGCAATCCTGGTACATTAAATCGAGAAAAAGCAGCACACTATAGACAGGCGGGCGTCAACCGCATCAGCCTGGGACTGCAATCCGCCAGGGATGAGGAATTAAAGCTGTTGGGCCGTATCCATACCTTTGAAGCCTTTTTAAAAAACTATGACGCGGTTCGCAGCGCAGGCTTCGACAACGTCAATCTTGACTTGATGTTTGGCCTGCCTATGCAGAAGCGTTCTCATTGGGAATATACCTTGAAACAAGCCGCCGCTCTTGCGCCGGAGCATATTTCTGCCTACAGCTTAATCATAGAAGAAGGGACGCCCTTTTTTCAGCAATTTGAAGAAGACTGCTTACGAAGAGACAGGGGAGAGGCGCCTTATTATTTGCCGGATGAGGACACAGAACGAGGTATGTATGAATATACCAAAGAATTTTTGAAAGACCAGGGCTACCATCATTATGAGATTTCCAACTTTGCCAAACCGGACAAAGTGTGCCGCCACAATATCGGTTACTGGAAACGTGAAAATTACCTGGGTCTTGGCCTGGGCAGCGCCTCTTTGATCGAAAACCGCCGTTTTTCCAATACCAGAGATTTGAATGCATATGGGAGAGGGTTCTATGAACCTTGTGACCTGCAGATTCTTTCCGTTCAGGAACAAATGGAAGAATTCATGTTTCTGGGCCTTCGCCTGGGAAAGGGCGTCTCTTCCAGAGAATTTCAAAACGCTTTTCAAGTATCCCTTAAGCATGTTTATGCCGATACAATAGAAAAATTATGCCGCCAGGGATTATTGAAAAAAAAGGAAGACCGCCTGGCCTTAACTTCCCAGGGGATTTCCCTTAGTAATTATGTAATGGCGGAGTTTTTGCTTTCTTAAAAGGAGAAGAGCCTGACCTTCGTATCCAGGATTCGAAAAAATTTTCATTTTCCCTATTGACAAAGATTTTTGATAGTGCTATCTTAAGTACATAGATGTTAGCACTCTAAAACGTCGAGTGCTAACAAGGAACAGCACAAGGACAAATGGGCGGAACGTTTCCAGGGAGTGAGTGAATGCACGAATTAGATGAAAGAAAGACAAAAATCTTAAATGCAATCATCCGGAATTATCTGGAGACCGGGGAACCGGTGGGTTCCAGAACGATTTCCAAGTATTCGGATCTGAACTTGAGTTCCGCTACGATTCGCAATGAAATGTCGGATTTGGAGGAACTGGGATATATCTTGCAGCCTCATACTTCGGCGGGGCGGATTCCTTCGGATCTGGGGTATCGGTTTTATGTAGATAATCTGATGAAGCAGAAGGATCAAGAGGTCACCGAGATTAAGGAGTTTATGATCGAACGCACCGAGAAGATGGAACAGGTGCTAAAGCAAGTGGTGAAGCTGCTTGCCAACAATACCAATTATGCCACAATGATTACCGCTCCTTCTTATCACAGGAATAAAGTAAAGTTCATCCAGTTGTCCCAGATTGATGAAACGCAAATATTGGCTGTGGTGGTGACAGAAGGGAACATGGTAAAGAATAAGATGATCTCTGTAAAGGAGAGGTTGGATAACGAGACCATGTTAAAGCTGAATATCCTGTTGAACACCAGCTTAAACGGCCTTTCATTAGAAGAGATTAATCTGGGCACCATTGCTAGGCTCAAGGAACAGGCAGGCATCCACAGCGACATTATCAGCGATGTATTGGATGCGGTGGCGGCAGCGGTGCAGGAAGATGAAGGATTACAGATTTATACCAGCGGCGCTACGAATATTTTCAAGTATCCGGAGCTTAGCGATTCTCAGAAAGCCAGTGAATTGATTTCGGCTTTTGAAGAAAAACAGCAGCTGGCAGGATTGGTGAACCGGCAGCTTGCAAGCCAGGAAGAGACGGGGATCCAAGTGTATATTGGAGATGAATCTCCGGTGGAGACCATGAAGGACTGCAGCGTAGTGACAGCCGTTTATGAACTGGGGGACGGTATGCAGGGAGCGATTGGCATTATCGGGCCCAAGCGTATGGATTATGAGAATGTGGTGGACAATTTGAAGAACCTAAAGGTTCAGTTAGACAATATATTTAAGAAGCCGGACGGCAAAGAGGGATAGGAAAGGTGGCAGGGAATATGACGATGGCAGAGACAGAACGGGAAGATCAGAAGCAGGAAGAAATCGTATCAGACGAATCTCAATCATTACATCAATCGCAAGAAGAAGCATCACAAGAGCTGAGTGAGGAACCGGAAAAAGAAGATGCAGCTTCGGAAGAGGAAGAGCCGGATAACCAGGAAGAAGAAAGCAGCAAGGAAGGGGAGACAGAAGGCGAGAGCAAAAAGCGGAACCCCTTTAAGCGGAAAGAAAAGAAAGACAAGGCCGCAGAACAGATTGAGGAATTAAACGATAAGATTCGGCGGCAGATGGCGGAATTTGATAATTTCCGGAAACGTACGGAACGGGAGAAGTCCCAGATGTATGAAATCGGGGCAAAAAGCATTGTAGAGAAGATTCTGCCGGTGGTGGATAACTTTGAACGAGGGCTTAGCGCCGTGCCTGAGGATGGGCGGGAGGACCCCTTTGTCCAGGGCATGGATAAGATATATAAGCAGCTAATGACCGAACTGGAAAACGCTGGGGTAACACCCATCGAAGCAGTCGGCCAGGAATTCAATCCGGATTTCCACAATGCAGTGATGCAGGTGGAGAGTGAAGAATATGAATCCGGCGTAGTGGCCCAGGAGCTGCAAAAGGGCTATATGTACCGTGAAAGTGTAGTAAGACACAGCATGGTAGCAGTGGTACAGTAAACAATTGAATTTTTATAGAGGAGGTCTCATTATGAGCAAGATTATTGGTATCGATTTAGGAACGACAAATAGCTGTGTAGCAGTTATGGAAGGTGGTAAGCCGGAGGTTATCGCCAATACAGAGGGAGCAAGAACAACACCGTCCGTAGTTGCATTCACCAAGACAGGAGAACGTCTGGTAGGAGAGCCTGCAAAACGTCAGGCCGTGACCAATGCTGAAAAGACCATTTCTTCTATTAAGAGAGAGATGGGAACCGACCATAAGCAGAATATTGACGATAAGAAATATTCTCCCCAGGAGATTTCTGCTATGATTCTTCAGAAGCTGAAAGCAGATGCAGAAAATTATCTGGGTGAAAAAGTAACAGAGGCTGTCATCACAGTACCTGCATATTTTAACGATGCTCAGCGTCAGGCTACCAAGGATGCAGGAAAAATTGCAGGCCTGGATGTAAAGCGTATCATTAACGAGCCTACAGCGGCTGCGTTAGCCTACGGCCTGGACAATGAAAAAGAACAGAAAATCATGGTATATGACTTAGGCGGCGGTACATTCGACGTATCTATTATTGAAATTGGGGAAGGCGTTATCGAAGTATTGTCCACATCCGGCGATAACCGTCTGGGCGGCGATGATTTTGACCAGAAGGTAACAGATTACATGCTGGCGGAGTTTAAGCGTACAGAAGGAGTAGATCTCTCCAATGATAAGATGGCTCTTCAAAGATTGAAGGAAGCAGCGGAAAAGGCAAAGAAGGAATTGTCCTCCGCCACCACAACCAATATCAACCTTCCGTTCATTACTGCTACGGCAGAAGGTCCCAAGCATTTTGATATGAACCTGACAAGAGCTAAATTTGACGAATTGACTCATGATTTGGTAGAGCGGACAGCCGTTCCGGTACAGAACGCATTAAAAGACGCAGGCATTACTGCTTCCGAACTGGGACAGGTGCTTCTGGTAGGCGGTTCTACCCGTGTTCCGGCTGTACAGGATAAGGTAAAACAGCTGACGGGAAAAGAACCCAGCAAATCCTTAAATCCGGATGAATGCGTAGCTCTGGGCGCTTCCATTCAAGGAGGCAAGTTAGCAGGAGATGCAGGCGCAGGGGAGATTCTGCTTCTGGATGTAACTCCTTTGTCTCTGTCCATTGAGACAATGGGCGGCGTAGCTACCAGACTGATTGAGCGGAATACCACAATTCCTACCAAAAAGAGCCAGATTTTCTCCACAGCGGCAGATAATCAGACAGCGGTAGATATTAACGTAGTACAAGGCGAACGTCAATTTGCAAGAGACAACAAGTCCTTAGGCCAGTTCCGTTTGGATGGAATTCCTCCAGCAAGAAGAGGCGTTCCTCAGATTGAAGTTACCTTTGATATTGACGCCAACGGCATTGTAAACGTATCTGCAAAAGACTTAGGAACCGGAAAAGAGCAGCACATTACCATTACGGCAGGCTCCAATATGTCCGATGAAGATATTGATAAAGCAGTAAAGGAAGCGGCGGAATTCGAAGCTCAGGATAAGAAACGTAAGGAAGCTATTGACACAAGAAACGATGCAGATTCCTTCGTATTCCAGACAGAGAAAGCCTTAGAAGAAGTAGGAGACAAGGTTGACGCAGGAGATAAGGCGGCGGTAGAAGCCGACTTGAACGCTTTGAAAGCTATGGTGGAGGCACATCCCAACGCCGAGGAAATGACAGACGATCAGGTAGGCGAAATGAAAGCGGCAAAAGAGAAGCTGATGGAAAGCGCACAGAAAGTGTTTGCCAAAATGTACGAGCAGGCACAGGCGGCCCAGGGAGCACAAGGCGCCCAGGGAGCGGGCCCGGATATGGGAGCCGGAAGCTACAGCGCACCGGAAGACGATGTAGTAGATGCAGATTACAAAGAGGTGTAAGGGTAAAGGATGCAAGGGTTGGCAGCAGAGCTGCCAGCCCTTACAATCGGTAAAACAACAGGGAAATCACCGGAGTCGTCTTGTTTTCCGGGACCGTTTCTAAGAGGGAATAAGTTATGGCAGAACAGAAAAGAGATTATTATGAAGTCTTAGGCATTGAAAGAAATGCCAACGATGCAGAAATTAAAAAAGCGTACCGTTCTTTGGCGAAAAAATACCATCCGGATATGAATCCGGGAGATACGGAGGCGGAGAAGAAGTTCAAAGAAGCTTCTGAGGCGTATGCCGTTTTAAGCGATGCGGACAAACGCCGCCAGTATGACCAGTTTGGCCATGCAGCCTTTGAGGGAGGCGCCGGAGGTCCCGGAGGATTTGATTTTTCCAGTATGGATATGGGGGATATTTTCGGAGATCTGTTCGGAGATTTCTTTGGAGGAGGAAGAAGACGTTCCGCCAGCAATGGCCCTATGAAAGGCGCCAATTTGCGGGCGGCAGTCCGTGTGACATTTGAGGAAGCCGCTTTCGGATGCGAGAAAGAAATTGAGATTACATTAAAGGACGACTGTCAGACCTGTCATACCACAGGGGCGAAGCCCGGGACGTCTCCGGAGACTTGTACTAAGTGCGGCGGAAAAGGAAAAGTTGTCTATACGCAGCAGTCCTTCTTGGGCATGGTACAGAATGTACAGACTTGTCCGGATTGCCATGGAACTGGTAAAATCATCAAAGAAAAATGTCCGGATTGTCGGGGAACCGGTTATATTGCCAGCAGGAAAAAGATTAAAGTCAGCATTCCCGCAGGAATTGACGATGGCCAAAGCGTTCGTATCCGGGATAAAGGAGAACCGGGAACCAACGGCGGGCCAAGAGGCGATTTGCTGGTGGAAATTCGGGTATCCAGACATCCCATTTTCCAGAGGCAGGATATGAACGTCTATTCCACCGCGCCTATTTCCTTCGCCCAGGCGGCTTTGGGAGGAGAGGTAAAGATCAGTACCATAGACGGAGACGTACTGTATGAAGTGAAGCCGGGAACCCAGACCGATACCAGGATCCGGCTGAAAGGAAAAGGAATTCCGTCATTGCGGAATAAATCTATTCGAGGGGATCATTACGTGACCCTGGTGATTCAGGTGCCTACTTCTTTGAATGCAGAAGCGAAGGAAGCACTGCGCAAATTTGACGAGGCCAGCGGCCAGACTTTAAAAGAGCAAAAAAGTACATCCCATACTACTGAAAAACACGGAAAAAAGAAAGGGTTTATGGGGAAAATTAAAGAGACGCTGGAAGATATGTAGTCTTATTGGTAATGTTTCACACCCATTGCATAATCCCAAGGTCACACCGTAAGCCGCGTCCTTTGGGCGGGCAATTAAGGTATAGAACAGAGATATCTGGAGAAGATAGTATATGGGATACACGATATCCGGCAATTCATTTGCAGAATATCATGTGTTCCGGCACCGGAAGGTGTAAATACCCTGAAAGGAGATATCTCATGAACCAGTTGACCGAAAAAGAATTAAGCGGCTTAAATGAGCTTCTGAATGAGGAAGAGCTGCTAGTAAAGAAATTCCAAATGCTGGCCCAGCATAGCCAGGACACCGAGACAAAAGCTAAATTTACAGAAATCGCAGGAAAGCATCAGGAGCATTTCAGATCTCTGTATGCACAGTTGAGATAGGAGGGAATTTCATGGAACAGCAGCAGATTTTTTCAGAAAAAGAAGTATTGGCGGATGCGCTGACATCCGAAAAGACGGCCACAGAGCATTACAATCTTTGGGCAAATGAGTGTGTGCATTCGAACGTAAGAGACGCCATTCTGGACTGCCTGAGCAAAGAACATGCTATTCAGCAGGATGTATTTCATATGATGCATGGAAAAGGATTTTATCCTACCCCTGCGGCAGAGCTTCAGAAGGTGCAGGAAGCAAAACAGAAATTTTCCCAGTGTGCACAGCAGTTTTAAGTTGAAAATACAGCCGGAACAGATGGATTCTGTCCCGGCTGCTTTTTCGTAGTGAAAGGCGAGGGGCGGTCTGTCTACGTACGCAAAGGGATTACTTAATAAAAAAGTATTCTTACAGATGCTTTTTAGTAAGTTGGTTGATATTTATTATTGTATTGTGTATAATAGAAATACTTTTCAGGTTCAATAAAGAACTCAAATTAGAAATAGAAAAGATGATAAAGTTTGTATATTGGTGCATAATCATCCAACAGATTCCGCTTTTTCCATGGAAGATTATTCGGAATTTTTGTTATTTGGTAATTGGAATAAGAATTGAGGTAAGAGGATGTAAATATGACGAAACCTACATTTTCGATTTTGGTTGATACAGAAGAAAATACAAATCTTGCAATTCAGCAATCACCTATTTGAACAAAGTAGGAAAGGAGAGGGGAAGATGAGGGAGAAGCGTTCTGGGAAAATAAGTATTATCATTACAGTGTTGGTAATTTCTCTTGCGGCCAATATTATATTAAGTATATGTCTTGCTAACGGTAAATCAGAGAAACCCATCAGGGGGACATATTGTACTGGAAATGGCCCGACAGATACGAATCAATATATCGTGTTTGAACAAAATGGTGTTTATGGGAGGTATCGTCAGTTTGAATCACTGGAGAAAGGCTCTTACGAACCGGAAGGCAGGGATATGATTTATCTTCTTTCTCCATCAGGAGACATGCACTCAGAATGTATTGTATACGATGGCGCGGATACCATATATATCTACAATTTATCGGAGAAACAGTTGGAGGTATACGAAAGAATATCAGAGGAAGCAGTGTATGTCAATGTAGATACGACTGAGGAATAATTGGGCATAGTCATTCCACAGGGATAGCAAGCATCGGATTGTTAAGAATATTTGCAAGTATCGGAATGTAATATGGAAGTTTTTGTGGGCGGCCGTCGGCCGCCTGCTTTTTCGTTTGCCATAAAATAAAAAACGCATACAACAAACTTTTCAATTTGTTGCATACTTCCTTACACTTATATTATCGGACGTTCTGTCCAGTACTTAACCCCTTTTATGAAAAAAATCAAAAAAATTCTTTGGCAAAAGTCTGATCCTTTTATGGTTTTGAGGCTTCATGCAACAAATTGAAAAAATAGTTGTATCAGGCTCATTTCTCCAAAGGGGAGTCCTGTTTTCTACAGGGAGCGCAAACAAGGAGGTTTTTATGCTGAAGCTGACAGTAAAGCCAGGTGAGTATTTGCTGATCGGGGAGGAAATTAAATTGGTGTTTACCGGAGGGAGTACAGGCAATTTACGGATTCTGGTAGATGCGCCTAAAACGATGAACGTTGTAAGAAGCTCTGCATTACAACGGTATGGCATGGCTGCGGAGCCAGGCAATGAAACAACGTATTACAAGGACAGGGAGCTTTCCCCGGAAGCCAAAAGCAAGATTAAGGCCATCCTTATGGAAGAGCGCAGACAGGCCCGGGCCAAGAAATAAATAGAAGCTTGCAAAAACCATGGGTTTGATACGGCTGCCTCAGGCCTTGGCAGTAGTTGGATTTTGGTAATTTGCAGGAATGATACAGGGGATGCTTTGGCGTGAGTGACAAATCGCATTTGCAGCATCCCGGAAGGTTCCTGCTGATTATAAAGTAACTGTAAACCAGCACAGGAAGTTTCCCCAGGAACGGATTCCGCAAGGGGACAAAACACACGGAGGTAATATTATGTCAATGGTAGTACAACACAATTTAACAGCGATGAATTCCAACAGAATGTTGGGCGTAACCACAAGCGCACAGGCAAAATCTTCAGAAAAGCTTTCCAGCGGCTATAAGATTAACCGGGCTGCTGACGATGCCGCCGGATTAACCATTTCCGAAAAAATGCGCAAGCAGATGCGGGGCCTTGACCGTGCATCTACCAATGCCCAGGACGGCGTTTCCGCAGTACAGACGGCGGAAGGCGCTTTGACAGAAGTACATTCTATGCTTCAGCGTATGAATGAACTGGCAACCCAGGCAGCCAACGGCACCAACAGCGAATCGGACCGCGACGCCATCCAGGCGGAAATTGACCAGCTGGTAACCGAAATTGACCGCGTATCCGAAACCACCAAGTTCAATGAGACATATTTGCTGAAAGGCAATGAAGCCGGCCTTACATCCGAGAAGAAGCTGGACGCTCATGACGCGGGAATTGACGGGAAGCTGGTGGATAACGGCTCTACAGCTATTTTTACAAAGGTTTTAGAGGATGGAGACAAGGTCAAGATTGCCGGAGTGGACTACACCATCGGAGCCGGTTCTGGAAAAGGGTCCTCCGGGTCTGTTTTGAATCCGAAAGAAATGAATAAGGATATCAGCGATTATGTAGATTTAGGGACTGCAGCAGATTTTGAGGATAAAGTTCTTGCAGCAGGGGACAGCTTTACCGTTGACGGGGAGACCTATACCGTAACAAACAAAGTTTCCCTGGATGAGATTACATTAAACGCTACAAACGGCGGGTTCAAAATTGGAAATGAGTTTTATAAAATAGCTGCTACCGGCACAGGAACAGGAACATCAGCCGATCCCTTTATACTTGCGGATGAAGACGCTGCGAAAGCGAAAATAGCGGAAGCCCTGGAGCGGGGCGACCAGGTTTTTGCTACTAATTTTGTTCCCACAAAAGAAGACGGTACGCCTGGCACAGCAATTACCACAGGGGAGACGCAAATTGTCCTTGCGTATGGAAAAAATGAAGTCAGCTCTGTTGGCGCTACAGATCTGAAGCTTAAAACACTTGCACAGAAAGCAAATGAAGGAACCGCCGTTACCTTCAAAGAAGGCGACAGTTATACCACTGCAGACGGGGTAACGAAGACTGCTGTTCAGGATCCGCAGGCTGCCAGAACTACTTATGACGCAATCAGCGCACTGGCAAAAGACGGAACGCAGACGGTTACGATTGGGTCTGGCACCGATGCGAAGAAATGGACGATTATTGCAGACAATGATGAGGAAGACGCTGAATCTTATAAGGTACACATGGATACCTTGCTTGCCATGATTCATGACGGAGACCTGGTAGCCCTGAATGCTGCAGCAGCAAATACTGTAATCGGCGATATCGGAACTCCCGCTTCAAATGACGCTTCTGAAAAAACCATCAGTGCGGCAGAAGCGTACGACAAGATGGCTCAGGAACTGCAAAAAGCCAGCAGCATCGGCACAGACGAGGGCAAGGAAGCAGCAGTTACCAGCGATGGAAAGGGCAATTTCACAATTACAAAGGGCTCTGCTATGGTAAAAGAAAGCCTTTCCTTTAACCTTCACGTTGGGGCGGACGCCGATATGACCAATAAGATTGGCGTTACCATTGAATCCATGAGCGCTGCAAGCCTTGGCGTTCAGGGACTGGATGTGATCGGCAAGGATGCAGACGGCAGAAATATCAATGACGGCGGTGTTGCGGCTACTTATGCCATTGACGCTATTGCAGACGCAATCTCAAAAGTATCTGCACAGCGTTCCGCCCTGGGCGCCGTACAAAACCGTTTGGACCACACCATTGCCAACTTAGATAATGTTGTAGAGAATACCACTGCAGCAGAATCCCGTATCCGCGATACCGATATGGCTACCGAAATGGTGGAATACAGCAAGAACAATATTCTTGCGCAGGCTGGACAGTCTATGCTGGCTCAGGCAAACCAGTCCAATCAGGGAGTACTTTCCCTGCTTCAGTAAGGGGCAAATTTACTCTGATAAGCTTCAAAGCCGGAACAATCCTTTTGGGTTGCTCCGGTTTTTTTGCGTATGCTATTGCTTTGGAGGGGGTAAATCCCTCGTTGATTAATCCGTCAGCTTTGGTTATAATGAATAAATGACAAAGAAGAAATGTGGCGTCTGCGGACATAGAGGAAAAAATAGAAAGAGTTGGGGGTTAAGAGCGTGAAAGATACGGCAATAGAAATGGCAAAGAGATTGTTGGTGGATAGTATATGGAAAAGTGCGAATTTGGAGGGATTGGGGACTACATTTCCAAAAACAGAAGCGATTCTGGCAAATGCTCCTACAACTACCAAAACAGAAGAAGTGCTGTTTGTAATCAATATGAAACGCGCATGGCAATTTCTTCTGGATCACCTTGCGTATGAGAATTGTGTGATGCTATTAAGAGAATTTGATAAGATAGTGGGAGAATTGCTGTTTCACTATGCCGGTGAGATAAGGACGATCCCTGTGCAGATTGGCGGCACATCTTGGGAACCGGAAATGCCCCATACAGGAATCATTATGGATGAAATCAAGGAAATAGAAAAAATTCAGGATGTTGAATTAAAGGCGTTAAAGTATTTTTGTTATATCGCACGGACGCAAATGTTTATAGACGGAAATAAAAGAGTGGCCCAGTTAATGGCAAATAAAGTATTGATTCAGAACGATATTGGGATATTTCAGATCCCGATTGAAAAATTAGAAGAGTTTAAAAAAATGTTGATAGACTTTTATGAAACTGGAAATGATGGGAAACTGATTGATTTTATGAAAAAGTTTTGTATCAAATATGTGAGACAGGAAAAGGATGATACAAATTTTGTTTAACTGCCCTCCCTGTATAAGAGGAAAAAGGCCATGATATAACATTAGAAATCCATTGCGGCCTCAGAACTTTTGTGCTATTATGTAGACTTAAGTATAGCGCCCGAGACAAAGAATCATGCAGAAAAGGAAATGGAGAATATAGATGAAGTGGGAAAAATATACCATAAAAACAACCACAGAGGCGGAAGATTATATCAGCAGCGTCCTTGCAGACTTGGGCGTTGAAGGGGTGCAAATAGAAGACAATATCCCCCTTTCTCCCCAGGATAAGGAAAAACTGTTTATTGATATCCTGCCTGTGCTGCCCCCGGATGAAGGGATTGCTTATGTAAGCTTTTTTCTGGAAGAAGGAACCTTGGGGCTAGAGGAGCTTTTGTCCCAGGTTCGGGAAGAAGTGGAGGGACTTCGGGCATTTGTGGATGTGGGAGAAGGAACCATTTCCCGGGGAGAGACGGAAGATAAGGATTGGATTGATAACTGGAAGCAATATTTTAAAGCTTTTTCCATAGATGATATTTATATAAAGCCTACCTGGGAGGAGGGGCCAAAAGAGGGAGATTATCGCTGCGTCATAGAGATTGATCCGGGAACTACTTTTGGCACCGGAAAACATGAGACCACCCAGCTTTGTATCAGGCAGCTTCGTAAGTTCCTAAAGCCTAAGGATGCAGTACTGGATGTGGGCTGCGGCAGCGGGATTTTGTCTATCGTCAGTTTAAAGCTGGGGGCCGGCAAGGTGAATGGAACAGACGTGGATCCGATCTGTATGGAAGCTGTGAAAGCGAATATGGATGTGAATCATCTGACAAAAGAGATGGGAAATTTTTATCAGGGAGATTTGACGACGGACCGGCAGCTGCAGGATAAAGTGGGAACGGAATGTTATGATATTGTAGTGGCCAATATACTAGCGGATATTATTATCCCCCTGGCTCCCGCTTTACTGGGACGTTTAAAAAAAGGCGGGATCTGTATTACCTCCGGTATCATTGATTTTAAAGAGGATGCCGTAACAAAGGCTTTGAAGGAAGCAGGCTTTCTGATCCTGGAGGTGACGTCCCAGGGAGAATGGGTCAGTATTACGGCGCAAAGAGCATAAGCCGGAAAGCTGCGCCGAGGGAGGAAAAGATGTACCAGTTTTTTGTAGAGAGCAATCAGGTGACGGAAGGGCAGATTGAGATTACCGGTAACGATGTGAACCATATCAAAAATGTATTGCGCATGAAAACAGGGACGCAGGTGCGCATCAGCGAAGCGCAGGGAGCAGATTATTTTTGTCAGATTGAAGAAGTGGGCCCCAAACGGGTTTTAGCCCGAATTCTTTATCAAGAACGGGAGGCCAGAGAGCTTCCGGTAAACATCGTTTTGTTTCAGGGACTTCCCAAGGGAGATAAGATGGAATTTATTATCCAGAAAGCCGTGGAATTAGGAGTCTCTGAAATTGTCCCAGTGGCCATGAGAAACTGTGTGGTAAAACTGGATGATAAAAAGGCCGCTGCAAAGATTCGGCGATGGCAGGCCATTGCAGAAAGCGCCGCCAAACAGTCAAAACGCAGCCGGATTCCTGTGGTTCGTGAGGTTATGGGCTTTCCGGAGGCATTTGCCTATAGCGAGACACTGGACGTACGTCTGATTCCCTATGAGAATCAACGGGGCATGGAGCACACCAGAGAGCTTCTGGGGAATTTGAAACGAGAAGGAAGCCTTGGGATATTCATTGGCCCCGAGGGAGGATTTGACCCCAAAGAGATTCAGGAGGTTTTGGGAAGGGCCGAGCTGCTCTCTTTGGGAAACCGGATTTTAAGGACGGAGACGGCGGGGCTTGTGATACTGTCTATGCTGTTGTACCATCTGGAGGAATAAAATTATGGAGATTTATTTTGACAATTCTGCCACCACGAAATGCTCCCAGGGAGTGATGGAGCTGATGCAAAAAGCCTTCTTGGCAGATTACGGGAATCCTTCCTCCCTCCATCAAAAGGGCATGGAGGCGGAGCATTATATCCGTAAGGCCCGAGGACGGATTGCGAAAACCCTGAAAGTGCAGGAGAAAGAACTGATTTTTACATCCGGAGGGACAGAAGCGGACAATTTGGCGGTGCTGGGGGCTGCCATGGCCAATCGGCGGTCCGGAATGCATTTGATTACCACCAGAATTGAGCATCCAGCGGTGGCGGCTCCCATGCATTTTCTGGAGGAGCAGGGATTTGAGGTGACTTGGCTGGATGTGGACAGGCAGGGGCGTATTTCCTTAGAACAGCTGAAAGAGTCTGTCCGGTCGGATACCATTTTAGTATCCGTGATGTATGTCAACAATGAAATCGGAACGTTGGAGCCTGTAGAAGAAGCCGCCCGGATTGTGAAGGAAAAACATCCAGGCGCTCTGTTTCATACAGACGCGGTTCAGGCGTATGGAAAATACCAGATCTATCCCGGGAGGATGGGAATTGACTTGATGACGGTGAGCGGTCATAAAATTCACGGGCCGAAAGGCGTGGGATTTCTATATAAAAAAGAAAAAACAAAGCTGGCTCCGATTGTATTTGGGGGAGGCCATCAGGGGGGAATGCGCTCCGGTACAGAAAATGTGCCGGGAATAGCAGGACTGGGCCAGGCGGCTATGGAAGCCTATGAGGACTTTTCACAAAAGCAGGAGCATCTTATGATGCTTCGGAATCATTTTTTGCAGGGACTAGAGGGAGTAACGTGGGCTCATGTAAACGGAAGCCTCAACCAGGAAGAAGCAGTCTGCCACATTGTCAGCGTCAGCTTTGACAACGTACGCAGCGAAGTGCTCCTTCATGCCCTGGAAGAGCGGGGGATTTATGTTTCCGCCGGAAGCGCCTGCTCCTCCAATAAGCCTGCCGTCAGCGAGACGTTAAAGAGTATTGGACTTGGCCAGGAGCATCTTAAGTCCACACTGCGGTTTAGCTTTAGCGTATATAATACCCTGGAAGAAGTGGAAATTTGCATAAGAGCATTAAAAGAGCTGGTTCCTGTGCTTGCCAGATATACCAGGCATTAGCCTTTGCTTGTAGGTGTAAGAAAAAGGAGAATGATATGTTTCAAGCATTTTTAATAAAATACGGAGAAATCGGCGTCAAAGGAAAAAATCGGCACCTTTTTGAAGACGCATTGATGCAGCAGATCAAATATGCTCTAAAGCCGGTGGAAGGAGAATTTAAGATATCCAAGGAGCAAGGCAGAGTTTATGTTGAAGCGTTGTCAGAGTTTGATTATGAAGAAGCGGTGGAAAGCTTAAAGCGGGTGTTTGGCATAGTGGGGATTTGTCCCGCGGTGCTTTTAGAAGACCAGGGATTTGACAAATTGTGCCAGGATGTGATATCTTATCTTGACGCCTGTTATCCGGACAAACATAAAACCTTTAAGGTACATGCCAGAAGAGCCAGAAAAGACTATCCCATGGAATCCATGGAGATCAATGCCAGGCTGGGAGAGAAAATCCTGGATGCTTTTCCTGATATGAAGGTAGATGTACATGAGCCGGAGATTTTATTGAATATTGAGATCCGGCAGAAAATTAATCTCTATTCCCAGGTCATTCCAGGGCCCGGGGGGATGCCGGTGGGAACCAGCGGCAAAGGGACGCTGCTTTTGTCCGGCGGTATCGACAGCCCGGTGGCGGGGTATATGATTGCCAAACGTGGCGTTAAGATTGACGCGGTTTATTTTCATGCGCCCCCCTATACCAGCGAGCGGGCAAAGCAGAAGGTAGTGGATCTGGCAAGGCTTGTGGCTCGTTACAGCGGCCCTATCTGCCTGAAGGTCGTAAACTTTACCGATATTCAGTTATATATTTATGAAAAATGCCCCCATGAAGAGCTGACCATTATTATGCGCAGATATATGATGAAAATTGCGGAGCATTTTGCAAAAGAGACAAAAAGCATGGGACTGATTACCGGGGAGAGCATCGGCCAGGTGGCCAGCCAAACCATGCAGTCTTTGGCCGCCACCAATGAGGTGTGTACCATGCCGGTGTACCGGCCTTTGATTGGCTTTGACAAGCAGGAGATTATTGATGTATCAGAGCGGATTGGAACGTATGAGACGTCGATTTTGCCCTACGAAGATTGCTGCACGATTTTTGTGGCCAAGCATCCGGTGACCAAACCGAATCTCAACATCATTCGGCGGTCGGAGCAGAAATTATCTGAAAAAATTCAGGATATGGTAAAGACAGCCATTGAGACGGCAGAGACGATTGTAGTAGAAGCTTCACAGGAAGAGGTATGAAAAAATAAAACATCCCCCGGAGAATTCCGGGGGACAAAAAACGTATATAATGGTGTGGATTAAATCAGATAGGGCTTTAATACTTCCAGGATCTCATCCATATTTGCTTCAGAATGGATTGCAAGATCAATGGGCTTGGAAAGATCCAGGCTGAAAATACCCATGATGGATTTTGCATCAATGACATATCTGCCGGAAATTAAATCAAAATCATAATCGAATTGAGTGATGGCATTCACAAAGGATTTCACCCTGTCGATAGAGTTTAAAGAAATTTGTACTGTTTTCATCATAAAGAAAACCTCCTTGGGATTATTATTGTTCCAATGTATGTAGAACTCATAGTTTCTTTAATAGTAACGGTTTTGGTAATAAAAGTCAAGAGCGAGCTTTCACAACTTTTGGGGAGGATGGATAGCATTATGAAGAAAGCAGCAGTGCACAATTTGGGATGCAAAGTAAATGCCTACGAGGCGGAAGCTATGCAGCAGATGTTAGAAGAACACGGTTATGAAATTGTCCCTTTTTCAGAGAAAGCGGATGTATATGTTATTAACACCTGCTCCGTCACCAACGTAGCGGACAAAAAGTCGCGACAGATGCTGCGCCGGGCGAAAAGACAGAATCCCCAGGGGATTGTGGTGGCGGCAGGCTGCTATGTGCAGACCGGAAAAGAACAGGATTTGGCGGATTGTGAGATAGATATTTTAATTGGAAATAATAAGAAGCATGATTTGATTGCTCTGTTGGAAGAATTTGAAAAGCAGCGTCACAAGAAACAGGCAGAGATTGTGGATATCAATGCTCCTACGGAGTACGAGCCTCTTTCCATCGGCCGAAGTGCAGAGCATACCAGAGCATTTCTAAAGGTCCAAGACGGCTGCAACCAGTTTTGCAGTTACTGTATTATTCCCTATGCCAGAGGCCGTGTCAGAAGCCGCAGCATCAAAGAGGCTTTGGAGGAGGCAAGGCGTCTTGCCGCAAACGGCCATAAGGAACTGGTGCTTACCGGCATTCATCTAAGCTCCTACGGGGCAGATTGCGGGACGGATTTGCTCCATTTGATACAGGCGGTGCATGAAGTGGAAGGAATCCGGCGGATCCGCCTGGGATCTTTGGAACCCAAGGTGGTAACCAGAGAGTTTGCAAAGAAGCTGTCTGGTATGCCAAAGGTCTGTCCTCACTTTCATCTCTCCCTCCAAAGCGGATGCGATACGGTGTTAAAACGTATGAACCGGAAGTATACTGCTAAGGAATATAGGGAAAGCTGTGAGTATCTCCGGGAATTTTTTGAACATCCGGCGATTACTACAGATGTGATTGTGGGATTTCCGGGAGAAACGGAAGAAGAATTTGAGGTTACCAGAAGGTTTTTGCAGGAAGTTGGATTTTTTGAGGTACATGTATTTCCCTATTCCAAGCGCCAGGGCACCAAAGCGGCGCAGATGCAGGGGCAGGTTTCAGAGGGCGTAAAAACATTCCGCAGCAGGATTTTGACAGAGGATAAAAAAGGGATGGGAGAAGCCTTTGCTTCTTGGTATCAGGGACGTTTCGTGGAAGTACTGTGGGAAGAAGAGACATGTTTGGAGGGAAAACGCTGTTATATAGGGCATACCCCGGAATATGTAAAAACGGTGTATTTCGGCGGAGAACATCTGGAGAACAAGTTGGTGCGGGGAATCGTGAAAAGACAGCTTGAAAGCCATGTGCTGGAGCTTGAAACAGATTCCATCGAAAATATAGATTGAATTTTCATACCATTTATATTAGAATAGAATACAGGAATAGAAAAGAACGAAAGAACGAAAAGTTGGGGCGTGAATTATGCAGGATAAAAATAACACACAATATTTTAAAGTGGAGATTGAAAAACAGATCAGAGTAGATGAAGTACTGGAGATTGTATACGCTGCTTTGCGGGAGAAAGGATACAACCCGGTGAACCAGATTGTGGGTTATATTATGTCAGGAGATCCCACGTATATTACCAGTCATAAGAATGCCAGAAGTATGATTATGAAAGTGGAGCGGGACGAACTGGTGGAAGAGATTCTGCGCCAGTATATTAAGAGCAGCCATTGGGAATAGGAGAAGCCATGCGGATTTTGGGGTTGGATTTCGGGTCAAAAACTGTGGGGGTTGCCGTAAGCGACCAATTAGGGGTAACTGCCCAGGGACTGGAGATTATACGCAGAAAGTCGCCGGGAAAGCTGCGGCAGACATTGGCCCGGATTCAGGAATTGGCAGAGGAATATCAAGCGGAAGAGATCGTTTTGGGATATCCGAAGCATATGAATAATACAGAAGGGGAACGCTGCGAAAGAACACAGGAATTCAAAGAGATGTTGGAGAAAAGAAGCGGCCTTCCCGTGACCCTTTGGGATGAGCGCCTTACCACGGTGGAGGCGGACCGCACCATGATGGAGGCCGGAATAAGAAGAGAGAACCGAAAGGAATACGTGGACAAGCTTGCCGCAGTGTTTATTCTGCAAAGTTATCTGGATTTCCTTTCTATGAAGCGTGTTTGAACTACTGGCTTTCGGGCCAAGGAAAGGAAAAAGATGGAAAAGATAGAATTCCGAGTGCCGGACAGCGATGAGACGGCGTTATTTTACGTGATTGAGCAGACCCGGATTAACGGGGTGGATTATCTGCTGGTAACCGAAGAAGAGGACGGAGACTGTGATGCATTCCTCTTAAAAGAGATTCCAGGCGGGGAGGAATCCGAGTCCTCCTATGAGATGGTGGAATCGGAAGAGGAATTGGAATATATGTCAAAGGTATTTGCGTCTATTTTGGACGATGTGGATATTACGGTGTAAAAATGTTGCAGGACAAATTCAGGCAGATGCTGCGTGAAAAGGGACTGAAGGTGACAAAGCAGCGGCTTTTGATTCTTGAGGCTCTTGGCAGCTGCGGGGACGGACACCTGACAGCAGAAGAAATATATGAAATTGTAAAAAAAGGCTATCCCAAGATCGGGCTGGCCACTGTTTACAGAACCATACAATTACTATTGAATCTTGACTTGATTGAAAGCGTTCATCTGGAAGACGGGTACGTGCGCTATGAGATCGGAAAAAGCGGTGAAAGGTCTCACCGCCATCATCATTTGATATGCCTGGGATGTAAAAAAGTGATTTCGTTTCAGAATGATCTGTTGGATGATTTGGAGAGCCAAATCTATGAATCAACGTCTTTTCAGGTGGTGAACCATGAAGTCAAGCTCTATGGCTATTGCAGGGAATGTCTGGAGAACAGAAGAAAGAGAATTACATAACTATAACGGAGGTGCGACTTGAAGAAAGGACAAAATTCAAAATTGAAAATCATTCCCCTGGGCGGCTTAGAACAGATTGGAATGAACATTACTGCCTTTGAATATGAAGACAGTATTATTGTTGTGGACTGCGGATTATCATTTCCAGAAGATGATATGCTGGGTATTGACCTGGTCATTCCGGATATTACGTATCTAAAAAATAACATGGACCGGGTGAAGGGATTTTTTATTACCCATGGACATGAAGATCATATTGGAGCCATTCCTTATGTATTAAAGGAGATTAACGTTCCTGTGTACGCTACAAAGCTTACCAACGGGATTATTGAACATAAGCTGCGGGAACACAACATGGTGACAAAGGTAAAACGCAAAGTGGTCAAATACGGACAGCACATCAATCTGGGGTGTTTTCGGGTGGAATTTATCCGGACGAACCACAGTATCGCCGACGCGGCGGCCCTGGCCATTTATTCTCCAGCCGGAACCATTGTGCATACCGGGGATTTTAAGGTGGACTATACCCCGGTATTTGGGGATCCCATTGATTTACAGCGGTTTGGGGAGATTGGAAAAAAAGGCGTACTGGCGCTGATGTGCGACAGTACCAATGCAGAGCGGCCGGGATATACCAGTTCGGAAAAGACGGTGGGAAAGACCTTTGACCATATTTTTGCAGATCATGTAAATTCCAGAATTATTGTGGCCACCTTCGCTTCGAATGTGGACCGGGTGCAGCAGGTCATCAATTCCGCTTATAAATACGGCCGCAAAGTAGTGGTGGAAGGTCGCAGTATGGTAAATATTATTACCATTGCTTCGGAACTGGGCTATTTGAATATTCCGGATAAGACTTTGATTGATATTGAGGAATTAAAGAATTATCCTGATGAGCAGACGGTATTGATTACCACCGGGAGCCAGGGAGAATCCATGGCCGCCCTTTCCCGTATGGCCTCTAATCTTCATAAGAAGATTACGATTCAGCCGGGAGATACGGTTATTTTCAGCTCCAGCCCCATTCCGGGGAATGAAAAAGCTGTTTCCCGGGTAATCAACGAATTGTCCAGAAAGGGTGCGGATGTAATTTTCCAGGATACCCATGTATCCGGCCATGCGTGCCAGGAGGATATTAAGCTGATTTATTCTTTAGTGAAGCCTCAGTACGCTATTCCGGTGCATGGGGAGTATAAGCACTTAAAGGCTCAGGCTAAAATTGCCAGGGAGCTGGGCATTGACAAGGAAAATATTTTTATTTTATCTTCCGGGGATGTGCTGGAATTAGATGAAAACAGTGCGGCGGTGACAGGAGAAGTACCGGTGGGAGACATTATGGTAGACGGCCTGGGCGTAGGCGACGTGGGAAATATTGTGCTGCGTGACCGCCAGCATTTGGCGGAGGACGGTATTATCATTGTGGTGCTGACATTAGAAGGAGACAGCGGCCAGGTAGTGGCAGGTCCGGATATTGTCACCAGGGGCTTTGTATATGTGAGAGGCTCCGAGAGCCTGATGGATGAGGCCAGAATGGTTTTAGAGGATACGGTATCTTACTGTGAACAGAAGAATATTACAGACTGGGGCAAGATTAAGAATGAGATAAAAGATTCCCTGGGAGAATTTGTGTGGAAAAAGACGAAACGCAGACCGATGATTATGCCCATTATTATGGAAGTGTAGCTTATGAAGCAGATAGACGCATGTATTGAAAAGCTGATTGACGCGATTTTAAACAGCGGAGAGTATCGGCAATATTTAGAGGTTCGGGAGAAGGTAAAACGGGAGCCAGAGACGGAACAGGCAATCCATGAGTTTCGCCGCCGGAGCTTTCAGATGCGGAAAAATGGAGAGAATCTGGATCTTTATGAGGAGATTGACCGTTTGGGAGAGGAATTTGCCCAACTTCGGTCCGAGGCTTTGGTGAATGACTATCTGGCGGCGGAATTGGCGGTGTGCCGCCTGTTTCAGAAAATCAACCGGAGCCTGTTAGAACAGGTGGAGTTTGATTTGGGCTTTGACGAATGAGAGAAGAGGGATACTATGAGTGCCAGCAAAGTAGTGCTTCGTATACTTCATGTTTGTATCAGCATATTGGTATTTCTGTTGGTACTGTTTGGACTTGTAAAGCTTGGAGGCCAGGCCTATGATCTGGGATACCGGGTGTTTACGGAGCGTCCCATGGAGAATGAACCGGGAACGGATGTGACGGTACGAGTGTCTGAAGGAATGAATGCGTTATCCTTAGGGACGGTATTGGAGGAGAAAGGACTGGTAAGGGATAATAAGCTGTTTGCAGTTCAGATGATGCTTTCGGCTTATGCAAAAAAGGTAAAGCCGGGCCTGTATACCTTAAACACCCATCAGACCGCCCGGGAAATGTTAAAAGTGATGGCGGCGGAGGAACCGAAGGAAGAAGACAAAGAGGGAAAAAAGGACGAATCCTCCAAAGATTCTTCTAAAAACAAGAAAAAATAAACAGGGCAGACAGGTGGCGTCATGAGACAAGAGGAACGTATGGCGACCTTTATTCAGTCTCTGGATGAAGGAAATACAGGAATATTAGCGGAAATTGAAAAAGAGGCCCGAAAAGAACGGGTTCCGATTATTCGTCAGGAGACACAGAATTTGTTGCGCCTGCTTTTGGATATGAAGCGGCCCGCATCCATTTTGGAAATTGGAACGGCAGTGGGGTTTTCCACGTTGTTTTTGTTAGAGCATAATCCAGTCCCCTGCCGGATTGTGACCATAGAGAATTATAAAAAACGGATTCCCATTGCCAGGGAGCATTTTAAAAGAGCAGGAAAAGAAGAACAGATTCATTTGATGGAGGGAGACGCTATGGAGATTCTCCCCACCTTATCAGGAACCTTTGATTTTATTTTTTTGGACGCGGCCAAGGGACAGTATATTCATTTTTTGCCGGAGCTGTTGCGGCTTTTAGAGGCAGGCGGGACGCTGGTATCCGATAATGTGCTGCAGGAGGGGGATATTTTGGAATCCCGGTTTGCAGTAACCAGAAGAAACCGCACCATACATAAGAGAATGCGGGAATATTTGTATGAACTGACTCATGATTCCCGATTAATTACATCGGTTCTTCCGGTGGGAGATGGAGTAACTGTCAGCAGCAGAAAGAAGGAGAGCAGATGAAAAAACCAGAGTTGCTGGTGCCGGCAAGCAGTTTGGAGGTATTAAAAACAGCGGTTACATTTGGAGCGGACGCCGTGTACATTGGAGGAGAGGCCTTTGGCCTGCGGGCAAAAGCCAAAAACTTTTCCCTTGGGGATATGGCAGAAGGGATCCGGTTTGCACACAAGCATCAAGTGAAGGTTTATGTCACTGCAAATATCCTGGCGCATAATTATGACCTGGAAGGGGTAGCCGCGTATTTTCAGGATATCAAAGAGCTGGGTGTGGATGCATTGATTATTTCTGACCCGGGAATTTTTGATATTGCAAAGGAAGTCTGCCCTCACATTGACATACATATCAGTACCCAGGCGAATAATACTAATTATGGGACGTATCGCTTCTGGCACAGGATGGGGGCAAAGCGGGCGGTGTGCGCCCGGGAGCTTTCTCTCTTGGAGATTTCACAGATTCGCCGGGAGATGCCGGAGGATATGGAGCTGGAGGCGTTCGTTCATGGCGCTATGTGCATCTCTTATTCCGGCAGATGTCTCTTGAGCAGCTTTTTAGCCGGAAGAGACGCCAATCACGGGGCATGTACCCATCCCTGCCGATGGAATTATGCCGTGATGGAGGAGAAACGACCGGGGGAATATTTTCCGGTTTATGAAAATGAGCGGGGAACTTATATTTTTAATTCCAAGGATTTGTGTATGATAGAATACATTCCCCAGCTGTTGGAAGCGGGGATTGACAGCTTTAAAATAGAAGGAAGGATGAAGACTGCGCTGTATGTGGCTGCGGTTGCCAGGACTTATCGAAAAGCCATTGACGACTGTCTGGAATCCAGAGAGAAATACCAAGAGAATATGGACTGGTATCGGGAGCAGATAGCCAGCTGTACCCATCGTCAGTTCACAACAGGGTTCTTTTTCGGGAAGCCGGATGAGAAAGCCCAGATTTATGGAGATAGCACGTATGTGAAGGAGTATACCTACCTGGGTATGGTAGAGGAAGCCGGCCAGGACGGGTTGTATGTGATAGAGCAGCGAAATAAGTTTTCTCTGGGAGAGCAGATTGAGATTATGAAGCCGGACGGCAGAAACATCAAGGCCAGAGTGAACCGGATTTTGGATGAGAAAGGGAATCCTATGGATTCTGCACCCCATCCCAAACAAAAATTGTGGATTGATCTGGGGGAGAGCCTGGATCAGTATGATATATTACGCAGACAGGAACAGGAGGAACAGACAAATGGGCAATGAGCGATATGTGGCGTATGTAGGAACCTATACTCATGGAAACAGTGTGGGAATTCACATTTATGATTTGGATGTGGAACAAGGCAAGATGGTGGAGCGGAAAGTGATTCCCATCAACAATCCTTCCGATTTGACGGTGTCAAAGGACGGGAGATTTTTGTACTCTATTGCAGATGAAGGGGTAAAGGCTTTTCGTATCCTGCCGGACGGAGATTTGGAGTCCATGAATAAAAAATGGATCGGCGGAATGAGAGGCTGCTATGTGACGGTTGACGATAAGAACCGGTATCTTTTTGTAGCCGGTTACCATGACGGCAGAGTGACGATGATGCACCTGGAGGAAGACGGCAGTATTGGGGAGATTGCGGATGGCATTTTCCATAAAGGCATGGGGAGAAACATTGCAGAACGCAGTTCCCGTCCTCATGTGAACTGCGTAGAGCTGACCCCTGTGAAACAGAACTATCTTTGTGCCGTAGACGGTGGTTTGGACCATGTAAAAATATATCAGTTGGATTATGAAGCAGGAAAGCTTAAGATTGCGGATATTCTCCGCTGTCCCTTATCCTCCGCTCCCCGTATGATCCGGTTTACCAAGGATGGGAATTACGCTTACGTATTGTGTGAGCTGAAAAATACCGTAGAAGTTCATCGCTATATGTGTACCCCGGATGGACCCAAATTTGACTTTATTCAAAGCATTCAGACGGTGGATGAAGAAGAAACGGCCAACGGCGGGGCTTCCGGAATGGAACTGACGGAGGATGGAAGATACCTGTTTTGTTCCAATGCGGGGACGAATACGGTTATCATTTACGAAATTAACCAGGAGACGGGAATCCTCTCAGAAGTATGCAGTTCTGCAATCAGCGGGGATTATCCCAAGACATTGGGGATTTTTCCCGACGGCAAATATTTTGTGAGCTTAAACCATGATACGGACGAGATTATTTTGTTTGCTGTAGATTATGAGAAAAAACATTTTCTCATGAAAGGACGTCCCATTCGGATTGAGACGCCAAATTGTATTCATATTCATAAGCTGACGGAGCAAGGGTTAAGTTCTCAGGAAAGCTGATAGTTGAAATCTTGAGGCTGCTGTAAGACGGAAGGTTCTGCCAAGACGGAAGATAACGATTATCCCATCCTGCCTTGCAGAACCACTCCTCTTGCAGCAGCCTGTTATTTGAGAGAAGAAGTGTTTTCTTCTTTTTCGTAGATTTTTTTCAGGTGCGCTATTTTTGCTCCTGCATTGGACAGCATCAGGTCTGCCAAAGTCAGGGCAGCCATGGATTCTACCACCACCACGGCTCTGGGAACGATGATGGGGTCGTGGCGTCCCCGAATACTGATTTCAATATTCTCTCCGTTTTTATGAACGGTCTGCTGGGGGGCGGAGATGGAAGGCGTGGGTTTTATGGCCGTGCGGAATAGAATGGGACTGCCGTCGCTGATGCCTCCTAAGATGCCCCCCGCATGGTTGGTTCGCTTTTGGATCTGGCCGTTGTTATCATAATAAAAGCTGTCGTTATGCTGGCTGCCCCGGCTTTTGGCGGCTGCGAAGCCATCCCCGATTTCAAAGCCTTTGACTGCTCCGATGGAGAACATGGCTTTCGCTAAGGCGGCGTCCAGTTTCTCAAATACAGGGTCTCCGATTCCGGCAGGAACACCGGTAAGGATACATTCGATAATTCCTCCGGCAGAATCTTGATGCTTCATACATTTTTCCAGATATTCCTGAGCCCGGTCGGCGGCGTCTGTATCCGGCATGTAAAGAGGATTGTCAAGAATGGATGCCCGAAGGGATGAGACTGCTTTGCGGGAGGAATCGTTAAAAAGCGCTGCTCCAGGGTCGGATGTGATTTCAACAGGGCCAATGGAACGGCTGTAGGCTAAAACAAAGACGCCAAGTTCCTCCAACAGTTTGGCTGCTATGGCTCCGGCCGCTACCCGGCCGATGGTTTCACGTCCGGAAGAGCGGCCGCCTCCCCGGTAGTCCCGGAAGCCGTATTTGGCGTCGAAGGTATAGTCGGCATGGCCGGGGCGGTAGTAGCCGGCAATTTCGTTGTAATCCCGAAAACGCTGGTCTTGATTGAATACCACCAGGCTGATGGGGGCGCCCGTAGTTTTTCCCTCAAAGGTTCCGGAAAGAATCTGTACGGCGTCGTCTTCCTTTCGAGGAGTAGAATAACGGGATTGTCCGGGTTTTCTCCGGTTTAAATATGCTTGAATATCTTCTGGGGCAAGGGAAAGCCCCGCCGGGCATCCGTCAACCACAACGCCAATGGCTGCGCCATGGGATTCTCCCCATGTGGTAATCTGAAAATGTGTTCCAAAGGTAGAGCCTGCCATAATCTGTTCCTCCTGATGTATTACTGATACGAAAGCAGCTGTAGAATCCGTGCTTTTGCTCTTACATAATTTCATTATATTCATGCTTTCCCTATTTGTCAAATTCCTGTTATTGATGTAAAATAAAAGAACAATGTAAGAAAGAGGACTAACGATATGTATCAATTATTAAAACAAGAAGGCCGCGCAAAACGCGGTGAATTTCATACGGTACACGGAGTGATTCAAACGCCGGTGTTTATGAACGTAGGGACTGTGGCGGCAATTAAGGGCGCCGTGTCCACCCAGGATTTGTTGGAATTAAAGACCCAAGTGCAGCTTTCCAATACGTACCATCTTCATGTGCGTCCGGGGGACGAGCTGATTCACAAGCTGGGAGGGCTTCACAAATTTATGGTCTGGGACAAGCCGATTCTTACAGATTCCGGGGGATTTCAGGTGTTTTCCCTAGCCAAGCTTAGAAAAATCAAAGAGGAAGGCGTTTATTTTAATTCCCATATTGACGGCAGGAAGATTTTTATGGGGCCGGAGGAAAGTATTCAGATTCAGTCCCGTTTGGGCTCCACCATTGCAATGGCTTTTGACGAATGTCCTTCCAGCGTAGCGGAACGCTCGTATGTGGAAGCTTCTGTTGCCAGAACTACCCGGTGGCTTGTCCGATGTAAAAAGGAACTGGAGCGTTTGAACAGCCAAAAGGACACCATCAATCAGAAACAAATGCTTTTTGGCATTAACCAGGGGGCGGTGTATGATGACATTCGCATGGACCATGCCAAGCGGATTGCAGAACTGGATTTGGACGGTTATGCAGTAGGAGGGCTGGCTGTGGGAGAAAGCCATGAAGAAATGTACCGGATTCTGGACGCCGTAGTGCCCTGTCTTCCAGTGAACAAGCCTACGTATTTGATGGGAGTAGGAACGCCCGCAAATATCCTGGAGGGCGTAGAACGGGGAGTTGACTTTTTTGACTGTGTATATCCTTCCAGAAATGGCCGTCACGGACATTTGTACACCAATCAGGGAAAGATAAACTTGTTTAACCAGAAATACGAAACAGATATGAGGCCCATAGAAGAAGGATGCCAGTGTCCGGCCTGCCGGCATTACAGCCGGGCTTATATCCGGCATTTGCTGAAAGCAAAAGAAATGTTGGGTATGCGTCTTTGCGTGATGCATAATTTATATTTTTATAATACCATGATGGAAGAGATTCGAGAAGCGCTGGACGAAGGGCGGTTCCATGCGTACAAGGAAGAAAAATTGTATGGGATGGGGCAGATGGGACAAAACTAATTCCCAGATCTTTGGAGACGCCAACTTCTAAAAAAAGTATGAAATCTGTTAAAAGTGCTTGCCCAAAGCATTTCTTTTGTGTAGAATAGTAATAGTCGTTTAAAAAAGAAAATCAGACAAAGAATACAGGACTTAGGAGGAGAAAAAGAATGTCGATTTTGGCAAGCGCAGCAACCACATATGGCGGAATGATTATCTGGCTGGTGATCATTTTTGTGTTTATGTATTTTTTCATGATACGTCCCCAGCAGAAGGAGACAAAGAAAAAGAATGCAATGATCGCATCCCTGGCAGTAGGGGATACGGTATTGACCACCAGCGGGTTTTACGGAATGGTAATTGATATTACCGATGATACGGTGATTGTGGAATTTGGAAGCAACAAGAACTGCCGTATTCCTATGCAAAAAGGGGCCGTATCTATGGTAGAGAAGCCCGAGGTGCCTGAGAAGGATCAGAAATAAGGGTTCCATTGAAAGAAGAGAGAAGAGACGCGAACGCCAGAGGGCGGAACCGTCTCTTTTTATCTTGTAAATGTGAAACAAGGAATGGTAAGTATATAATAATTTTTTATGCAATTATTTCATATTATAATTTCAATTTATGGATGGCATAAAAAATAAAAATATCTTTTCCAGTTGAAATCTCATGTTAAATATAATATAGTAGTAATATTGAACCGTACCCTCAGTGAACAAAGGAAAAGACGGCGTTTGGGGCGTGTGTCCCTTTGTCTGCTGAGGGGAACGGTAAGGAATGTACATAACGAAGGGATGATAAAGAATGGAATATCGAATCGGCGTTATCTCCGGAGACGGAATCGGGCCGGAGATTGTCAGAGAAGCAAAGAAGGTATTAGATAAAGTAGCAAGCGTATATGGACATCAGTTTCAATATGAAGAGATTTTAATGGGAGGCGTTTCCATTGACGCCTGCGGCGTTCCTTTAACCCAAGAAGCCATAGACAAGGCCAAGGCAAGCGACGCCGTGCTGATGGGTTCCATCGGCGGGGATACAACTTCATCCCCCTGGTATCAGCTTCCGCCGAACCTGCGGCCGGAAGCCGGATTGTTGCAGATCCGTAAAGAATTAAATCTGTTTGCTAATGTAAGGCCGGCATATCTCTATGAAGAATTAAAAGGAGCCTGCCCCATTAAAGACGAACTGATCGGAGAAGGCTTCGATATGGTGATTATGCGGGAACTGACGGGAGGCCTTTACTTTGGCGCACGGGAAACAAGAGAGATCGACGGAGTTATGACAGCAAAGGATTCCCTTACATATAACGAGAATGAGATTCGCAGGATTGCCATAAAAGGCTTTGATATTGCAAGAAAACGCAGGAAAAAAGTAACCAGCGTGGATAAAGCCAATGTACTGGATTCTTCCCGCCTGTGGCGTAAAGTGGTAGAAGAAGTGGCAAAAGAATATCCCGACGTGTCCTATGAGCATATGCTGGTGGATAATTGTGCCATGCAGCTGGTAAAAGACCCCTGCCAATTTGATGTAATTCTCACGGAAAACATGTTTGGAGACATTTTATCCGACGAGGCAAGCATGGTCACAGGCTCCATCGGAATGCTTTCCTCCGCCAGCCTAAACGATACAAAATTCGGCCTCTATGAGCCCAGCCACGGCTCCGCCCCAGATATCGCAGGCAAAGACATCGCAAACCCCATCGCCACAATTTTAAGCGCCGCAATGATGCTCCGCTTCTCCTTCGACTTAGACCAAGAAGCAGACGCCATCGAGACAGCAGTCAAAGACGTATTAAAAGACGGCTACCGCACCATAGACATCTATTCCGAAGGAACCCGCCAAACAGCTTGTTCCCAGATGGGAGATTTCATCTGCGAGAGAATCAGAAAATAATATTTCCCGCATCCAGATCATCTGGAGACGAAGCATTTTCAAGTCCGGGCCATCTGGAAAACGAAACATTTTCATGTCTGGACCACCTGAAGACGAAGCATTTCGATACCCAGGCCATCTGGAAAACGAAACATTTTCATGTCTGGACCACTTGGAGATGAAGTATTTCGATACCCAGACAAATCAGGGCGTCCTTTCCTCTAAACAAACATGTAAGGGCGCACTTAACGGAGGCAAAATCCACTGCTTATGAAGACTTAGGAATGAAGGCTTTCCTGAATTCCTTAGTCGTAATTAGCAGTTAGTTTGCCGCAGTGTTGCCCGCGTTTGTGTGAGGAAAGGACGCCCTGATTTGTCGTCCGTATCCAAACCCTCCCCCTCCCCCCCAAAAAAAACATAAAAAAAGGAGACCACCCCAAATGAGAAGTGACAACGTAACCAAAGGAATGCAGCAAGCCCCCCACAGAAGCTTATTTAACGCACTGGGATATACCAAGGAGGAACTGGACAGACCCTTAATCGGAATTGTCAGCTCCTACAATGAAATCGTTCCCGGCCATATGAACCTTGATAAAATAGTAGAAGCCGTAAAACAAGGAGTTGCCATGGCAGGGGGAACCCCTATCGTATTTCCCGCTATTGCCGTCTGCGACGGAATTGCCATGGGCCATACCGGAATGAAATATTCTCTGGTAACCAGAGATTTGATTTGTGACTCCACAGAATGCATGGCCTTGGCTCACCAGTTCGACGCCCTGGTAATGGTGCCGAACTGCGATAAGAATGTGCCGGGACTTTTGATGGCGGCGGCCCGTTTGAATATTCCTACGATTTTTGTCAGCGGCGGCCCTATGCTGGCAGGCCATGTAAAAGGAGAAAAACGCAGCCTTTCTTCCATGTTTGAAGCAGTAGGCGCTTATGCGGCAGGGAAGATGAGTGAAGAAGACGTAGTGGAATTTGAAAATAAAGTTTGTCCTACCTGCGGATCCTGCTCCGGCATGTATACCGCCAATTCTATGAATTGCCTCACAGAAGCCATCGGTATGGGACTTCAAGGAAACGGCACGATTCCCGCCGTATATTCAGAACGTATCAAATTAGCCAAACATGCGGGGATGAAGATTATGGAATTACTGGAAAAAAATATCTGTCCCAGGGATGTTATGAATGAAAAAGCCTTTTTGAATGCCTTGGCGGTGGATATGGCCTTGGGATGTTCCACCAATTCCATGCTGCATCTTCCGGCCATTGCCCATGAGGCAGGAGTGGAATTAAATTTGGATATTGCCAATGAGATTAGCGCTAAAACTCCGAACCTGTGCCACTTGGCTCCTGCAGGCCCCACCTATATGGAGGACTTAAATGAAGCCGGCGGCGTATATGCAGTGATGAACGAGCTGGATAAAAAGGGATTGCTCTATACGGATTTGATTACAGCTACCGGAAAGACCGTGAAAGAAAATATTGCAGGCTGTCAAAATAGAAATCCAAAGGTGATTCGTCCAGTGGAAGATCCCTACAGCGAGACAGGAGGAATCGCAGTGCTGAAGGGCAATCTGGCTCCGGATTCCGGGGTAGTAAAGCGCTCCGCAGTCGTTCCGGAAATGATGGTACATTCCGGGCCTGCCAGAGTCTTTGATTGCGAAGAGGACGCTATAGAGGCCATTAAGGGCGGCAAAATTGTTGCGGGAGATGTGGTTGTGATTCGGTATGAAGGCCCCAAAGGCGGTCCAGGTATGCGGGAGATGCTCAATCCTACTTCCGCCATTGCAGGCATGGGACTTGGTTCTTCTGTGGCATTGATTACAGACGGCCGTTTTTCCGGCGCGAGCCGTGGAGCTTCTATTGGTCATGTATCTCCGGAAGCCGCGGTGGGCGGCCCCATTGCCCTGGTGGAAGAAGGGGATATTATTCAGATTAATATTCCGGAGAATACCTTGAACGTAGCTGTTTCGGAAGAAGAAATGGAACAAAGAAGAGCAAAATGGCAGCCCAGAGAACCCAAGATTACCACAGGCTATCTGGCCAGATATGCTTCTTTGGTAACCTCCGGGAATACCGGGGCGATCCTAAAGAACAACTAGAAAAGAGGAGAGATACCATGCAGTTGACAGGAGCGGAAATCGTAATCGAATGCTTGAAGGAGCAGGGGGCAGACACCGTTTTTGGATATCCTGGGGGACAAATCCTGAATGTATACGATGAATTGTATAAGCATAGAAATGAAATCAAGCATGTGCTGACTTCCCATGAGCAAGGGGCTTCCCATGCGGCGGACGGTTATGCCCGTTCCACCGGAAAGGTGGGGGTCTGCCTTGCCACGTCAGGGCCCGGTGCTACTAATCTGGTCACAGGAATCGCTACGGCTTACATGGATTCCGTGCCTATGGTAGCGATTACTTGTAACGTGGGGGTAAATCTTTTGGGAAAAGACAGTTTCCAGGAGATTGATATTGCAGGTATTACTACGCCAATTACCAAGCATAATTTTATTGTGAAAGATGTAAATAAACTTGCGGATACCATACGGCGGGCGTTTCGGATTGCCAGAAAGGGGCGGCCGGGGCCTGTCCTTGTGGATATTCCCAAGGATGTAACAGCGGCGAAAGCAGATTTTTCCCCCAAGCCGGTAGAAGCCATAGAACGGTACACGGCAGATATTACAGAGGAAGATATAAACACAGCTGTTTCTATGCTTCAGGAAGCCGAAAAGCCTTATATTTTTGTAGGAGGAGGCGCTGTTATTTCAGAAGCCAGTGAGGAACTGGCGGAATTTGCCCGAAAGCTGGACGCTCCGGTGTGCGATACGCTAATGGGAAAAGGCGCCTTTGACGGCGGCGATGAGCGGTACACAGGAATGCTGGGGATGCACGGAACCAAGACTTCCAACCTGGGAGTCAGTGAATGCGACCTTTTGGTAGCTATAGGAACGCGCTTTTCCGACCGGGTTATCGGCAACGCTCAGACCTTTGCCAAAAATGCAAAGATTCTTCAACTGGATATCGACCCTGTAGAAGTGAATAAAAATATTGTGGCGGATCTTGGCATTATCGGGGATGTGAAGGAAATTTTAAAGCGGATCAATGAAAAATTAAAAGACCAGGAACATTCCCAGTGGCTTGCCCATATGATGGAATATAAGGAGAAATATCCCTTGAAATATAGGAATGAAGGGCTTACAGGTCCTTATATTATAGAGGAAATCTACCGGGCCACTCAGGGAGAGGCCCTGATGGTAACAGAGGTTGGTCAGCATCAAATGTGGGCGGCACAATATTATAAATATAAAAAGCCCAGGACCTTTATCAGCTCCGGGGGATTAGGAACCATGGGATACGGCTTAGGAGCCGCCATCGGCGCGCAAATGGCCAATCCGGATAAGCAGGTGATTAATATTGCCGGGGACGGATGCTTTCGTATGAACATGAACGAAATTGCCACGGCGGTGCGCCAGAAACTACCCATTGTCGAGGTTATTATGAATAACCATGTGCTGGGTATGGTGCGGCAGTGGCAGACCTTGTTTTATGATGAGCATTATTCGGCTACCGTTTTAAAGGATCAGGTGGATTTTGTTAAAGTAGCGCAGGCTATGGGGGCGACAGGCTACCGGGCCACGACTCAGGAGGAGTTTAAAGAAGCTTTTGCCCTGGCGTTGGAGAGTAAGGAGCCTGTGGTCATCGACTGTATCATTGACAGCGATGATAAAGTGTGGCCTATGGTGGCGCCGGGAGCTTCCATCAGCCAGTCATTTTCAGAAGAAGATCTGGATAACATGTAATGGATAAGAGTTTAGGAGGAAATTATGAGCAGAGTATATAATTTTTCCGCAGGTCCGGCAGTGCTGCCGGAGGAAGTTTTACAGGAAGCTGCGGAAGAAATGCTGGATTACAAAGGAACAGGCATGTCCGTAATGGAGATGAGCCATCGTTCCAAGGCGTACGATAAGATTATAAAGGATGCGGAAGCAGATTTGCGGGAACTTATGGGGATTCCTGAGAATTATAAAGTATTGTTTCTTCAGGGGGGCGCCTCCACGCAGTTTGCGGCCATCCCTATGAATTTGATGAAGAACAAAGTAGCAGACTACATTGTAACAGGCCAGTGGGCAAAGAAAGCTTATCAGGAGGCCCAAAAGTACGGGCGGGCCAATAAGATTGCCTCTTCGGAGGACGAGACATTTTCTTATATCCCGGACTGTTCCGATTTGCCTGTTTCCGAAGATGCAGATTACGTTTATATCTGTGAAAATAATACTATTTACGGTACAAAATTTAAAACACTGCCTAATACTAAGGGGAAGACCCTGGTGGCGGACGTATCCTCCTGCTTTTTGTCCGAGCCTGTAGAGGTAGAAAAATACGGCCTGATATATGGGGGTGTTCAGAAAAATATTGGTCCGGCGGGAGTAGCGATCGTAATTATCCGGGAGGATCTGATTACGGAGGATACCCTTCCAGGTACGCCTACCATGTTAAAATATAAGACCCATGCAGACGCAGACTCCCTTTATAATACGCCCCCAGCATATGGTATCTATATCTGTGGAAAAGTATTTCAGTGGCTGAAGAAAAAAGGCGGTCTTGCTGCAATGAAGCAGTACAATGAAGAGAAGGCAAAAATTCTTTATGATTTCCTGGACAGCAGCAGCCTGTTTAAGGGAACGGTAAGAAAAGAAGACCGTTCTTTGATGAACGTGCCTTTTGTAACCGGGAATGAGGAGCTGGATGCAAAATTTGTAAAAGAAGCGAAGGAAGCAGGGCTTGAGAATTTAAAAGGCCACCGCAGTGTAGGCGGTATGCGGGCCAGCATATACAACGCCATGCCGAAAGAAGGCGTTGAAGCTTTGGTCGCGTTTATGAAAAAGTTTGAGAAGGAGAATCTGTAATGTATCAATACCATTGCCTGAATCCGATTTCACCGGTTGGATTGGAATTGCTGAATGAAAATTACACGAAAACAGAGGATATGGCCAATGCCCAGGCTGTGCTGGTGAGAAGCGCAGCAATGCACGAGCTGGAATTCTCAGAGGGGCTGGACGCCATTGCCAGGGCAGGAGCGGGAGTCAATAATATTCCCCTGGAACGTTGCGCCCAAGAAGGTATCGTGGTGTTCAACACTCCCGGCGCCAACGCCAACGGCGTGAAAGAGCTGGTATTGGCCGGAATGCTGCTGGCTGCCAGAGACGTGGTGGGCGGCATCCAATGGGTGAAGGAAAACAGCCAGGAAGCAGAGATTGCCAAGATGGCGGAGAAGCAGAAAAAGCAGTATGCCGGCAATGAGCTTTCCGGCAAAAAGCTTGGCGTTATCGGCCTTGGAGCCATCGGCGTAAAAGTAGCCAACGCTGCGACCCATCTTGGAATGGAAGTATATGGATATGATCCTTATGTCTCCGTAAAGGCGGCGTGGGAATTGTCCCGCAGCATTAAGCACGCCAATTCCGCAGAGGAAATTTATGCAAATTGCGATTATATTACCATTCATGTGCCTTTAATGGATGAAACCAAGAAGATGATCAATGAGGATGCGTTCAATCAGATGAAGGAAGGCGCGGTAGTATTAAATTTTGCAAGAGATCTTCTGGTAGATGAAGAGGCAATGCTTTTGGCATTGAAGGCCAAAAAAGTAAGGAAGTATGTGACAGATTTTCCAAATCCTACAGTGGCAGGAGCAGAAGGCGTTATTGTGATTCCCCATTTGGGCGCATCCACGGAGGAATCCGAGGACAACTGTGCGAGAATGGCAATAGAGGAAGTCATGGATTATCTGGAGAATGGTAATATCAAAAATTCTGTGAATTATCCCAACTGCGATATGGGAATATGCCATATGCCTGCCAGAGTAGCGGTGCTGCATAAGAATATCAAGGGTATTATTGGTAAGTATTCTGCAGTGATGGGGGATGCAGATATCAATATCTCCGATATGACCAATAAGAGCCGGGGAGATTACGCATATTCCCTGTTGGATCTGGAAGCATCGGTTACGCCGGAAGTGGTGGAGTCTTTAAAGGCCATTCCTGGGGTGCTTAGGGTAAGAGTGATTAAATAAAAGAAAAAAGTATTTGGATTCAGAAGAAATGTTTTTTTAAACGGAATAAAGGAACCTGACGGAAATTTTGTCAGGTTCCTTTTATTATTTCACCTCAAATTTATTTGATCAGAGCGTAACAGTGAGGCCGCAGGCTAAATTGTTACGTCAGAGATACTTCTTATTATAGTGCTCCAAAATCACCTGCAGTCCACGCATTTCGTGAATCATCTGTTCATACTCTTCTTTTGCCGTGAGGGCTGCAATCTGAGTCTGGGATACGATTTCATTGTAATGCTTGTCCAATGCCTGAAGAACGGAATCTTCCAGCCCACAGGAATCGTATTTCTGGCGAATGTATGTCATCAACTGTTTTTTTCCCAGATATCCGGTGTTGGTCTGATGGTTCCAATTGCTGCTGAGACAATAGGACAATGCAATAATCTCGGCAGGAGGAGACGGGGAAAAAGAAATACGCGTATTTCCCAGAAAACATTCCATAAGCCGGAAGGATTGTTCCACCGTAAAGAGAAGGGGCTGGGAGATGCTTTCTGCTAAGATACCATGGGTAACTTCAAAAACGGAAGAGTGGTACAGTCTCTTCAAAAATTCTTTGAACTCTACTGGAGAGTTGAGTTCAAAAGGAACCGCGGTCTTGCCGATGCAGTGAAGCATGGCGCCGAATCGGGCAATTTTGCAGGTGTTTTCTGCAAGGTGAAGCTCTTTCGTAAAATTTGTACACAAAAGCAACGCATATCGAGTATGCAACGCGGTATAGTCGTTCCGAAAATCAATGGAGTTTAAGTATGTCATAAGGTAGTCCCGGGTCTCTTTTTCAGACAGCCTTAATTCTTTCCTGGTGTACTCATCCAATTGTTCCAGATAGGCCATGGAGGTAAGCTGCTTTTGAATGTGATGAGTCCGGCAGCCTGCCCAGAACAAGGCGGTATCTTTTTTCGAAAACAATCCGCAGGCCTCCTGAGATTCCAGGAAAGGCGCCACAGCCTCGCTTCCCTCACGAATCATACATGCGTCGATACGGTCGGCCATATGAATCATCCTGGCAATTTCCCGGTGCCGTTGGCTTAAAGGGACAGGGTAATATTGGGCGGTATGGTTGTGGTGATATAAAATACAATCTGCATATTCGGACAGAGGAGAAAATTTTTTCAGCAGAAGATATCCGAAGATGGAATGCTCCATGGTATCTAAGGCATCGTCGGAAAGCATCTTGTCAATTTCCTCGTCTGCATATGCGCCGATATCATGCAGCAGTCCCAGCAGGAAAATATTTTGTTTTTCTTTTCCGGTATAATCCTCGCAATCCTCTAACATTTTCCAGAGGATGTAAGCGACCCGCTCCCCATGGTGAATCAGGCGCGGATTCTGGTATCCGAAGGCATGTCTTAAAACATCGATTACATGTATGAATTGTTGACGGTTCATAGGCTGTCACCTCCATAATTTTATTATAAATAAATTGAATTCCGGTGTCAATGACTGAAAAAGTGTGGTACACTGTTATCAGGCCATGATTGTTCTTAGAAAAAGGTGCAAACAGCGGTATCACATGGTGAAACTATAAAAGAAAGGCAGACAAAAGAATGGCAGAGATAAAACCTTTTATATGTATCCGTCCCACGGCGGAGAAGGCGTCTAGGATTGCGGCGCTGCCCTATGACATATATAACCGAAGAGAAGCAAAACAAGAAACGGACAAAGAACCCCTGTCCTTTTTGCGGATTGACCGGGCGGAAACTTTTTTCCCAGACAGCGTGGGAATGTATGAGGACTGTGTCTATCAAAGGGCTCATGATCTTCTCTGGGAAATGGTGGAACAGGGGGATTTTATCCAGGAGAAGGAAGCATATTATTATATATATGAGCTTACAATGGCAGGAAGAGTGCAGGACGGGCTGGTGGCCTGCGCCGCCATTGACGATTACTTAAACAATGTAATCAAAAAGCATGAAAATACCAGGGAAGAGAAGGAGCAGGACCGGATTCGCCACGTGGATAGCTGCAGAGCTCAGACGGGGCCTATTTTTCTGGCATATCGTTCCAGGGAATGCATTCGCCAGATTGTAAACGAGGCGAAACATGAGCCGCCGGTTTATGATTTTACCTCAGAAGACGGAATTCGCCACAGAGTATTTGTGATTCGTAAAAAAGAATGGATTACAGCCATTCAGGAAACTTTTCAAGGGATGAAGGAAATTTATATTGCCGATGGACATCATCGGGCGTCGTCTGCCGTAAAGGTGGGGCTGATGCGCCGAAAGCAGCATCCGGATTATAATGGAACAGAAGAGTTTAATTACTTTTTGTCCGTACTGTTTCCGGATGATCAGCTTAAAATCTTAGACTATAATCGTGTTGTGAAGGATTTAAACGGGTACACAGCAGAAGAATTTTTGCAAAAAGTACGGGAGCGGTTTGACGTGTTTTCCCCAAAGAAGGAGGCCCTAAGGCCAGAGAAAAAAGGAGAATTTTCCATGCTACTGGAGGGAAACTGGTATTTGTGCCGGATTCGTCCAGAAGACGAAAGCCGCGACCCGGTGGAGGGACTGGATGTGTCGATCCTTCAGGAAAAGCTTCTAAAGCCGGTGCTGGGCATTGTGGATCCCCGCCTGGAGGCGCGGATTGATTTTATAGGAGGCATCCGGGGACTGGTGGAGCTGGAAAAAAGGACCAGGGAGGATTGTGCCGTTGCATTTGCCATGTACCCTACGTCCATTCAAGAATTATTTGCCGTAGCGGATGCCGGAATGTTGATGCCGCCAAAATCAACCTGGTTTGAACCAAAGCTTAGAAGCGGGTTGTTTATACACCAGATATAGAAAGAAGAAGGTTGTTTATACACCAGTTATAGAAAGGAAGGAGAAGGATGTATCGGATATTGGGAATGGACGTGAAGTCTGACCTTGAAACGCTTCAGGAGGTGTCAAAGCAGGTACAGCAGGCCGATCCGGATCAGGTGAAGGAATTTTTCAAAGGATTGGTGCCGGATATTGTAAATTTTGGCATTAAAGTACTGCTGGCATTTCTGTTATATCTTTTGGGGGTACGGATCATAAAATTCCTGCGGAAGCTCTTGCGCCGCTTTCTGGAACGCTCTGGTGCGGAGGAAGGTGTAAAGCAGTTTTTGGATTCTTTTACAAAAGCGGGGCTTTATTTTTGTCTGGTTATGTTAATTTTAAGCTGGTTCGGAGTGTCTGCGGCTTCTGTGGTAGCAATCTTAGGCTCCGCAGGTCTGGCCATTGGTCTGGCGGTACAGGGAAGCTTGGCTAATTTTGCAGGCGGGGTTTTAATTCTTGTAATAAAACCATTTAAAGTTGGGGATTATATTATTGAGGACAGCCAGAAAAATGAAGGGACCGTAACAGAAATTCAATTGTTTTATACCATTCTAACCACGCCGGATAATCAGCTCGTCATCATTCCCAACGGCACATTGGCCAACAGCAGCCTGACCAATGTGACCCATCAGGAGAAACGCAGGGTAGATATCTATGTGGGAGTGTCGTACCAGGCAAATATCAGACAGGTGAAAGAAATTCTTAGACGTCTTCTGGAGGAGGAAAAGCGGCGGTTACCCCAGGAGGAGATGATGGTATTTGTTCAGGAGTTGGGAGAGAGCAGCGTGAAGGTGGGATGCCGTCTTTGGGTGCGTACAGAAGATTACTGGGCGGTGAAATGGCATTTGACCGAAGAAGTGAAATATGCTCTGGAGGAGAATGGTGTCGAAATTCCGTATAATCAGTTGGAAGTTTCCATAAAAACCGACACCGTGCATTGACAAATGCAGGAAATTGTGCTAGGGTTAAAGTGTAGTGGGCGTTGCCCGACATTTTCCAATGTATTGAGGAGGCAGGTTTTATGCAACAGGGAACGGTGAAATGGTTTAATGCCAAGAAAGGGTATGGATTTATTTCAGATGCGGAGGGGAAAGACGTCTTTGTTCATTTTTCCGCATTGAACATGGAAGGGTTCAAAGAATTAAAAGATGGAGAAGCAGTGGAATTTGAAGTCGTAGAAGGTGAAAAAGGACCTCAGGCTGCTAACGTTGTTCGTATGGCATAATTCAAAGGGCTATTTTCATAAGGAATAAATACCAGGAGGTTGTCTCAGATTGGGACAGCCTCTTTGCCATCATAGCAGAAATGAAAAGGCTCTTTGGAATGATACTTTTTATATGGAGGAAAACGAATCTATGAAAATGGAAAACTGTAAAGGATATGAGCTGATTGGACAGCAGCAGCTTTTGGATATTCACTCTCAGGGGTATGTTCTGCGCCATAAGAAGACCGGGGCTCATGTTTGTCTGGTTTTAAATGACGATAAGAATAAGGTGTTTTATATCGGATTCCGTACGCCGTCCATCGACAGCACCGGAGCGGCGCATATTGTGGAGCATACGGTATTGTGCGGCTCAAAATGCTTTCCGGCAAAGGATCCTTTTGTGGAATTGGTGAAAGGCTCCTTAAACACCTTTTTGAACGCAGTGACGTATCCTGATAAAACCATCTATCCGGTGGCCAGTTTAAATGATGTGGATTTTCAGAATCTGATGCATGTGTATCTGGACGCTGTATTTTATCCGAATATTTACAGTAGAAAAGAGATTTTTCAGCAGGAAGGATGGCATTACGAGCTGGAGGAGCTGGATGGGCCTGTCACCTTGAACGGAGTCGTATATAATGAGATGAAAGGAGCCTTTTCTTCTCCCGAGGGAGTGTTGGACCGGCAGATTTTAAATAGTCTGTTTCCGGATACTTCTTATCGTTACGAATCCGGAGGCGATCCCCAGGAGATTCCCAAGCTGTCTTACGAGGAGTTTCTGGCGTTTCATGGGAGATATTACCATCCTTCCAATTCCTATATTTATCTGTATGGGGATATGGATATGGAAGAAAAGCTCAATTGGATAGACCAGGAATATTTGAGCCGGTTTGAAGCAGCAGCAGTAGACTCTGAGGTGAAGAGCCAGGAGCCTTTTACAGAACCCGTGGAGCTTAAGAGATCCTATTCCATTGCCAGCGGGGAAGAGGAACAAGACAATACGTATTTGTCCTGTAATTACGCTGTGGACACCGTTTTAAATGAAAAGCTCTATGTAGCTTTTGATGTGTTGGATTACGCGTTGTTAGGAGCTCCGGGGGCGCCTTTGAAACAAGCTCTTTTGGATGCCGGGATAGCCAAGGATATTATGAGCTCCTATGGAGGAGGGACGTATCAGCCTGTATTTTCTATTATTGCAAAGAACAGCAATCCTGAGAAAAAGGAGGAGTTCCTAGAGATCATTCAGCGTGTGCTTGGGGAACAGGTTGAGAAAGGCATTTCCAAGAAAGCCCTTTTGGCGGGGTTAAACAGTATGGAGTTTAAATACCGGGAGGCGGATTTCGGACAGTTCCCTAAGGGGTTGATGTACGGGATTTTAAGTCTGGACAGCTGGCTGTACGATGAGAAGCGCCCCTTTGTCCACTTGGAATCACTGAAAGTCATTGAATGGTTAAAGAAGCAGGTAGAGACGGATTATTATGAGAAGCTGGTGGAAACGTATCTTTTGCATAATACGCACAAATCCGTTGTTATCATTGAGCCGGAGCGGGGACTGAATGCCAGAAAAGAGAAAGAATTGGCAGAAGAGCTGGAAGCCTATAAGAAAACCCTTTCTCAGGAAACCTTAGAGCAGATGATTCGTGATACGATTCATTTGAGGGAATATCAGGAAGAACCCTCCACTCAGGAAGAGCTAGAGACGATTCCTATGCTTTCCAGAGAGGATCTAAAAAGAGAGGCGGAGGACTTTGAAATAGAGGAGCGCAGGGAGGAAGATACGCCCATTGTCTTTCATGATATTGAAACCAATGGAATCGCCTATTTGAATCTGGAGTTTGATATTTCGGAAGTGGCCGCAGAGGACATTCCTTATCTGGGCATTTTGAAATCCGTATTGGGATATGTAGATACCCAGCAGTTTGGATATCAGGAGCTGGACAATGAGATAAATCTTCACACGGGAGGATTTGATAATACCATCGGACTTTACGCTCATATGAGAGACGAAGACTTTGAGCGAAAGTTTGAACTTAGAATCAAAGCTCTTTATCATAAGCTTCCCAAGGCCATGGAACTGGCCGGAGAGATAATAGCCAAAACAAAGCTGTCGGACAGTAAGCGCATTTATGAGATTTTGGCCCAGCTTAAATCCAGGCTGCAAATGAGCTTAAGCAGTTCCGGGCATTCAGTTTCCGCTGTGCGGGCCATGTCCTATTTCTCTCCCTTTGCCAAGTATACGGACATGACGGCGGGTATTGATTTTTACCGGCTGGTAAGCCGTCTGGAATCAGATTATGAGAACCAGAAGGAAGCTCTGGCAGACAAGCTTCAGGAATTGATTGGGCTGATTTTCCGCCCGGAGCATTTGATTGTGAATCTGGGATGCCGTCAGGAAGGATATGAAGGATTTGTGAAAACTCTTCCGGCGTTTCTTGCACTTTTGTGGAAAAATGACGTCAAAAGGCATCACGATCAGCTGGAATGCGTACAGGTGAATGAGGGATTTTGCGATGCTTCTCAGGTACAGTATGTTTCCCGGGCCGGCAATTATAAAGAGGCCGGAGCATATACCGGAGCGCTGCGGATTTTGAAAGTGATATTAAGCTATGATTATCTGTGGCTGAATCTTCGCGTCAAAGGCGGCGCTTACGGCTGTATGAGCGGTTTTACCAGACGAGGCGATTGCTTTTTTACCTCATACCGGGATCCTAATTTGGAAAAAACCAATCAGGTGTACGAAGAGACGGTAGAATATCTTCGCAATTTCCAGGTTCAGGAGCGGGACATGACAAAATATATTATCGGCACCATCAGCGATATGGATATTCCTCTGACCCCGGCCGGCCGTGTAATGCGGGCCATAAGCGCTTATTATACCGGAATGACTTATGAGGATCTTCAGCGGGAACGGAATGAAGTGCTGGATGCAGACGAAGAAAGTATCCGGGGGCTGGCCGGCCGCATCGAGGCGATGCTGAAACAGCAGGCCTTTTGCGTGATTGGCAATGAAGAAAAATTAAAAGAACAGTCGTCGCTGTTTGGAGAACTAAAGGATCTTTATTAAAAAACGGAGGATGTATGAATCAAAGCTTTAAATCGGGTTTTGTCACTTTGATTGGGCGGCCGAATGTTGGGAAATCCACATTGATGAACCACTTAATCGGGCAGAAGATTGCCATTACTTCCAAAAAACCCCAGACTACCAGAAACCGGATTCAGACGGTCTATACAGACGAGGAGAAGGGGCAGATTGTGTTTGTGGATACGCCAGGCATCCATAAAGCGAAAAACAAGCTGGGAGAATATATGGTAAACGTGGCGGAACATGCGTTAAACGAAGTAGATCTGGTGCTTTGGCTGGTGGAACCCGCCAGCTTTATCGGCGCCGGAGAGCGTCACATCATAGAGAAGCTGAAAAAAGTAAATACCCCGGTCATTCTTATCATCAACAAAGTGGATACTGTAAAAAAGGAGCAGGTGTTAGAATACATTGACGCCTATCGGAAGGTGTATGAGTTTGCAGAGATTGTCCCGCTGTCGGCCCTGCGGGGAGAGAATACGGAAATTTTGCCGGATTTGATTTTTAAATATCTGCCCTATGGACCGATGTTTTATGACGAAGATACGGTGACAGACCAGCCGCAGCGTCAGATTGTGGCGGAGTTGATTCGGGAGAAGGCGCTGCATGCCCTGGAGGAGGAAATTCCTCATGGAATTGCCGTATCCATTGACCGGATGAAGGAACGGAAGGGAGCAGGCCAAAAGATTACAGATATAGACGCCACAATTATCTGTGAACGAGATTCTCATAAAGGCATTATTATTGGCAAAGGCGGTAATATGCTGAAAAAAATCGGAAGCAACGCCCGGTTTGAGATGGAGCGGCTGTTAGAATGCAAGGTGAATCTGAAGCTTTGGGTAAAAGTGAAAAAGGATTGGCGGGACAGTGATTTTTTAATCAAGAATTTTGGTTATAAAGAGGAGCGATCCTAAGAAGCATGTCTTTTTGTAAACAACTGTTACATTTGCCAATTTTTATCTGGTATATCCCCTGGGCCCTGGGAAATCCTATTTATATAGACAGGATATAACAAAAGAGCAAGGGGGTATTTCCATGAGAAACCGGGAATGGATACGGTTCGAACATACAGGAAGCGTGGCGGATTACCTGGCTTACAGTAAGTCAGATTGGGAACATGCCGGTACAGATACCGGAAGGGATGCAAAGGAGAGCGAGACAAGGGATGGGGCGGACCATTGTGCTTACCGGTATGGTGCTGGCAGCTATACCCATAGGGGATTATGACAGAAGAATCACCCTTCTGACCCGGGAACGGGGAAAAATTACGGCTTTTGCCAAAGGGGCCCGCAGGCAGGGCAGCCAGCTTACGGCTGCCGCCAGCCCCTTTGCATTTGGAGAATTTGAAGTCTATGAGGGACGTACCTCCTATACCGTGAAAGGGGCTTCTATTTCCAATTATTTCAGAGAGCTGCTTTTGGATTTTGAAAATGTTTATTATGGATTTTATTTTTTGGAAATAGCGGACTATTACACGCGGGAGAACGCAGATGAAATACATATGCTAAAGCTGTTGTATCAGTCCCTTCGGGCGGTGGAAAAGGAAAGCCTGCCCAACCGGCTGGTACGTTGTATTTATGAATTGAAAGCTATGGTGATCAACGGGGAGTATCCCAATGTATTTTCTTGTATGGAGTGCAAAAAAGAAGAAGAATTGTTTTGGTTTTCCCCTGCCAGAGGCGGAGTTCTTTGTGATTCCTGCGGCGGCCATGGTGAGATTCGGCTGGATAGTTCCACGGTGTATGCCATGCAGTATATTGTCACATCCTCTATCGAAAAACTTTATACCTTTACGGTATCCCAACAGGTGCTGACCCTTTTAGAATCTGTTCTTAAATCCTGGCAAAAGGCGTTTATGGACAGAAGCTTCAAGTCCCTGGAAGTCCTGGAACAAAATCTTTTTTCAATCAGCAGTTGAAATCAAATTCCGAAAAGGGTATAATGAATGAGATTTACGTTTTACAGATTTTAGGAGGTTTTGATTGTTATGAAAAAATGCATGCGTTTGTGTCTGGCGGCTGTTCTTGTACTTCTGACCTTGACTGGCTGCGGCAAGAAGCTGAATGTGGATCAGAATACCATCTATGTACAAAAAAAAGGAAACATCATCGGGGCCATCGTCCAAAAATTTGATAAAGATTATTACGATGCGGATGAACTCCAGTCCTATGTGAACGACCGGGTAGAAGCTTATGTGTCTGCCCATGAGAAGGACAGTGTAAAGGTAGATGAGTTCTCTGTGGAAGAAGGCGTGGCGAAGCTGAATGTGAGTTATGCGGGATACGAAGATTATGCCGCTCTCAATGAAGTGGAATTATTTGTGGGTACAGTGCCTCAGGCTTTGGCGGCCGGCTATGACTTTGAAGATACTTTTTTGAAAGTAGAAGAGGGCAAGCTGGGAGGAAAAGTCAGTAAAGAAGAAATTATCGGCGCTTCAGATTACAAAGTTGTTATTTTAAGCGAGAAGCTGGATGTAAAGGTGGACGGCAGCATTGTCTATGCTTCTTCTCAATATACCAGCTTAGCGTCAGAGGACACAGTGTCTATTACCTTGCCGGAAGACGCTATCGACGGGGAAGAGATGTCGCTTACTTATATTGTATATAAAGGGAAATGAGGAATTCATATATGGAAAAGACAATGGATAAAATTGTAGCTTTGGCTAAGGCCAGAGGATTTGTGTATCCCGGCTCCGAGATTTACGGGGGTTTGGCTAATACCTGGGATTACGGCAATCTTGGAGTAGAATTGAAGAATAATGTAAAAAAAGCGTGGTGGCAGAAGTTTATTATGGAGAATCCTTACAATGTAGGGGTGGACTGCGCTATTTTGATGAATCCCCAGACCTGGGTGGCCAGCGGCCATTTGGGAGGATTTTCCGATCCGCTGATGGACTGCCGGGAATGTCACGAGAGATTCCGGGCGGACAAGATCATTGAAGATTTTGCAGCGGAGCAGAATATTCAGCTGGAGGGTTCTGTGGACGCCTGGAGCCAGGAACAGATGAAAAACTTTATTCAGGAACATAATATTCCCTGTCCTACCTGCGGAAAGCATAATTTTACTGATATCCGTCAGTTTAACTTGATGTTTAAGACCTTCCAGGGAGTGACGGAGGACGCCAAGAATACGGTATATTTGCGCCCCGAAACGGCTCAGGGTATCTTTGTGAACTTCAAGAACGTGCAGCGGACTTCCAGGAAAAAAATCCCCTTTGGCATCGGACAGATTGGCAAGTCCTTCCGGAATGAGATTACACCGGGGAATTTTACCTTCCGTACCAGGGAATTCGAGCAGATGGAGCTGGAATTTTTCTGTGAGCCGGATACGGATTTGGAGTGGTTTGCCTATTGGAAACAGTTCTGTATTGACTGGCTGAAATCTTTGGGAATGAAGGAAGAGGAGATGCGGGTTCGTGACCATGAGAAAGAGGAGCTTTCCTTCTATAGTAAGGCTACCACGGACATTGAATTCTTGTTCCCATTTGGATGGGGAGAACTGTGGGGGATTGCAGACCGGACCGATTATGACCTGACTCAGCATCAAAATACCTCCGGTCAGGATTTAACCTATTTTGACGATCAGAAAAATGAAAAATATATCCCTTACGTCATTGAGCCTTCTCTGGGGGCGGATCGGGTTGTACTGGCGTTTTTGTGCGGCGCGTATGACGAAGAGAATATCGGAACGCCGGAAAAACCGGATATGCGTACCGTGCTTCATTTCCATCCGGCTTTAGCTCCGGTGAAAATCGGCGTATTGCCCCTGTCTAAGAAGCTGAACGAGGGAGCGGAGAAGATCTATGCCCAGCTGTCCAAAAAGTACAACTGCGAATTTGACGACCGGGGAAACATCGGAAAACGTTACCGCAGGCAGGATGAAATAGGAACGCCGTTTTGCGTTACCTACGATTTTGATTCGGAGCAGGATCTTGCAGTAACGGTTCGGGATCGAGATACCATGGAACAGGAACGGGTAAAAATTGAAGATCTGGATCGCTATTTTGCGGATAAATTTACATTTTAGGGAAAACAGTAAGCATGGGGCCTGTCTGGTATCTTACCAGACAGGCTGTATTTTTTGATAGGAGGTCTTTGATAAAGTTTGTGATGTTCCTATAGGATAATCAGTTGACAGCCAAGACTTTACAGTGGTAAAATGCGAAAGAGCTAACAGAAAGGGAAGGAGATTTACCATGAGTGATAAAACGATACCTTATAAGATATATTTGGAAGAGAATGAAATGCCGAGACAGTGGTATAATGTACGCGCAGATATGAAAAATAAACCGGCGCCACTGCTGCATCCCAAGACGCATCAGCCCATGAAGGCGGAAGAGCTGGAGGCAGTATTCTGCAAAGAATTGGTGAAACAGGAGTTGGATGATACGACGGCATATATTGATATTCCAGAGGAAATCCGCAATTTTTACAAAATGTACCGCCCCTCTCCTTTGGTCCGTGCATATTGTCTGGAAGAAAGGCTGCAGACGCCGGCCAAAATCTATTATAAGTTTGAAGGGAACAATACCAGCGGAAGCCACAAGCTAAATTCCGCTATTGCTCAGGCTTATTATGCAAAGCAGCAAGGGTTAAAGGGCGTTACCACGGAGACCGGCGCAGGGCAGTGGGGAACGGCTCTTTCCATGGCCTGCTCTTATTTTGGCCTGGACTGCAACGTATATATGGTGAAGGTTTCCTATGAGCAAAAGCCGTTCCGGCGGGAGGTGATGCGTACCTATGGAGCCAGCGTTACGCCTTCTCCCTCAGAGACTACAGAAGTGGGAAAGCGGATTTTAGAGGCTCATCCTGGAACCTCCGGAAGCTTAGGCTGCGCCATTTCCGAGGCAGTGGAGGCTGCTACTGCCAAGGAGGGATACCGCTACGTGTTAGGAAGCGTATTAACCCAGGTATTGCTTCACCAGTCCATCATTGGCCTGGAGACGAAGACGGCATTGGACAAATACGGGATTACGCCGGATATTATTATCGGCTGCGCCGGCGGCGGCTCTAATCTGGGAGGATTGATTTCACCCTTTATGGGAGAGAAGCTGAGAGGAGAGAAGGATTATCACTTTATTGCAGTGGAGCCGGCTTCCTGCCCAAGCTTGACCAGAGGAAGGTATGCGTATGATTTCTGTGATACGGGAATGGTTTGCCCTCTGGCTAAAATGTATACCTTAGGCAGCGGCTTTATTCCTTCTGCCAACCATGCAGGAGGGCTGCGGTATCATGGAATGAGTTCCGTTCTGTCTCAACTGTACGACGACGGATTGATGGAAGCCAGAAGCGTAGTTCAGACTGAGGTATTTGAGGCGGCGGAACAGTTTGCAAGAGTAGAGGGAATTCTTCCGGCTCCGGAAAGCAGCCATGCCATCCGGGTTGCCATTGATGAAGCAATGAAATGCAAAGAGACCGGGGAGGAGAAGACGATTGTATTTGGACTGACTGGTACTGGGTATTTCGATATGATGGCATATGAGAAGTTCCACAACGGAGAAATGGCAGATTACGTACCCACCGACGAGGATTTGAAACAAGGGTTTGACGGATTGCCCCAGATTGGATAAGAGGAATGAATGAAACATGGCTGCCGAAAAAACGGCAGCCTGTTGCTTTTTTGCTTATGATTTATTATGTTTGGTTTTTGACGCTTTTTGGGCGTCGGCAGTTTTTTCAGGGGCACGATGATCCTGCTTTCTGGCGTCGATCATCTGTTCAATCAACTGCTTTTTTACATATACGTCAAAGCTTAGCATACAGATAAAGGCAAACATCTGCATGTCCTCCTGGTCGGCGCCTTTTAGCATCTCGAAGGTATTTTGGCTGATTTGAAATTTTTTGGCAATATCTTTTTGGAGATAGCTGACCTCTGTTTTTTCCAGTTGAAACACTTCGCTGTAGATTTTTTCCAGATTAAAATCATTTTCATTTCCAAAATATTTTTCCGCTATGGGGTTTAAAATTTCCTGGATATCGCTGATGCTTAAAATGCCTTTAAAGTAATAAATAAAAATCAACATCAGCACATGCTCTTTGGAATATTTCTTTTTGACCGGGGGAGGCAGCAGATTATTTTTCGCATAATTATTGATCATGGTTTTTGTAAGAATCTTATCGTCTGTATGGCGTTTCGAGGTGGCCATCTGGGAGTCCATAAACGTAGTCACCTGATCCATATACAGATCTATATTGGGCAGGTCCGTCGGCTTCACATAGTCGATGCGGGCAAGACTTTCTAAAATGCTATTTAGCAAATCCTTTGTGTCGATTGTCATTTTAAATCGTTCCTCCTCTTAGGGGCAGATCTGGAAAAAACCGTTTAAGTCCCTCAAGAATGAGGGATTTAGGGAGCGGAAGCGGAATTGTCCGCTTTATTTCCCCACGGATTTATTATATAGTATTCATTACTAGATGACAAGGGATAAATCGGAAAAAATCTCATTGAAAAATTTTGTCAAAACGATTAGAATAAGGGGAAGGATAAGATGAGAGAGGAAAAACGGATGAGTATTTATGATACATTAAATTCCATGCAGCAGGAAGCGGTATATCAGACTGAAGGGCCGGTTCTGATTTTGGCCGGGGCCGGTTCTGGCAAGACCCGGGTACTGACCCATAGGACCGCTTATCTGATGGAAGAAAAAGGGGTGCCGCCTTACCATATCCTGGCCATTACTTTTACCAATAAGGCTGCCGGGGAGATGCGGGAGCGGATTGACAAGCTGGTGGGATTTGGCTCGGAAAGCGTATGGGTTTCCACATTTCATGCTACTTGCGTACGGATTTTGCGCAGATATATTGACCGTCTGGGCTACGACAATCGTTTTACGATTTATGACGGGGATGATCAAAAGACGTTGATGAAGGACATATGCAAACGACTGAATGTAGATACGAAAATCTATAAGGAAAAAACCTTTTTAAACGCTATTTCCCATGCCAAGGACGAGCTCATATCCCCGGAGCAGTTTTTACTTCAGGCAGAGGGGGATTTCAGTAAAAAGAAACAGGCTGAGGTTTATCTGGAGTACCAGAAAATGCTGAAAAAAAATAATGCCTTGGATTTTGACGATTTAATTGTAAAAACCGTGGAGCTGTTTTTGACAGATCCCCAGGTGCTGGACAGCTATCAGGAGCGTTTCCGTTATATTATGGTGGACGAGTACCAGGATACCAATACGGCTCAGTTTAAACTGATACGGACTTTGGCCCAGAAATATCAGAATCTCTGCGTAGTGGGGGACGATGATCAGTCCATCTATAAGTTCCGGGGGGCAAATATTTATAATATTCTGAATTTTGAAAAAGAGTTTCCCTCGGCAAAAGTAATCCGTCTGGAACAGAATTACCGTTCCACCCAGAATATATTGGATGCGGCCAATCATGTCATCAGAAATAACATCGGAAGAAAAGAGAAAACCCTTTGGACCCAGAACGGGGCGGGCAGTAAGGTAAATTTTCAACAGTTTGATACAGGATATGAAGAAGCGGATTATATCGTTCGGGAAATTGGAAGGAATGTGAAAAAGGAAGGCTGGAGCTATGGAGATTGCGCCATCCTCTATCGTACCAACGCCCAGTCCCGGCTTTTTGAAGAACAGTTCGTGATGTCCGGCATACCATATAAAGTGGTGGGGGGCGTGAATTTTTATTCCCGGAAAGAAATCAAGGATCTGTTGTGCTATCTGAAAACCATTGACAATGCCAGAGATGATCTGGCAGTCCGGCGGATTATCAATGTGCCAAAACGGGGAATCGGCGCCACCACCCTTACCCGGGTGCAGGAATATGCCAACGAGAATGAATTGAGCTTTTACCAGGCATTAAAATTGGCGGAGGATATTTCCACCCTTGGACGGGCCTCTGCCAAGGTAAAGCCCTTTGTAACATTTATTCAGACTATGCGCAGTAAGGCGCCGTATCTGGGAGTGGTAGAGCTTTTAACGGAAGTCATAGAAGAAACAGGGTATGTGAAAGAATTAGAAGCGGAGGGCAGCGACGAGTCCTTGGCCAGACTGGAAAATATAGATGAATTGATCAGTAAGGCTGCAGCCTACGAAGAAAATTCCAAGGCAGAGGGAGGAAGGCCCACATTAAGCGGTTTTTTGGAAGAGGTAGCCCTGGTGGCGGACATTGACAATCTGGAAGAAGGCAGCGACTATGTGGTGTTAATGACGCTTCACAGCGCCAAGGGACTGGAGTTTCCCAATGTTTTTCTGGCTGGAATGGAGGATGGGACATTCCCCAGTTATATGACCATAACCTCAGACGACCCTTTAGAAATTGAAGAGGAGCGAAGACTGTGTTATGTGGGGATTACCAGAGCCATGAAGGAGCTTACCCTTACCAGCGCAAGATGCCGAATGGTCCGGGGAGAAACCCGGTATAATAAGGTTTCCCGTTTTGTACGTGAGATTCCCCAGGAGCTTTTTGAGAGGACGCCGGAGAAGGAGAAGCCAGAACGGACAATGGCCAATGCCAACAACAGTTACCGGCAGGCCAAGGAGGCCTTTCGCACGAAAGCGGCTTACAGTGCGCCGCCTGTGGATTTCGGCAGCGCCGCAGCCAGCGCTAAAGGCTTGTCTTATGATGTAGGAGACCGTGTCAGCCACATAAAATTCGGAGAAGGCACGGTAACGAACATCGTTTCTGGGGGCCGGGATTTTGAAGTGACGGTGGATTTTGATACGGTGGGAACGAAAAAAATGTTTGCTGTCTTCGCAAAACTGAAAAAAATATAAATTTTTCAAAATATGGTATGCGAAACAGGAAAGTTATGGTATAATCATTATCATGAATAAAAGTCATCTATGTAACCAAAAATAGATAAAAAGGAGCGGTCAAATATGAATAAAGTAGAAGAACTTTTGAACACAGCAAGAATCAATGAATTACTGCACAGACAAGACAAGGAAGAGAAGAAGAGCAAGGTTTTGTGGGTTTTGGCAATCGTAGGCGCGGTTGCAGCAGTGGCGGGCATTGCTTATGCCGTATATCGTTTCTTCACACCAGATTATCTGGAAGATTTTGAAGATGATTTCGACGATGACTTTGAAGATGATTTCTTCGATGATGAAGACGAGACAGAAGAATAGTTTGAATGAGAAAAGGGCTCACAGTGATGTGAGCCTTTTCTGCTTCCTTCTGTAAGCGAAATTTTCCTTTCTAATTAAGAAGGAAATCTTCTGGGAAGTGGGAAATACAGAAGGTGGGAATAAATTTTCAAATACGCTCTGGGGCAAAATGAGATGCTTTAGGCAGAGCTGCATATAGAAAGGGAAGAATATGAAAAAGGGAGAAATTTATGAAGGTATGGTAGAGAAGGTTGCGTTTCCCAATAAGGGAGTCGTTTCTTTGGAGAATGGAGAACGGGTGACAGTGAAACATGTAATTCCCGGTCAAAAGGTCTCTGTTGCTATTCAAAAGGTGAGAAAGGGAAAAGGAGAAGGACGTCTTTTTGAGATATTGGAACCATCCCCTCTGGAGTTGGAGGAAGATGTGTGCCGTTATTTTGGGAGCTGCGGCGGCTGTACTTATCTTACGATGAAGCCTCAAGAACAGCTGCTTTTAAAACAGCAGCAAGTAAAGGAATTGCTTGCTCCTGTTTTAGCCTCTTACGGTACTTTGTGGGATGATGTGTTCGAGGGAATCCGGGAAAGCCCCAGACGATTTGCATACCGCAACAAAATGGAATTTTCCTTTGGGGATGAAATAAAGGACGGCCCCTTATCCTTGGGATTGCACAAAAGAGGGAGCTTTCACGATATTCTTACCGTGAACGGCTGCCGGATTGTAGATGAAGATTACAGTAAAATTTTAGTTTCCGCCTTAGAATATTTCAAGAATCGAAAGATTTCTTATTTTCATAAAATGCGCCATGAAGGGTATTTACGTCATCTTTTGGTGCGTAAGGCTGTTAAGACAGGAGAGATCCTGGTGGATCTTGTAACCAGCAGCCAGATGGAGACGGAGGCAGAAAAATCACTGCTTCAAGGTATGGCAGAGGAGCTTTTGTCATTGCAGTTGGAGGGAAAGCTTGCCGGGATTCTTCACACAAGAAACGACAGTCTGTCAGATGCAATCATCGACAAAGGAACCCAGATTCTGTATGGCCAGGATTATTTTTATGAAGAGCTCTTAGGATTGAAGTTTAAAATCTCTCCCTTCTCTTTTTTCCAGACAAATTCCCTGGGAGCGGAAGTATTATATACGGCGGCCCGGGAATTTGTCGCGGAATCAGGGAACGGAAAGATTGTCTATGATTTATATAGCGGGACAGGCACCATCGCCCAGATGCTGGCGCCAGTGGCCAAAAAGGTGATCGGCGTGGAGATTGTTCCAGAGGCAGTGGAGGCCGCACGGGAGAATGCAGCTGAAAACGGGCTTTCAAATTGCGAATTTATCCCCGGAGATGTGTTAAAGGTATTAGACGGGATTGAGGAGAAGCCAGAGTTTATTGTGCTGGATCCGCCGCGAGACGGGATTCATCCTAAGGTGCTGGATATGTTGGGGAAGCATTATGGGGTGGAGAAGATGGTGTATATTTCCTGTAAGCCGACCAGCTTGGCCAGGGATTTGGAAAAGCTGCAGGAGTATGGGTATCGCGTGGAGCGGGTGTGCTGCGTGGATATGTTTCCGGGGACGACACATGTGGAGACGGTATGTTTATTGTCCAAACTTCATTCAGACCAACATATCGAGG
>CAMNQH010000008.1 GCA_946549035.1 uncultured Lachnospiraceae bacterium | reverse complement strand
CAGACATCATACAGAATTTCGACCTGTCAAATTTAAAGGCTCCCACTTACTCCGCAGACGACAGCCAGCAGAGGCTGGAGAAGGAGCTGGAAAAAATCAAGAAAGAGCTGAAAACTCTGATTACGCAAAAGGTAAAGGAACTTACGGCGAATCCGGGGATGGCTGAAATTATCAATGAAACATACGCCTCTCTACAGACTGAAAAAATGGAGCGTATTTCTGCCACCCAAAAAACGCTGCAAGATTTGACGAAAGAGCCTCATATCCCCGCTGTAGCAATCAAACCTAATCTGCAAACCGCACTGGATATTTTAAATGAAGTGCTGGAGCAAAAAAGTCTGACCCGGAGGGATATTGAGGTTCTCATTGAAAAAATCATTGTAGACAAAGACGGAAATGTTGACATCTATTTGAAACACGGTCTCGGCAATCTGGCGGCCTACGATTTCAAAGCCGACAAGGAAAATCTGAAGCTGACCATGATGATTGAGGCAATCCGTCTTCTTCAAAAGAATGAAACGGGTTTTACCTCTGTAAAATTCCTGGCGGAAAGCCTGAAAGATATGGGTTATCCTATGCACAAGAAGAAGTTTACCACCTACATGGAGCATTTGCTTGACCTGGGGCTGGTGGAAAAGACAGGAATCTACCATTATCCATACAGAATCGTGGCTTCCAGGGAGAAATTGACGCGTGTGGAAAAAATGTTCATCATGCTAGGGCAGACTGGCGGTATGCCGGAAATGGTATTTGAATACATCTTAAAGAAAAATAACATGAATCCCACCGCCGACTTAACCATCGACCAGAGCATTGATTTCGGTTCTACCGCCGCCGCATTCTCCGGAGGCCAGGGAGATTTCTCCGTAGAATTCGAGCCCTCCGCCACAGCCCTAGAGCAGGAAGGCGCCGGCTATGTAGTGGCCTCCCTTGGAGTTGATTCCGGCTATGTTCCCTATACCGCATTCAGCGCCAAAACCAGTTATCTGGAAAAAAATCCCCAAATCATTCAGAGCTTTACCAATGCCTTGCAAAAGGGAATGGATTATGTGAACAGCCATACTCCGGAAGAAATTGCAAAGGCCATCCAGCCTCAATTTGAAGAAACGGATCTGGATACCATCACTACGATTGTGACCCGCTATTATGAACAGAAAACATGGAAAACAGACTTGATTTTTGAGCAGGAAAGCTTTGACCTGCTTCTGGATATTCTGCGGGAAGCAGATGAACTTTCTGCCGTTCCTCCCTACAGCGACCTGGTAAATACTCAATTTGCCGAGGAAGCTGCAAAATAGGGAAAAACTCATGACCACCTGCTAAGTGCAACATTATTAAAAGAAAAATGCCCATAATTTCCCCTTAAAAGGAGTATGGGCATTTTAAAAACTATTTTTTATTATTTTTTATTTATTGGAAATATTTTATCTTCGTTCTTTCACCCCAAAGTTTTGCAGTAAAACATAATTAGGCTTTACAACCAGATATAGGTAATCCGTTGGATATTCTATAAGTTTCTCTAAGCAGGGACCTTCCCCCGGAAACAGATCTAACTGTTTGGCAGTTGATGTTATCTCCTTGACACAGGCATTACAATCCCAACGCAGCCTCTACTTCATCCGCTGTTAACCAACCCTTTTCTCTAGCAGACTGCTCTCCTTCTTCCAATTTTGTCAAAAGCTGAATTGTCGCTTTTAATTGATCCAACTCATCAACATCTACAATAGCGTATGCCCCCCCGGCCATTCCTAGTCAGATACACTGGTTGGTTTATTCTCACTTCTTTTAATACTTCTGTATAATTTCTCAAATCTGATATTGGTTTAATATTTGGCATAGTCATCATATCCTTTGCATTTATTATATGCAATCCACAGATAAATAGCAAGAAAATTAACACGTGAATTTACAGCAAAAATAAAATATAACACTAAATAACACTGAATTAGGAACAAGGGCGCAAACGCCTTGCCTCTAATCTTAACTTATAGTTAAAAAAATTATTTCTCAATTAACAACTGCTCAATTGTTTTTGGGGAAATACACAAGTATAATAAAGCCAACAAAAGCTTTTGTGCCATTCCCAATAAGGAGGTTTCTATTATGCCTATGAACTTAGTGATACAAGAAAGAAGAAAAAAATTAGGACTCACTCAGGAACAAGTTGCAGAATATCTCAGTGTGTCTATTCCGGCAGTCAGTAAATGGGAAAAAGGAACAACCAGTCCAGATATTTCGCTTTTGGCTCCGTTAGCCCGATTGTTAAAAATTGACTTAAACACTCTTTTTTGTTTTCACGAAGATATAACACAGCAGGAAATTGGTTTGCTCTGCAAGGAAATTGGAAAGATTGTTGGAACTAAAGGACTCGAAGAAGGGTTTGCAGCAACAGAGCAAAAGCTCCACGAATATCCTCACAATGAGAGCCTCATGCATGTTCTTACTCTTCAACTGGATGGACTTATTTCTATGTCCGACTTGACTGCAGATGAAATGCGCCCCTATGAGGAGCAGATCCTTGAATGGTATCATCAACTTGCTGAGAGCACAGACATAAAAATAAGCAACAGCGCAAATTTTATGTTGGCAAGCAAATATCTTCGCAGTGGAGAATATAAAAAAGCCCAGGAAACATTGGACTTAATGCCTGACAGAAACGATATTGCCGATAGCATGGCAAACAAGTTTTGGCTGCAAGTTGAAATTGATAAACATCAGGGTAAATCAGAAAAAGCAACAGAGGATTTGCAGAGGGAATTACATTTGGCTCTCAACAAGGTTCAGCTGCTGCTATACAAAATGATGAATATTGAATTAGAGTGGGGCGAGCTTCCCACTGCAAAAAAGATCGCAGATAAATCGGCACAGATGGTCACACTTTTTGAAATGTGGAAGTATAGCGCATTCACTGCGCCATTGGAAATCGCCTTTGCGGAAAAAGATGCCGATAAATGTATTTCCATTTTGAAAGAAATGCTTGGGGCAATGCGGGAACCATATCATATGGATCACACCTTATTATTCAATCGCATACCTGCGCAAGAAACTCAACCAGAACAAATGATTCCTGTACTCCTTTCCGCAATGGAAAAAGAACCGCTGTTGCAAAGCTCCTCAGAATTCCAAGAACTAATTACAGAGTATGAGCAATTCAAAAAATAGGAAATTGTCAGATGGTATACTTCATAGGGGTAAATCTAATTCCATCTATTTCTTCCTCCTCCGATTGCGGCTTAAACCCAATATGAAGATAAAACGGCTTACCATATGGCGATGAATTTAAAGTAATCTCCTGTAGTGTTGGATTATCTTTCAAAATATCTGCTAAAAGATACTGAAAAATGGCAGTAGCTACGCCTTGGCGATGATACTCTTTCTTGGTAAACACTAAGTTGATGTGTGTTCTGTTTGAACGCATACCTATCATTCCAATCATTTTACCTCTATCAAAGGCCGCATATATTGGACAAATACCTTGTTGACATTTTCCTATAAATTCATCATTTTCAACTATATCCCTCTTGAATGTTTCAATTCCCTCTGGTTTATAGTCCGGTGCCTCAAACTGCAAAAAGACTTCTAATGCCAAAGCAAGAGCTTCTCTTACTTCATTACTATGTATTTTTCTTATCTCATACATCCTTTTACCTCCAAATAGAAAAAGAGCCCGGAAGACCGCCGGGCTCTTTGCATTACCTTTTTTCAAAAAACAAATTAAAACCTTATCCCTGCTATTCCAATACAGAATCTTCTCCCTCCGGCAAAACCAGAGCCAAAACAATTCCCACCACAGCTGCCAGGGCAAGGCCGGAAATGGTCACGGTGCCTGCGACAGGAATACTGTCACACCCAATTCCCAGCACAAATATAAGAGCGGCAATCATCAAATTCCTGCTGTTGCCGAAATTCAACCGGGAATTTACCAAAATCCGTACTCCCACAGCCGAAATCATACCATATAAAACAATACTGATAGCTCCGCTCACCGGACTGGGAATGCTGGAGATAAAGCCCCCGATTTTACCGAAAATCCCCAAAACCACAGCAAATACCGCCGCAATCCGTATAATGGAAGGGTCGTAATTCTTGGTTACTGCCAAAACACCTGTATTTTCCCCATAGGTGGTATTGGCCGGCCCGCCCAGCAATCCTGCAAAAGCCGTTGCCACGCCGTCTCCCAAAATCGTTCTGTGAACTCCGGGATCTACCATAAAATTCTTTCCCACCACAGCACTGTTTGTGGTAATATCACCCACATGTTCAATCAAGGTTACCAACGCAATGGGGGCGATGGCCAATATGGCGTCCGCCCGGACAACCGGCATACAAAATACCTGAGCCATAATATCCTGGTCCATAAAAGAAAAGAAACTTGCCTGGGCCACGTTTGTAAAATCAGCAAACCCCATGGGAATGCTGACAAGGAACCCCACAATGATGCCAAATAAAATCGGCATCAAATTAAAGAGCCCTTTTGCAAACACGGAAATCACAATGATGGTGGCCAGTACGGCAAGGGTCACTGCAATCGCTTTCATGCTAAAGACCCCGTCTACGTAAAAAGCATTGGATATGGCCGATCCGCTTAAGCGCAGGCCAATCACAATAATCACGGGCCCCGTAACAATAGGGGGCAAAAGCTTATTCACCTTTTCATAACCGATCAGCTTGATGAAAAGAGCAAAAATCCCATAGATGGCCCCTGCTGCAATCAAGGCTCCCTTTACTGCCGCCAGCTTGTCCAGATAGTCCGGATCTCCCATTCTGGAGTCCCCGATAATTGCCATAATTCCACCCATAAATGCAAAGCTAGAACCCAAAAATACCGGAACCTTTCCCTTTGTAATCAAATGGAACAACAGCGTCCCTACTCCGGCGCAAAACAAAGTGATGGAAGTATCAAGCCCTGTCAACGCCGGTACCAACACGGTAGCTCCAAACATAGCAAGTACATGCTGCAGCCCCAGAATCAGTTTCTGTCCCATGTTCTTTTCCTTCATCCCTGATCCCCCGTGCATTTAGGCATTCTCCACTGCGGACTGGGCTTCCTCCAGGTAAGGCGTATCCAACAGATGGAATTTCCCGCCGTCCGCCAAAGCCGCGTATTCCGGATCCAGAGGCAGCTTTCCTACCACCGGAATTCCCGTTTCTTCCGCCGCATCATCCACATGGCTTTCTCCAAATACCTGAATCTCCCTGCCGCAGTCCGGACATTTCAGGAAACTGTAATTCTCCACCAGCCCTAACACGGGAATATCCATCATATCCGCCATATTAATGGCTTTTTTCACAATCAGCTGCACCAGCTCCTGGGGAGACGTTACAATAAAAATCCCGTTTACCGGAAGAGACTGGAATACCGTCAAAGGCACGTCGCCAGTTCCCGGAGGCATGTCTACAAACAGATAATCCAGCTCTCCCCAGTATACATCCGACCAAAACTGTTTCACCGTTCCTGCAAGGATAGGCCCGCGCCATACCACCGGAGCTTCTTCATCATCCACCAAAAGATTTAATGACATTACCTTAATGCCGTTTTGAGCCACTGCAGGCAAAATTCCTTGTTCATTCCCTACAGCCGGACCATGCAAGCCATACATCTTAGGAATGGACGGCCCGGTAATATCCCCATCCAAAATACCGACCTTATATCCCTTTTTGCACATAGCATTTGCCAGAGCTGCGGTGACAAAGGATTTTCCCACGCCGCCTTTACCGCTGACCACACCGATTACCTTCTTCACGGAAGAATATTGGTTTAATTCCTCCAACATGCTTTGGGGAGCATTCCCATTTTTGCTGGGACATCCCTCACAGCTCTCCTTCGTGCAGCTTGACGCACTGCTGCATTCTTTATTGTCTGCCATTATAAATCCCTCCATCTCTTGTTTTTTAGCTTCTACAAATATAGGAACTCTATCCTCCGTGTATCAGGACGACATACGCCTAACATACACAGGACGTACCATTACATGATACTCCACTTTCCAAATTTAGGCAACGGATGTTTTTTACTTGTCCAGATCCTTTGCTCCGAAAGCATCCGGCAAGAGCTTTCCCATATTGGTTTCCATCGTTTCTTTTCCATTGGATAAAATAATAGGCGTCTCCTGCCCAAGCAGCTCGCTCAATACCTGGCGACAGGCTCCGCAAGGGGTGGTAATCTCCTCCGCTTTTGTTACCACAGCCATCCCCTCGATCTCTTCCCTGCGATATCCCAAAGAGTACGCCGCAAAAATCGCGCTGCGCTCTGCACAGTTGGTAGAACCATAGGCGGCATTTTCAATGTTCGCTCCCAAAATGTAATTGCCGTCCCGAGTCTTGACACAGGCTCCCACCCGAAAACCGGAATAAGGCGCATAAGCATGTTCCAGCGCCAAAAATGCTTTTTCCAATAGTTTCTCCTGATCCTTCATCTCTTATCCCCTTTCTTTTCCTTTTTCCTGATACCCTTCCAGAAAATAATGTTTTTCTCCCTCCTTTTTATATGCGATAATCGTATCCAGATTTACATTTTCCACACTTCGAAAAATGTTTTTTTCTATAAACGGGCTTTTCTCCTTTAACTGGCAAATCAGCTCTTTTACCTCCTGCCGCTTGGAAATCTGCTCTTTCTCCTCGCAAGCCGCGCTTGCCTCCGTAAAACGGCAGGCGCACCGGATAAATTCCAAATCATTATACCAGGCCCATCGGCGGACGTCTGCTTCCCGCACCAGATACATTGGGCGAATCAGCTCCATACCAGGAAAATTGGTGCTCCAAAGCTTGGGCATCATGGTTTGTATCTGGCCGCCGTACAACATCCCCATTAAAATCGTTTCAATCACATCGTCAAAATGATGCCCCAGAGCTATTTTATTACAGCCCAGCTCTTTTGCCTTATGATACAAATATCCCCGGCGCATTCTGGCGCACAGATAGCAGGGAGATTTCTCAATATCAGCCACGGCGTCAAAGATCTCGGATTCAAATACCGTCACCGGAACTTGCAGCAGACTGGCATTGGAAAGGACCTGCTCCAGATTTCGCTGGTTATATCCCGGATTCATCACCAAATATTCTGCTTCAAAATTCCGCTTTCCATGACGGGACAGCTCCTGAAACAGCTTTGCCATTAACATGGAATCCTTCCCTCCTGAAATACAAACGGCAATCTTATCCCCGTCTTCAATCAGCTGATAATCATTCACTGCCTTGGTAAACCTGCGCCATATGTCTTTATGAAATTTCTTAATAATACTCCTCTCAATCTCCTTGCAGCGCGTCTCCTTTGTGGGCCCTGGTTCCTGTATCAGCTCCCCTTCCTTTTCAACTGTATCATACATCCTTTGTGCTTCCTTCTGTTTTTGCTCCATTTACGCCCCTTTCTTCCTTCTATTCTGCCGCATTTAATTCCTGAAACTTTTTACTGATTCCTTCTTAATTCCTCCCCTGCCAAATCCCTGATTACCACAGTGGCCAGTAAAAGGCCGGCTGCAGAAGGAACAAACGGCGTAGAACCAGGAGTACTTCTGCGTCCCTCTTTGCAAGAACCCTCCTCCCAAAGACCTTTGGGCTTTCTGGGCTCTTCTCTGGAATATACCACTGTAAGACGCTCTACGCCACGCCTTTTCAGCTCCCGGCGCATCACCCGGGCCAGGGGGCATACCGACGTCTCATAAATATCTGCCACCTGAAGCCTGGCGGGATCCAGCTTATTTCCCGTTCCCATGCAGCTAATGACAGGCACTTCCGCCTCCTTTGCCTGCATCACCAGACCAATCTTAGCCGTCACAGTGTCCACTGCATCCACCACATAATTGTACTGGGAAAAATCAAACTCTCCTTGTGTCTCAGGCAAATAAAAGCATCTATGCTCCCTTACGCAGCACTTGGGATTTATCTCTGCAATTCGTTCCTTCATGACCTCCGTTTTATATCTGCCAACAGTGCTTTTCAATGCAACAATCTGACGGTTCAGATTGCTTTCGCACACCTTGTCGCTGTCAATCAAGTCAAGCTGTCCAACACCGCTTCTGGCTAAGGCTTCCGCTACATAGCCTCCTACGCCCCCTATTCCAAATACCGCCACCCTGGCCTGAAAAATCCGTTCCATAGCGGCTTCCCCCAGCAAAGCCTCTGTCCTGGAAAATTGTTCTTCCATCTTACTTCTCCTTTTTATTCTTTCTATTAGGTAATTGCGTAAGTCAAAGCCAAGAGAATATTCTGACAAGCTTTAAGTTTTGCAATCACCTGCTTTTTATAAAAAAGAAACGCTGCCTTACGTGTGCATCTTTATTATACTACAACAGCTGAATTTCCATGTCAATCAGAAGGTTACACCTCTTCCTTCACTTCGGCCCTACGTTTTCCCATTTTATTATCTTGACATTTATTTGTACTATTGTTATAATATAATAGTACAAAATACATCCCTATACAAGGAGGTTATTGCCATGTTCCAAAAACGAAAACCGAACATAGTTGACGAGGCTCCCTCTCACCAGGAGCATCCCCGCAAAAAGAACTCATTGGAAAGCGCCTTTAAAATTATCGGCATTTTCCTTCTGGCAGTCTTCCTCGTCATTACGGGCCTAAACAGCGTCTACATGCTGCAGGAAGATGAATATGCCGTCATCCGTACCTTTGGCGCCACGCAGGTAGTGGAACAGCCCGGCATCAAATTCAAAATTCCCTATCTCCAGGAAATGCGTAAGGTGAGCAAAGCCGCCAAACAATTTTCCGTGGGCTATGATTTGAATTCGGATGAGTCTTACGACAACGAATCCTTCATGATTACCAAAGACTACAACTTCGTAAACGTAGATTTTTATTTTGAATATCAGATCACCGACCCGGTGAAATATTTTTACGCTTCTGAGAACCCGGAAGACATTATTAAGAATCTTGCTCAAAGCTATATTCGTGACACTGTTGGCATTCATTCCGTGGACGACGTACTAACCACCGGAAAATATGAAATCCAAACCACCGTTAAGACGCTTCTTCAAGAACGCCTGGAAAAAGAAGATATCGGTATTACGATTACCAACGCCGTGATCCAGGACGCAGAAGTTCCCACTCAGGAAGTAACACAGGCTTTTAAAAATGTAGAAGACGCCAAGCAGGGCATGGAAACGGCCATCAACAACGCCAATGCAGACGCCAATACGCGGCTCCCCAAGGCCCAGGCAGACGCCGATAAAATCATCAAAGACGCCCAGGCCAAAAAAGAAGCTCTGATTGCAGAAGCAGAAGGCCAGGCCGCCCGTTTCAATTCTCTCTACAATGAATACATAAAATATCCTTTGATTACCAAGCAACGAATGTTTTATGAGACCATGGAAGACGTCCTGCCCAGTATGAAAATTTATATTACCGACGGTTCCACTCAGACGCTGCTGCCTTTGGATAATTTCAGTTCCCTTACCCTTGAGGGTTCTGATTTGCAACAGCAAACTCCGTCTGTCCCTCAATCTCAGGGAACACCTGCTTCCGAAGATACTCAAACAGAGGAAGCGTCAGAACCGCATCAGGATAGCTCTAACCCCGAAGGAGGTGCCGACAATGAATAAAGCTCTGAAAAAAACAATCACCGCCGTTATTGTAATCTTTCTGGCATTTATTTTATTTCATGCTGCAACTGTGATTACCAGGCCGGGAGAATATCGCATCGTCCGTCAGTTCGGACGTATTGTCCGGGTAGACACTTCCGACAGCCACCCCTACGGCCTGGGATTTAAGATTCCCTTTATTCAAAGCGATACCTCCATCAGCAGCAAACTAATGCTATATGACTTAGCAGCCAGCGATGTTATGACTTCAGACAAGAAATCCATGATTTCCGACTGCTTCGTGCTATGGCGTATTGAAGATCCTGTAAAATTCATTCAAAAGCTCAGCGGCTCCCAGCAAAATGCAGAATCACGCATCAGCTCCAACGTCTACAACGCTCTGAAAAACGTAATCAGCAGCCTGACACAGGAAGAAGTGATTTCCGGCCGGGATGGGGAATTGGCGGATCTTCTCACAGAAAAGCTTGGAACCAACCTTTCCTCCTATGGCATCCATGTGGAAAAAATCGAGACAAAAATGCTGGATCTGCCGGATGAAAATAAGGACGCTGTATATACCAGAATGATTTCGGAACGGAATAACATTGCAGCCTCCTTTAAGGCCCAAGGGGAACAGAAAGCCCAGGAAATCAAAAACGGCACCGACGAGCAGACCACTATCATCCTGGCCCAGGCGCAAAAAACTGCCGATACCACCATCGCAGAAGGCGAAGCAAAATATATGAGTATCTTAAGCAAAGTTTACAACGATGAGTCCAAAGCTGACTTCTACAGTTTTGTCCGTCAACTAGACGCCATGAAAGTTACCTTGAAAAATGGTGAAAATACCATTGTATTAGATAAGGATTCCCCCATTGCCAAGTTGTTTTATGGAATGGAATAGGGGCTCCTCTCTATAAAGCAGAAAAACCGGATGCACGATTGCACATCCGGTTCTTCTTTATTCCTTTTTATTTCCCAACTTCTGCTTTAATCTGAGCGGTCAAAGCGGGAATAATCTTATTCAAATCGCCAACGATTCCGTAATCTGCCACATCAAAGATAGGAGCATCTTCGTCTTTGTTGATTGCGATTACAATATCAGACTCTTCCATACCAGCTACGTGCTGAATTGCACCGGAAATACCGATTGCAAAATACAGAGTAGGACGAACAGTCTTACCGGTCTGTCCAACCTGTAAATCAACGGGAAGCCAGCCATTCTCTACTACGGCACGTGAGCAGCTTACAGTGCCGCCCAACGCGTCTGCCAGATCTCTTAGCATCTGGAAATTCTCTGCGGAGCCAACGCCACGGCCGCCGGACACCAGAATCTTAGCGTCCATAATGTTCTCGGTGGTCTTTGCCTGTTTGATAATATTGATAATTTCAACGTATTTATTATTTACTGCAAAACCAGGATTGTACTCGATCACTTCTGCCTTTGCACCCTTTACAGGCTCTAATTTCTGCATAACGCCGGGACGTACTGTTGCCATCTGAGGACGGTTATCCGGGCAAGCGATGGTAGCGATGGTATTGCCGCCGAATGCCGGACGAGTCATCAGAAGCTGATTATGCTTCTGCTCTTTTCCAGGAACCGGATTCAGAGGGAAGTCGCCGATCTCAAGCAATGTACAGTCTGCTGTCAAACCGGTCTTAACTCTTGCGGAAACAGTGGGGCCTAAATCTCTTCCGATGGCGGTTGCGCCTACCAACATGATTTCCGGCTTATACTCGTTGATTACGCAAGACAGAGCATGTGCATAGGGCTCGGTACGATATGTCTCAAGCTCTTTGTCGTCTACTACGATTACTTTATCTGCGCCGTATTCTGCCAGCTGGTCCGCCAATGCTTTTACATTATGGCCAAGGAGCACTGCAGTCACTTCGGTGTTCAGATCCTTTGCCAGCTCTTTTCCTTTTCCAATCAGTTCAAAGGCAATGCCGCTCAATTCGTTGTCTACCTGCTGCGCGTAAATATATACGCCCTTATATTCTTCTAAATTCATTCTTTTCACCACTTTCCTTCATCGATTAGATTACGTGCTTCTCTTTTAATTTGTCCATGATATAGGTCACGGATTCCGATGCATCCAAAGTTACCTTCTCTCCGGCGCCCTTACGAACCTTATCAGATGCTTTTGCAATCTTTGTGGGAGAGCCTGCCAGTCCGAGATCGGAATCATCTACATCTTTTAAATCTTTTCTGCCCCAAACAATGACTTCTTTCTCATCGTAGGCGTCAAAAATTCCGCCGGGAGTCATATAACGAGGTACGTTCAATTCGGAAAGTGCGGTAATCAGACAGGGCATTTTTGCTTTTACTTCATGATATCTGTCTTCATACTGTCTCTTAACAATAACGGAATCGCCTTCTACTTTGATATCTTCTGCATAGGAAATTACCGGGATGCCAAGATGCTCTGCAATCTGGGGACCAACCTGTGCGGTATCGCCGTCGATGGCCTGACGTCCGGAAATAATCAAGTCATATTCCATGTTGCGGATAGCTCCGGCTACTGTAATAGAGGTAGCCCAGGTATCTGCGCCGCCCAATACGCGGTCGGTAACAAGAACAGCCTTGTCTGCGCCCATAGCCAAAGCTTCTCTCAAAGCCTCTTCTGCCTTGGGAAGACCCATGGTAACAACCGTCACCTCTGCTCCGGTCTGCTCTTTGATTCTAAGGGCAGCCTCTAATCCTGCTTTGTCATCGGGATTCATAATCGCAAGCATTGCTGCTCTGTCCAGTGTGCCGTCCGGATTGAATTTCACGCCGCCTTTGGTATCTGGAACCTGTTTTATACATACAACTATTTTCACGGTAGTTTCACTCCTTATATTTTTTAATTTTTCACTCCGGGGATGGATGGAATATTTTTTCTTCCTTCCTCCCAGTGGTATCATAACTATTTCAGCAGCGCTCCGGAAATTACCATACGCTGAACTTCAGAAGTTCCTTCGTAAATCTCGGTAATCTTAGCGTCACGCATCATACGTTCCACATCATATTCTCTGATATATCCGTATCCGCCGAACAACTGTACCACTTCTGTGGTAACTGCCATAGCAGTTTCAGCCGCAAATAATTTGGCCTTTGCCGCTTCTACGGAGTAAACCTTCTTGGTAGCCTTTGCCATAGCGGCCTTGTATACCAAAAGCTGTGCAGCTTCAATTTTTGCAGCCATATCAGCCAGCTTGAACTGTGTATTCTGCTGCTGTGCAATCGAACGGCCAAACTGCTTTCTTTCCTTGGTGTACTCAATGGCACGATCCAAAGCGCCCTCTGCTATACCAAGAGCCTGTGCAGCGATTCCAATACGTCCGCCATCCAGTGTATGCATAGCGATAGGGAATCCTTTTCCTTCCGGTCCTAACAGATTTTCCTTGGGGATTCTGCAGTCTTCGAAAATCAATTCATAGGTAGCAGAACCACGGATACCCATCTTCTTTTCTTTTGTTCCGAAGGAGAATCCGGGAGTGCCTTTTTCTACGATAAATGCAGAGAAGTTCTTTTTCTTTCTGCCTCTCTTATCTTCTGTTACACTAGTGATAGCAATTACGATATAAACATCGCCCACTTTACCGTTGGTGATAAAGCACTTAGAACCGTTCAGAACCCACTCGTCCCCGTCCAAAACAGCCTTGGTCTGAGCTCCCTGAGCGTCTGTACCTGCACCCGGCTCTGTCAGGGCAAATGCTCCTAATTTCTCGCCCTTTGCAAGAGGTACTACATATTTCTTCTTCTGCTCTTCTGTACCGTATGTCATAATCGGATCGATACACAGTGAGGTGTGTGCAGAAACGATAACGCCAGTGGTGCCGCATACCTTTGATAACTCTTCTACGCACATGGTATATGTAAGAGGATCGCAGCCCTGTCCGCCATACTCCTTAGGAACAGGAATTCCCATAAATCCGGCTTTTGCCATCTTTTCCACAGTACCTGCGGGGAATTCTTCTGTCTCATCTACTTCCTGGGCAAGAGGCTTTACCTCTGTCTCAGCAAACTCTTTGAAAAGAGTTCTGGCCATCTCATGCTTTTTGCTTAACGCGAAATCCATTCTAATTTCCTCCATTTTCAGATAGTTAAACTTTTAACAAACATGATATACTTAAGGGGCTGCTAATGTCTTACCAGCCCCTTATAAAATTATTCATAGCTTCGTATCATGTTGTTCTTGCTGCTTATTTACTGTAGTCGTAGAAACCAACGCCAGTCTTCATTCCCAATTTTCCGCCCCGTACCATCTTTCTCAACAACGGATGGGGTCTGTATTTGGAATCTCCTGTCTCTGCCTGCAATACTTCCATAATTGCAAGGCATACGTCAAGGCCAATTAAATCCCCAAGAGCCAGAGGACCCATAGGATGATTTGCACCCAGCTTCATAGCCGCGTCAATACCTTCTACGGAAGCAACGCCGTCTGCATAGATGCCTACTGCCTCATTAATCATAGGAATCAGGATTCTGTTTACTACGAATCCGGCTGCTTCTTCTACCTGAACAGGGGTCTTGCCCAGATCTTCAGAAATCTTCTTAACGGCATCTACCATATCAGCGGGAGTATTCAGACCTGCAATCACCTCTACCAGCTTCATAACGGGAGCCGGATTGAAGAAATGCATCCCGATCACCGGGCGGTCAAGTCCTGCGCCAATCTCTGTAATAGAAAGAGAGGAGGTATTAGTAGCGAACATAGCGTCTGCCTTGCAGATCTCCTGCAGCTCCTTAAAGGTCTGCTTCTTGATTTCAATATTCTCAATGGCTGCCTCTACGATCAAATCACAGTCTGTGCAGATCTCCTTGGTGCCTGTCGTAATCTTTGCCAAAACAGCGTCTGCCGCTGCCTGCTCCATCTTGCCCTTTGCAATTCTCTTTTCGAAGCCCTTTGCAATCTTCTTTTTTCCGTTTGCAGCGAACTCGTCATTAATATCGCACAGACAAACCTCATATCCTTCCGTTTGTGCAAAGGCCTGTGCAATACCGGACCCCATAGTTCCTGCACCAATAATTCCTACCTTCATGATACTTCCTCCTTATGAATAAACATATTTATTTCTCAACGATGGTACTGCATCCCATACCACCGCCGATACAAAGAGTGGCCAGTCCGCGTTTCACGTCCGGTCTCTTCTGCATCTCGTGTAATAATGTAACAAGGATACGGCATCCGCTGGCTCCTACCGGATGACCCAGGGCAATGGCGCCGCCGTTGACATTTACCTTGTTCATGTCAAAGTTCAAATCCCTTGCTACTGCAATGGACTGTGCTGCAAAAGCTTCATTTGCTTCTACTAAATCTATATCATCAATGGTCATGCCTGTACGCTCAAATACCTTTCTGGTAGATGCCACAGGGCCAACACCCATAATCTCAGGCTCCACGCCGCCCAAAGCGCCGGCAATCCAAGTAGCCATAGGCGTTACTCCAAGCTCTTTGGCTTTCTCCTCGCTCATAACTACAATCGCAGCCGCACCGTCATTGATACCGGAAGCATTGCCTGCTGTAATCAGGCCGCCTTCTTTGCCAGAGCAGCATTTTAATTTGCCCAGAGACTCTTCCGTTGTACCTGCACGAGGACCTTCGTCCGTGTCAAACATCACGGTCTCTTTCTTAACCTTAACAGGTACCGGAACGATCTCATCCTTAAACTTGCCTTCTGCTATGGCTTTCTCGCACTTCTGCTGGCTGCTTGCGGAAAATGCATCCAGTTCCTCACGGGTGATGCCGTATTTCTCACAAACATTCTCTGCCGTAATCATCATATGATAGTGGTTAAACGCGTCTGTCAACGCATCATTTACCATTGTATCAACAATCGTAGCATTGTTCATTCTATAACCAAAACGGGCTTTTGTCATAGCATAAGGAGCCATGGACATATTCTCCATACCGCCGGCTACCACAATATCAGCCTGGCCTGCCATAATCATATTCGCCGCTTCATTTACGCACTTCAATCCGGAGCCGCAAACCACATTCAGGGTAAATGCCGGTACTTCAATAGGAAGTCCTGCTTTGATAGAAGCCTGCCTTGCAACATTCTGTCCCTGTGCCGCCTGAATGACGCAGCCCATCATAACTTCATCTACCTGCTCCGGCTTTACGCCTGCACGGTTTAACGCTTCTTTAATTACGATCGCGCCCAGATCCGCTGCTGATGTGTTGCTTAAAGCTCCGCCCATTCTTCCAATTGCCGTACGGCATGCGCCTGCTAAAACTACTTTTCTTGACATACTCTTCTCTCCTTCTTTAATTATAAATATTCCCAATGCTGACATATTGCCTCAGACAACACAATTCTATCACTCCGGGCCTTATTTTGCAACCTGCAGCTTTAGTAACCAAGGGGAAACTAATAGCGCTTTACGTTATTTTTTTAACAATCCCGGAAGGATATTCTATGTATTCCCCGTTATTTTTTTAACAAACTTTCCTCAAAAAAAAACGGTTCACCGCCGCATTCGCCAGCTCCTTGGGAATGTTTGGGGCTCCATATTCTGTTTCTGCCTGTTTTTCCCGGCATTTGCTCCAAAAACATACTACCACAATCTCTTTCAAATTGCAACAGCAACCTTTTGCCGAATCACAAGCTCTTTTCTTTTTAAAATCCAACAATCCTACGATTTCAGGAAAATTACGTTATTTTTATAACAATGTTTTTGACAAAAACATAGAAAATGCAGAACAAACTTTGTCTATTTTGTACAAGGCTTATTCTGCATGTTCTTAATAAAATACATGATTCCCAATCACGGTGCCTTGAATATCACCGGTATTCCTGCGGAAATACAGGCTGCTTACGGTAGTCTTACCAGAAAGACATTCCTGGGCCGCCTGAACGCAGCCGGAAGCAGCGCCCCGGCTGAGCACCGAAGCAAACCTTCCGCTGGCTACAGGAGAAAACTGGCCGCTTTGATAGATTACGCCTACAATACTGTTGGGAAAGCTGGAGCTTCGCACACGATTCATAATGACACTTCCCACCGCCAGTTTTCCTTCATAACTCTCCCCGCCCGCCTCGCATTCAATCAATGCAGCCAACATGGCCAAGTCCCCTTTGGACTCGCTGGGGGCGGAAGGTGTGCTTTCCCCCTGGTCTTTATTGTTTTGATTTCCTTGGTCTTTATTGCTTTGATTCCCCTGTCCTTTGCCGCTGCTTTCACCGCCTCCGCCTTGATTCCCGGAATTATTATTTTTTTGTTTTTCTGCTTCCTTCTCCCGCTGACGGCGTTCTTCTTCCTGACGCTGTAGCTCTTCCTCCTGCCTTCGAATCTCTTCCTGGCGCCTTGCGTCCTCCTCCGCCTTCTTGGCTTCTAGTTCTTCCTCATACGCCTTCTGTCGTTCTATCTGCGCCTCCATTGCTGCAAGGTCGTTTTCCGCTTCCGATATCTGCTGCTTTGCGCTTCCGATCTCCTGGTTTACTTCCGCCAGCAGCGTCTCCACCCGGCTTACTGCCTGCTGCTGCTGATTTGCCAAAGCCGTAAGCTCTTCCTGTTCTGTCTCCAGCCGTTCTTCTTTTCCGGCGATATCCTCCTTCACCCTGCGGTATTCTTCCAGCATCTTCCGGTCATAGTCATAGATATTCTCCACGTACTCTCCATAGCTGATAATCTCCGCCAGACTCTTCGCTTCCAGTAATGGCTCCAGAAAAGAGACGTCTCCTTTCTCGTAGAGATAGCGAATGCGTTTCTTCATATTAGCATACTGCCGCTCTTCTTCTTTCCTGGCTTCCTCCAGCTCCTGCCGGGTCACTTCCAAAGAGGCTTCTTTTTCCGCCAGCTGCTCCTGAATATTGGTAAGCTCCTGGGCCAGCCCTGTGAGTTCTTGATCTAGCTTAGCCTGACGGTCATCCAGATATGCCTTTTCCTCTTTTAGTTCTTCCAGCTCCTGCTTACTGTCTGCTTTTTCATCCTCCAGCTTTTGGATTGTTTTATTCACATCATCGATCTGAGACTGAATTGCTTTTGCCGGCAGCTCCGCCAGCATAATGCCTCCCGCAGTGATAAGCGTTGCCAAAAGCAACGAACCCATTTTCCTTCTCATGCTATCGTCCCTTTTGCATCTTTGCTGCTTGTATTTGTCGAATTATGAATTATTATACTATATTCCACCGGAGTTGACCAGATCTTTTTTAAGGGTCAAATATTAACTGACCTTGGCATTTCCTATGATCTCAGCAGTCGGCAACAGCGTTTTAATGATTGCAGGAATCTGAGCCGTTATGGCAGCATCCCTTACAGGACCCGCAGCTTCCGCCGCAAGACCTTCCGTTTTTCTTATCCAAAACCATTCCGCGAATCACAAGCCCTACTATGACGGCCAAAACAGCTCCTACTATAATTGTTCCCATTTGCACCTCCCTGTAGATGGCAAAACTGTGCAAATTTCCTTTCCATCTCTTTCTATCTTGCCATCTGTTTTAGATTTATCTTCCACACACGTCCCTCTTTATATGGCCGGGCCAAAAAATATAAAAATACTGCCGTAATTAAAAACGCCGCTATCGTGCCGATCCCGAAAGTTCCTGCTGTAAGCAGGCTTCCGATTTGATATACGCAAAAAGATGCAAAATACGCTAACATGGTCTGATATCCAATGGCAAACCAGAACCATTTTGCATTGTTCATTTCACGCTTGATTGCTCCCATTGCCGCAAAGCAAGGAGCGCAAAGAAGATTAAAAACCAGGAAAGAATACGCCGCCGCTCCTGTCATTGCCGTGGCCAGCAAACTCCAGATTTCCGCTCCGTCTTCCGCCACTTCTCCAAAACCAAACAATACGCCAAAGGTAGTAACAACGTTTTCTTTTGCAATCAGTCCTGTGACTGCCGCAACCGCCATTTTCCAGTCTCCCCAACCCAAAGGAGCGAAAATTGGCGCAACCACGCCTCCGATAACAGCCAGGATACTCCTGTCAAGCTGATCTGCCTCCAGCATGGTAAAGCTGCCCTCCACCCAGCCGAAGCCTTGTAAAAACCACAGTACAATAGCGGACAAGAGAATAATCGTACCTGCTTTTTTAACAAAAGACCATCCCCGTTCCCACATGCTTCTGCATACATGCCCTATAGTGGGAAGATGGTAAGCCGGGAGCTCCATAACAAAAGGCGCCGGATCCCCTGCAAACATAGTTGTCTTTTTTAACATCACGCCAGAACAAACTACTGCGGCAATCCCTACAAAAAATGCGCTCCAGGCCACCCACCAGGCATTATGAAAAAACGCTCCTGCAATCAAAGCAATCATAGGAAGCTTTGCCCCACAGGGAATAAATGTGGTAGTCATAATCGTCATTTTCCGGTCCCTGTCGTTTTCAATGGTACGGGAAGCCATCACGCCCGGAACCCCACATCCTGTACCAATCAGCATAGGAATAAAGGACTTTCCGGAAAGACCGAATTTTCGAAAAATACGGTCCATAATAAATGCAATCCGGGCCATGTAGCCGCAAGCCTCAAGAAAGGCTAAAAAAAGAAACAGCACCAACATCTGTGGTACAAAACCAAGCACTGCCCCTACGCCTCCTATGATTCCATTCAAAATCAGCCCTTGAAGCCAGGGAGCACAGCCAATGGCATTTAAGCCGGCTTCTGCCAATACCGGAATGCCAGGAACAAATATGCTTTCCATCCCAAACAGCTGCCAGCCTTCCCCAAACAGATTGTCGTTGACCCAGTCCGTTGCCCAGCCCCCAACCGTAGTGACAGAAATATAATATACCAACCCCATAACCAATGCAAAAATCGGCAGGGCCAAAACACGGTTGGTCACAATCCGGTCAATCTTATCAGAAGTGGAAATTCTTTCTTTCTTTCCTTTCGTACAGCACTCTTTCATGATATCGGATATATAAACATACCTCTGGTTGGTTATAATACTCTCGGTATCGTCATCTAAAAGTTCTTCCAGCTTTGCAATTTCTTCCTTTACCGCTATTGGATGAGGCAGCTTTCCTGATATTTTGTCATCCTTTTCCAACAGCTTGACGGCAAAAAAACGAGCCTGTTCTTCAGGCACAAGACCTTTTAATTTTCCTTCCACAGATACGATGGCCTGTTCCGTCTCTTTTGAAAAAAGATTGGAAACGGCAGCGGCGGCTTGTTTCTTTTCCGCTGCGTTTACCGCCGCTTCTGCAGCCTCCTTGACTCCGATTCCTTTTAAAGCGGAAATCTCCACTACTTGACACCCCATGCTTCTGCTTAAAGAATCCAAATGTATCTCGTCCCCGTTCTTTTCTAGGAGATCCAGCATATTGACTGCCAGAACCACCGGAATCCCCAGTTCCAAAAGCTGGGTGGACAAGTACAAATTCCGCTCCAGATTTGTTCCGTCTACAATATTAATAATAACATCCGGCCTTTCTTCCAGCAAATAATTTCTGGCCACTACCTCTTCTAACGTGTAGGGGGACAGAGAATAGATCCCCGGAAGGTCAATCACTGTCACATCTTTATAACCTTTTAGCTTGCCCTCTTTCTTTTCCACTGTAACGCCAGGCCAGTTTCCTACAAATTGATTGGAACCGGTCAGGGCATTGAACAAGGTTGTTTTTCCACAGTTGGGATTTCCTGCTAATGCTATGTTCACTGACATTTTTCCTCTCCTTTTTCATTTTCCCTGATAAACTTATGTTACTTGAAACTTCTTTTTATTAGTTATAGCTAACTTATGTGTAAAAAAATATAGCCTTATGACTCCCACACTTCAATCAGCTCTGCATCTGCTTTCCGCAGAGAAAGCTCGTATCCCCGTACGGTAACTTCCATAGGGTCTCCCAGGGGAGCCACTTTTTTTACATAAACGCTTACCCCTTTGGTGATCCCCATATCCATAATTCGTCTCTTGACCGCTCCTTCTCCGGACAACTTTTTCACGGTCACCGTCTGGCCGCAGGCCGTCTCTTTTAATGTCTTCATACGCACTCCTTTTTAGCTCTTACTTCTGGCTATCCACTCTATAGATCCTGTTTTAAAGGTTACACCATAATCTTGTTGGCCATCTCTCTTCCGATAGCCACTCTGGAATCTTTTACATTTACAATCATACTGCCGCCGATTTCAGATATGACGGTAACTGTGCCTCCATCTACAAAACCCAATGTTTCCAAAAAACGCCGGGTCTCTTCTTTTCCCCCTACTCGCTTAATCGTATTGGCCTCCCCTGGACGCGCCATAGACAATGGCATATGCTTCGCCTCCTTAACTGAAACTAATTTTCATATCTTTTAAGGTTAGTATAAACTTACTTTTGTTTTTTGTCAATAACTTTTTGTTTCTTTTTTCCCTCCATTGCCAATTCTGAACGCTTATGTTAAAATAGGACAAAGCAAGCTATAAGATTAGGAAGTATTTCCTGGGGAACGAAGACAGGATTCCTTGCAGTTCTGCTTGAAAAAGCGGTTGTCCCTTCTTGTTTCAGGTTATGGATGATAAGGAGAATGAAAATTGACGCATATCAATGAATCTGCCGAAAATTATTTAGAGACAATTTTAATCTTAAGTAAAAAACTGCCGGTTGTCCGGGCCGTGGATATTTCTGAAGAACTGGGATTTAAAAAATCCAGCGTCAGCGTTGCCATGAAGAATTTGCGGGAGCGGAATTATATCCTGGTAAACAAATCCGGATTTATTACTCTCACAGAAGCTGGAAAAGCCATTGCAGAAATGATTCTGGAGCGTCATGAACTCCTTACTTCATGGCTGATAGGCCTTGGGGTGGACGCTGCCGTGGCGGCGGAAGACGCCTGTAAGATGGAACATGTCATCAGTCAGCAAAGCTTCGACGCCATGAAACAATATGTGCTGAAAGGTACGCTGCATGGAACTGAAATCCACAGCTTTTGAACGGCAGGGCAGCGCAGGCATAACGCCTTTTATCAGAACCTGCCTTACAGGTTCCGGTAAAAGGCGCTGTATTTTCACATTTCTTAAATTCTTCCTGTTAATTTCTTACAGCTTCATGGTCAGTTGAATCCTTTTTTTCTGAAGATCCACGCTCATTACCTTCACTTCCACCACGTCTCCTACACTAACGGCCTCCAACGGATGCTTGATATAGCGTTCACAAATCTGGGAGATATGTACAAGTCCGTCCTGATGGACGCCGATATCCACAAACGCCCCAAAGTCAATAACATTGCGAACCGTTCCTTTTAGCACCATACCAGGTGTTAAATCTTTCATCTCCAGCACATCGGTGCGAAGAATGGGCCTTGGCATCTCATCCCTTGGATCTCGGGCAGGCTTCTCCAATTCTTTGATAATATCCTGCAGGGTGATTTCCCCCACCTCCAACTCATCCGCCAGCTTTTTGCAATTTCCGATTTTCTTGGAAATGCCTTTTAACCCTCCGTTTCTGATATCCTCCGGGGCATATCCTAACCGTTCCAGCAGCTTTTTGGTAGCTTCGTAGCTTTCCGGGTGTACACTGGTGGCGTCTAAGGGATTCTTTCCGTCAGAAATACGCATAAATCCGGCGCATTGCTCATAGGCTTTCGGCCCCAGCTTTCCCACTTTCAAAAGTTGGGCCCTGGTCAGAAAACGGCCGTTCTCTTCTCGGTAAGCCACGATATTTTTGGCAATCACTTTGCTGATGCCAGAAATATATTCCAGCAGAGAAGCGGAAGCGGTATTCAAATCTACCCCCACTTTATTCACGCAATCTTCCACAACGCCTCCTAAGGCCTCGCTTAATTTCTTCTGGTTCATATCATGCTGGTACTGGCCCACGCCAATAGATTTTGGATCAATCTTCACCAATTCTGCCAAGGGATCCTGCAGTCGTCTTGCAATGGAAGCCGCGCTGCGCTGACCTACGTCAAAGCTGGGGAATTCTTCCGTGGCCAGCTTGCTGGCGGAATAGACGGAGGCCCCGGCTTCGTTGACAATCACATACTGAATAGGTTTTGGGATCTCCTTTAGCAGCTCTACGATAATCATTTCCGACTCCCGGGAAGCCGTTCCGTTTCCTACGGAAATTAGGGAAATATCGTATGTTTGAATCAGCTTTTTTAAGACGGCTTTGGACTCTTCTACCTTATTTTGCGGAGCGGTAGGATAAATTACCGTCGTATCCAGCACCTTTCCGGTAGTATCCACCACCGCCAGCTTACAGCCGGTACGAAAGGCCGGATCCCATCCCAGTACTACCCGCCCGGCAATGGGGGGCTGCATCAAAAGCTGTTCCAGATTTTTTCCGAATACTTTGATCGCTCCGTCCTCCGCTCGTTCCGTCAGGCTGCTTCGAATCTCCCGCTCAATGGCCGGGGCAATGAGACGCTTGTAGCTGTCTTCCACCACTTCTTTCCAAACAGGCGTAGTATAAGGGTTGTCCCTAGTAATCACCTGTTTTTCCAGATACTGCAGAATCTGTTCTATGGGAGCTTCTATTTTAACGGTAAGCACTTTTTCTGCTTCTCCTCGATTCAGCGCCAGAATTCTATGGCCCGCCAGCTTGGCGATCCCCTCTTCAAATGCATAATACATCTCGTAAACGGACTCTGCTTCGGGGTCTTTGGCCGTGGAAATGATTTTGCCTGCCCGAACCGTCGCTTCCCGGATATAGGTCCGATATTCCGCTTCGTCAGAAATATTTTCCGCCAAAATATCCATGGCTCCTCCGATGGCATCTTCCGGTGTATGTACCTCTTTCTCCGGGTTCAAAAAGGCTTCCGCCTCCTGTTCTAAGGGCCGGTTCACCATCTGAAGTAAAATCAAGTTGGCCAAAGGCTCCAAGCCTCTCTCTTTGGCTATGGTTGCCCTGGTCCTTCGCTTAGGACGATAGGGGCGGTATAAATCCTCCACTGCCACCAAAGTCGCCGCTGCTAAAATCTGGGTCTTAAGCTCCTCCGTCATCTTTCCTTGTTCTTCAATAGAAGAAAGTACCTGCTGCTTCTTCTCCTCCAGATTTCTCAAATAATTTAAACGCTCATAAAGATCCCGCAGCACCTCGTCGTTCAAGGAACCGGTTGCTTCTTTCCGGTATCTGGAAATAAAGGGAATCGTATTTCCCTCGTCGATCAATTTCACCGCGGCCTTGGCCTGCTCTTTTCGTATCCCTAGCTCTTCTGCTAATTTTGCAATAATATCCATAGATTTTGGGACTCCTTTTTCTTTTTTACCTGATAACGTCTTCATTATTATAGGCAATATTATTTGAAAATACAAGCGTTATTATTTTAGCCTGCCGCTGTATTTTTTACGTCTTATCCCTGAAAACAATCCCAATCATATAAAGGCCAAGTGAAAACTTAACCCTTGCAGGAAAAAAGCCTCCGTGCTAAAATAAAAGCAGTTTTGATGAATCTGTCAATTTCACCGGAGGTTTTGTAATGAACGATTCCATTTACCAAACGAAACATTCCCAGGGGTTTGCCACTGCTTCCCTTGTTCTCGGTATCATTGGCCTGGCGACGGGCTGCTGTATCTATACTTGTATTATTTGCGGCTCTCTGGCTGTTATATTTGCGCTGCTGTCAAAAGGCGGTGAATTAACCATGCCAGGTAAGTCTAAAATCGGTTTGGCCCTTGGCATTGCCGGTATTGCAATGGGGCTGCTATTGCTGACAGTTTCCTTTGTCTATATGCTGGTACAGTTCGGCGGATTGGAGGGATATCTGGAATACTGTAACGACCTGCTTGAGCAGATGGAATCGGGGTATCCGGCTATTCCAGAATTATAATTCTATCAAAAGGAAAGCAACCATTACATGATCCATACCTTTTATAAGGATCCGTAGCGGCTGCTTTCTTTTTGATAAAAATTTTTTATTCAATTCTTCTATGAAACATTCTTAAACTGCGCCATATACAATTCATAATAATATCCCTTTTTCGCCATCAATTCTGCCGGGCTTCCTTCTTCCAGAATGCCGCCCTGGCCAATCACGAAAATCCGGTCTGCTTTCTGAATCGTAGACAGACGATGGGCAATCACAAAGCTGGTCCTTCCGGCCAAAAGAGCCTCGATTCCCTGCTGCACTAAAATTTCCGTATGGGTATCAATACTGGAAGTAGCCTCATCCAAAACCAGAATCCGCGGCATACTTACCATCGTCCTGGCAAACGCAATCAACTGGCGCTGCCCGATGGACAGCCCTGCTCCCCGCTCTTTTAATTCCGTGTCATACCCCTTTTCCATCTGTTCTATGAATTCATGGGCATTGACCGCCTTTGCGGCTGTGATAATTTCATCCTCTGTAGCATCCAGCTTCCCATAAGCAATATTTTCCCGGACGGTTCCCTGGAAAATAAAATTATCCTGGGTCATCACTCCCATCTGCTTCCGCAGACTGTCCATGGATATCTTCTGAATGTCGTATCCGTCAATCAAAATCCTGCCTTTTTGAATATCATAAAAACGGCTGATCAAATTTACAATGGTGGTTTTTCCTGCCCCGGTAGGCCCTACCAAAGCAATCGTCTCTCCTGGACGCACGGTAAAGCTCACATCGTCCAGCACCTTGGTCTCAGCCGGCGTTCCTTCATCATAGGTAAAGGAAACATGGGAAAATTCCACATTTCCCTGAATATCCGGAATGTCCTCCACCTGACTACCGTCCACAATGTCCGGCTGCGTATCCAGAATATCAAAAATCCGTTCTGCCGCTGTTAAGTTGGTCACTACCTGATTATAGAAATTGCTCAGGTTCATCACCGGGCTCCAAAACATACTGATATAGGTTCCGAATACCACCAGCGTACCAACAGATACATATTCTGCCCCGATCAACTGAATGCCTGCCCAATACAAGAACATGGCTCCCAGCCCCCAGCAGATATCCACAGTAGGCCCAAACATATCCGACAGCCGCACCGCGTTCTGAAACGCTTGCTGATGTTCTTCCGCCAAGCCGTCGAAGATCTCCTGCGTCTCATCCTCCGCCCGAAAGCTCTGCACTACGCTCATCCCTGCAATATCCTCATGGACGTATGCATTCAGATTCGATGCCTTCTTTCGAAAAATCTGCCAGCGCTTATGACTGGCCTTCTGAATAAACCAAACTGCCACCATCATCAGAGGAATGCTGCTTAAGGACGCCAGCGCCAGCTTCCAGTCTTTCACCAGCATAATGCATACCACGCCGCAAATGGTGATAAAATCCGGAATCAACGTGGTAACGGAATTTGTCAGCACATGCTTTAATGAATTCACATCCCCTATGATACGGGCCAGAATTTTTCCAGTGGGCCGGCTGTCAAAAAAGGAAAAAGACAAGGTCTGGATATGCACATAAAGCTCCTGCCGGATATCCAAAAGTATCTGGTTGGATACTCTTGCCATTACATACATCCGCACCTTCACCAGCACAATAAAAATCACATTCAAAACCAATGCAAAGACAGACAGCCGATACAATCCCGCCATGTCCCTGCCTGCAATATTCACATCAATGGCATGTTCTACAATTAAAGGATTGATTAATGATATTCCCACTGCCAGAAGCATACAGGCCAAAACGCCTGCCACTTGTTTTTTATATTGAAATAAGTAGGAAAACAGCCGTATCAAGGTCTGGCGTTTTCCCATTGTTCCTACGTGCTCGTCGTCACGGTAAGAATTTACTGCCATGCAATCACCTCTTTTTCTTTTGACGTCTTTTCATCCACACCTTTAAACTCCTCTTGCATTTGGGCAGCGTCGTTGTAGGCTATGCCGTACTGGGCCTGATACGTATCGTAATACAGCCCCTTTTGCTGCATCAACGTCTCATGGGTTCCTCGCTCTTTGATGCGTCCGTTTTCCAAAAACAGAATTTCGTCCGCCCCTCGAACAGCCGAAATCCGGTGTGCAATGATGATTTTCGTAGTTCCTTTTAATGTTTCCAAAGATTGTTGTATCTGGGATTCTGTTTCCATATCTAACGCCGAAGTAGAATCATCCAGTATCAAAACCGGATTATGCTTGGCAATGGCCCGGGCAATGCTGATGCGCTGCTTCTGTCCGCCGGAAAGTCCTACTCCCCGCTCTCCGATTACCGTATCGTATTTTTCATTCATTTCTTCTATAAAATCCTGGGCCATTGACAGGCAGGCCGCCTGTTCCATGGTCTCCCGGGCCAGTGTACGGCGCCTTCCCATCTTAATATTCTCTTCAATGGTATCGGAGAATAAAAAAACATCCTGCATTACCATTGAAATGCTGCTTCGAAGCTGTTTTAAGGACAGTTTTCGAACATCCTGGCCATCCAGTTTTACAACTCCGCCGTCCACATCAAAAAAACGAAGCAGTAAGTTTACAATAGATGTCTTTCCAGAACCGGTTGCCCCCATAATTCCCAAAGTCTGTCCAGGCTTTAACTCAAAGGAAATATCCTTCAGAATTTTTTTGTCCCCCCGTTTGAAATCCACATGTTCAAAGGACAAAGCTCCAGCGACCTTTTCAAGGGTTACCGGATTCTTTGGCTCCTGTATGGCAGCCGTCACCTGATAAATATTCTTAATCTTCTTATAGGAAGCAAATGCGGTTGAGATATCATTGGTGAGCCATCCCAGCATTTCCATGGGCCATACAATATTCCGACAGTATTCGGCAAAGGCCACCATAGCTCCCAGGGTCATTTCTCCCCGGATTACCATACCGCCTCCCAACAGTACCATGGCCACAGGAAGCAGCCTGCTCATAAACTGAAATACCGGATAATACCGCACCAGCACTTTGGACTGCTTCATATTTAAATCATAATACCGCTTGTTATGGGACAAAAACTTTTTAATCTCAAAGTCTTCCCGGGCAAATGCTTTTACCGTCCGTACTCCCGCCAGATTTTCCTCCGCAATCGTGGTAAGCCTGGCATTTTCTTCGCTGATTTCCTCATAAATGCTGTTGAGCTTCTTTTCCATTACAATGGCAATACTCCCAATCACCACCATCACCAGCGTAGGAATAAAGGCAAGTTTCCAGTTCAGACGAAACATGCAAAACAGTACGATCACAACATGAATCACCACTTCTATCGCCAGCATTCCCACATATCCCACAGCGCTCCAGATGTAATCCACATCGTCTTTGATACGGGCCATCAGCTCTCCCGTATTGGTATCGTCAAAATAATCCATAGAAAGACTCTGAATATGGGAAAACAAATCCTTGCGAAGGGCCGCCCCAATCTTTGCACTCACCGAATCAAAGGTATATTCTTTTACATAGCCTCCCAGTCCCCGGCCCAGCCCGATTACAAAAATACCAAGTAAAAGTCCTGTCAAAAGTTCCATTTTTCCTTTTAGAATTACATCATCTATAATTCTCTTGGTAATGAGCGGATACAACATATCCAGCACAATCGCTGTAATCATACAGACAATGGCAATCAAATATGCATACCAGTATTTCTTAAGATACGTTCCAAATTTCTTCAATCCTCTTCCCCCTTTTATTTTATATTATTCTTCTACGCCTAGGGCTCTTTCCTATGAAATAAAAAAACACCATGGTAATCTACCACGGTGTACTCAAATCGCATAGCTTCTTCTGATTCTGCATACCTGCAGAACCCATCCATACCCATAAGCGCCTGCTATTACAGATAAGATACAGCGTCTCCGATACTGACGCCTCCTATCCCTTTGAAATCCATCGAGGTAATAAATGTATCTCTGTTGTTTGATGTTGTTGTATAAATCCCACGTGTTGATGCCATCCTAATTACCTCTCTTTCTTTCAAATTTTAAGACTAATGATATTTAAACATAGCTGCCAGTATTTGTCAAGGCATATATTTTAATCATGAACATGAATCCTTTCTTGACATTCTTTTTTGCAAAATTATATAATAATTAGTATAAATTATATATTATTCCTTGTCATATCAGAAAGCAGAATTTGATGTGGAATCTATGATTGATTTTTACTACGGAAACATGAAAAAAATTACGTTGAGGAGATTACATTTATGAAGAATAAGACCGACCATTTATTCTCAATTTCACAAGCCGCCAAATCCTGCAATCTTTCCCGCAGTACCCTGCTGCGATTAGAGGACCGGGGACTTCTGGCGCCTGCCTACACGGAACCGGGCAGCGGACGCCGTCATTACGACGTTTTCAATATTTGCCGCATCTTACAAATACAAAAATTCCAGTCCATGGGATTTACCAACGAAGAAACGATTTCCTATTATGCCGGGAAGGGGGAAGCTCAAAATCTTCTTGCAATTATAGAAGAAAAACTATCTGCACTTCAGGAAAGTCTGGAGGAAATGCTCCTGCGTACCCAAAACCATCCTGATCTGTCTGTCCAAATGTTACGGCTTCCTGAAGTACTATGCTGCGTCCGGGAACATATCGGACAATCTGCAGAAGAAAAATATAACGCTTTATATGTGTATCTCAACGAATGTATCGCGCGAGGAGACGTTCTTTCCAATGAGCCACTGTTCCTAGTCAACCATCAAACGGATTATTTAGATGGAAGACTGGAACACGGCCCCATCCGATTTCAAACCTGTGTACCTGTCCAGACTTCAAAATTCTCCGATGATTTGGTACGTTTCCCTTCCTGCAATGCTATCTCCGTATTGTACTATGGGAACTACCAGAACATTGACACAGCCTATTATCGTCTTGGAGAAGAAGTTAAAAAACGGAATCTGACGCCAGACGGTTTTCTGCGGGCTATTGGAGTCGTGGCCCCATATGTGGGCCATGAAATTGACCCGAACAGATATTGTACCAGATATGTGCTTCCAGTAAAAGAAGCGCCGAAAAAACCAGCGCTTCCTTAACCTCTATATTATGACTTCCCAAGGGCATATAACTGCCCTTCTTTTACATCTATCAAAATCGTGTCCCCGGCGCCGACCTCATCCGCCAGGATTAATTTGGCGGCCAGGGTCTCCACGGTCTTTTGCAAATACCGTTTCAACGGCCTCGCACCGTAAATCGGGTCATAACCGTGTTCTACTACATAAGCCCTGGCTTCCTCTGTCAGTTCTATGGAAACCTCCCGCTCTGCCAGACGTTTGTTCAGGTCTGCCAGCAGCAAATGAATAATGTTCCCAATATTTTCCTTGGTCAAAGGTTTAAATAATATGGTCTCATCCAGACGGTTTAAAAATTCCGGCCGGAAGCTGCTCCGCAGCTCGTTCAGCACCGCCGCTTCGCATTCCGGGTGAATCTCCCCATTATCATCGATTCCCTCCAGCAAATGGGCGGATCCCAGATTGGAAGTCATGATCAATATGGTATTTTTAAAATCCACCGTCCGGCCTTGGGAGTCGGTAATCCGGCCATCGTCTAAAACCTGAAGCAATACGTTAAATACATCCGGATGAGCCTTTTCCACTTCGTCAAACAGAACGACAGAATAAGGTTTGCGGCGAACGGCTTCCGTCAACTGTCCTCCTTCTTCATACCCCACATATCCGGGAGGCGCTCCAATCAGACGGGAAACAGAATATTTCTCCATATATTCGCTCATATCAATACGTACCATGTTATTTTCATCGTCAAACAAACTGGCCGCTAAGGATTTGGCCAGCTCCGTCTTACCTACGCCTGTGGGCCCTAAAAACAGGAAGGAGCCGATGGGCTTGCCTGGATCTTTAATGCCCGCTTTGGAACGGATAATTGCTTCCGTTACCTTTGTAACGCCTTCATCCTGTCCAATCACCCGTTTATGGAGCTCTTCGTCCAAATGCAGGGTCTTATTCCGTTCGCTTTCCGTAAGTTTTGCTACCGGAATTCCGGTCCAGCGGGAAATAATACGGGCAATCTCTTCTTCACTGACGTTTTCATGTACCAACTGCATGGATTCTTTTTTTACTTTTTCTTCCTCTATGGCAAGCTGTTGTTCGATCTGAGGCTTTTTGCCGTACTGGAGTTCTGCAGCTTTTTCCAGGTCGTAATCCTGCTGTGCCCGGGCAATCTCACTGTTTAACGCTTCCAGCTCTTCTCTTAACTTATGCACTCCTTCGATGGAATGCTTTTCATTATCCCACTGGGCCTTTTTTGTCTGAAATTCGTTCTTTAATTCCGCCAATTCTTTTTGCAGCGCAGACAGACGGTCTTGGCTTAAACGGTCTTCTTCTTTTTTCAGAGCCGCCTCTTCTATTTCCATCTGCATCACCCGACGCTGCAACTCATCCAACTCGGTAGGCATAGAGTCCAATTCCGTTTTAATCAGGGCGCAGGCCTCATCCACCAAGTCAATGGCTTTATCCGGCAGAAAGCGGTCGGAAATGTAACGGTTGGAAAGAACTGCCGCCGATACTAGGGCGCCGTCTGTAATTTTTACCCCATGAAATACTTCATATCGTTCTTTTAGGCCTCTCAAAATAGAAACCGTATCCTCTACCGTAGGTTCGTCCACATGCACCGGCTGGAATCTGCGCTCTAAGGCCGCGTCTTTTTCCACATATTCCCGGTATTCGTCCAATGTGGTTGCCCCAATGCAATGGAGCTCTCCTCTGGCCAGCATAGGCTTTAACATATTCCCGGCGTCCATGGCTCCTTCGCTTTTCCCAGCGCCTACAATGGTATGAAGCTCATCGATAAACAGAATAATCTCTCCGTCGCTTTTTCTCACTTCGTCCAATACGGCTTTCAGACGCTCTTCAAATTCCCCCCGGTATTTCGCGCCCGCGACCAAGGCTCCCATATCCAGGGCAAAAAGACGCTTATCCTTCAAGCCTTCTGGTACGTCTCCCCGGACAATCCGCTGGGCCAAGCCTTCTACCACGGCGGTCTTGCCAACTCCTGGCTCACCAATCAGCACCGGGTTATTTTTGGTTTTCCGGGAAAGAATACGAATGACATTCCGGATCTCTGCATCTCTTCCAATCACAGGATCCAGCTTCTGGTCTCTGGCCCGCTCCACCATGTCATAGCCGTATTTTTCCAACGTGTCATAGGTGGCTTCTGGGTTGTCTGAAACAACTCTCTGATTGCCCCGCACAGTAGAAAGGGCCTTTAGGAACCGTTCCCTGGTAATCCCATATTCTCTGAAAATCTCCTTCAGCGCCTGATTGGGATATTTCAAAAGAGATAAAAAGAGATGCTCTACCGAAACATATTCATCTCCCATTTGTTTTGCTTCATCTTCTGCATGAATCAGAGCCTTGTTTAAATTCTGGCCCATATAGATCTGGCCGCCGGAGACTTTGACCCGCTTCGCCAGTGCATTCTGAGCCGTCTGGGTAAAGTGCTCCAGGTCGATCTCCATCTTTTCCACCATCTTAGGAATCAGCCCTTCCGGCTGATTGAGTAACGCCAAAAGAAGATGCTCCTGTTCTATCTCCTGATTGCCGTATTCATAGGCCAGCTTTTCACATTGGTTGATGGCTTCTATTGACTTCTGTGTAAACTTCTGGATATTCATAAAATCCCTTCTTTCCTTATCTAAAATAAACGGTTTATTTGTAGTATGCCCTGAATAGGGCTTTTCCTATGTGTTGTTTTGTTTGTTCTAGTGTCACTATAACACTTGTTGTTAGCACTGTCAAGCGGTGAGTGCTAAAATTGTTTAAAAATTTTAGAAAGAATTGATTTCATGTGGTTTCTAGTGTTTACATATTCCTATTTTACTCGTTTTGACATGCGATTAACTTTAAGATAAATTTCAGAAGGTCTGGCAGTTATTTTTTTGCATAGAAAGGGAGCTGCGCACTAATTACTTAGTGCGACAGCCCCAATTCTATATCTATTTACTTTTTAAAGTGCCAACTTATATAAAGCCAGCTGATTAAGGCTCACGCCCTCTTTTTCTGCTTCTATTGCAAGCCTTTGATGTAAAGACTTTGGAAGCCTTACCATGAATTTTCCGCTGTATTTATCGACTGTTCCCGGAACTGGTATAGGCAAATTATTTTCTTGCTTTACCTCAAAATATCCCTCCATTGCTTCATTAAGGCTCTGATATAATCCCTCCAGCGTATCGCTCGTACTCTGGCAACCGTCAAGCTCTAAAATCCTGCCATAAAAGTAATGACCGCTTTCATCGTTCATTTCCTGTACCAATCTTGTATATGGCAATTTCATATAATCTTTGATTTCCACGCTTTTTTCTCCTTTCCGCTTACTGCGCTGTGCTGGGATAAGGGGATTACTCCCCTATCCTGTTCAGCACGTCAACTACATAAGCCTTTTTTAATGGATTTTCTTGTTTTCTTGTTATCAAATCCCCTATTTCTTTATTCAAATAATGTTTGTGGCTTCCTTTTTGCCTTGCCGGAACATATCCGTATGCACCTAAAACTTTTTCAACTTCTTCTGGTCGTATTCCGTTCGGCTGTTGCTTCATTTTCTCGATGAGCTTTTTTACGTTTGGCACTTTGTTTTCTCCTTCTGCTATTATAGTATTATATATAGTATCACTTGTCAACTGGATTAGAATAAATCTGACATATTTTTATTCATACAAGGCAAATAAAGACAATAAATCAACTACTGAACAACATACCAAAATCCTCAAAATTCCTTGATTTTAAACCACTTTCAAACAAAGACAAAATAACACGCATTTCACATTGTATTTACAATAGTCAATTGCTAAAATAGTTTGAAAATTTTAAAAAGAATTGATTTCATGTGATTTTTTCAAATATCCATACAGGCACAGAAAGTTCTTAAACTCCTCCGGCGTCAATATCAAGGGCTCCATGATATCCCCAATAAACCGCATTGGTAATGGTAGACACTTTTGCCGCATCGCCAATCACCCGTACAAATAAAGCCGCATCCTGCAGCTCTGCCACAACGTCTGTCCGGGAGCGCTGGCCAAGGGCACAAATTACGGACGTTCCGGGAACAAACTGCTTCTTGCCGTTTTTATCTTGGCAATAGACGCCGTCTGCACTTACTTCCAGTCCTTTATAGCCGGTATGTACTGTCACATACTTATTAATTTCATTGAGCAACAGCGGCCGGTGACGTACGTTTGCATCCACTGCCAGCTCATCCCGCATCTCCACCAAATGCACGTTCTTTCCGTTCATCCCCAAATGAATTGCACATTCACACCCGGCCAGGCCGCCGCCCAAAACAACCACATCGTCTCCTATCTTATCTTTTTCCAAATAATAATTGTTTACCACCACCACATGATCCGCCTTAAGTCCTGGAATTGGCGGCACCAAGGGAACGGAACCGACAGCGATAATCAAGGCGTCCGCATTCTCTTTCATGGCATATTCTTTTGTCACTTCCGTATTCAGGCGTATCTCTACGCCAGCCTTTTGGGCCAACACTTTGTAAGTCTCTGCTAATTCATACATCTCACGTTTAAAGGGAAATGCCTGCTCGCCCTTTAAAATCCCCCCGACCTCAGCCTCTTTTTCACAGAGAATAACATGGTGCCCTCTGCGGGCTGCCGTATAAGCTGCATACAGGCCGCCCGGACCTCCGCCGGCCACCAGCACCTTCTTTTTCACTGGAGCGGGAGCCACTTCATCTCCCTCTATCTCACGTCCGATCAGGGGATTGACCGTACATCTCCTGGTTGCAGTCACGGCCCGCTCTGCCATGCAGGTAAAGCAACGCAGGCATTTTACAATCTCATGTTCCCGATTTTCAGTCACCTTGCGGGGCAGGTTTGGATCCGCCAATAAGGCCCTTGCCATATAAACTACATCTGCTTTACCAGAAGCAATGATCTCTTCCATCTGTTCTGGACTATTTAAAGCTCCAATTGTCGCCACCGGCACTGACACATGCTTTTTTATTTCTTCTGCCAGATATACATTGCAGCCATGATCCTTAAACATAGAAGGATGCGTATCTCCAAAACCTCTTTGATACGTACCGGCGGATACATGAAGAAGGTCGATATACGGCTCAATCTGCCGGGCAATCCTGCATCCCTCCTCCAAATCATAACCGCCCTCAAATAACTCCGAACCGCTCAATCGAAACTCCAGCGGGAAAAAGGGGCCAACTGCTTCCCGCACTGACTTTAACACTTCTATGGCAAACCGGGTGCGGTTTTCCAGGCTCCCTCCGTATTCATCGGTACGTTTGTTGAAATACGGAGAAAGAAACTGGTTTATCAGCCATCCGTGGCCGCCGTGAATCATCAGCATCTCAAAACCGGCGCGCTTTGCCAAAGCCGCCGCATACCCATAAGAAGCAACAATATGATCAATCATTTCTTTCGTCAGGGCCTTTACCTTTACGCCGTCTAAACGCACGGTATCCGACGGCCCCCACTGATTCATAGATTTCTGTTTTCTCTTGTCTGTCATATAAGTTCCCGCATACATACCAGAATGGGAAAGCTCCAGACTGGGGATCGCCCCATGACGGCGAATCGCATCTGCAGTGTAGGCGGCGGCCGCCAGAGAGTTCAGAATACTTTCGTCAAGGTGATACCCATGACTGCCGTCTGTATTTGGATCTACCATTAGTTCACTGACTGTCACGGCCCCTGCGCCGCCTTTTGCCCGCAGTTCATAAAACGCAGTTGATTTTGGCCCGATACATCCGTCATTGGTAATATCGGTCCCGCCCATGGGCGCAGAAAACATGCGATTGGGAAAAGTCGTCCTCCCTAAAGTGATTGGTTTACAGAGATTGGGAAATTGTCTCTTCATCATTTCATTCTCCTTAAATTCCTACATTGCCGCTGCTGACTCCCACAGCTTTCCCCTCCAGGGGAAGCCAGTCAAGGGCCCGTTTTAGATAGGCGTCCCAAAAATCCCACTCATGGGCTCCGGGTCCTGTTTCGTAGCAATAATCTATGTTATGGCTTGACAACAGTGCTGCAATCCCATTATTTTTCTTAAGCAATCCGTCCTGCTCTCCGCAAGCCATATAAATATCCGGGAATTTGACGCCCTTTTTCGCGAGTGTTTCAATCAGCGCCATGGGATTGACGTCGCTTTTTAACGCCGCCTTTAAATCTGGCCCAAAGCAGGAATGCTTATATTCTTCCGACTCCGAAGGAAATCTGGGCTGTTCTACTATCTCAAGCAGACTCTCATCCGTAATATAGGCGCCGGACAGTGAAATAATCGCTCCAAAGGTTTCATGATATTTTAAACCGTTTCGCATTGCTCCAAATCCGCCCATAGACAATCCGCCGATATAAGTATCCTCTCTGTCATGGGAAAGCGGGAAAGATTTACGTGTGAATTCCACTAATTCCCTGCCGATAAACTCTCCATACATAGCGCAGTTCCATGGCTGATCCACATAAAATCCATTTTCTCCAGCCGGCATCACCACCGCCAAATCACGCTCTTCTGCGTAGCGTTGAATCCGTGTGCCATAGAGCCAGTCAATTTCACTTCCAATAATCCCATGCAGAAGATATAAGGTTTTATAGGGCTTCCCCTCTTCCCGCCTTGGTACGTCTCCAAAATATACTTTATCCGTTGGCAGTATTACCGTCAAAGGAACGGTCCTGCCCAACGTCTCCGCCATAAAACTTACATGTAAAACAGCCATCCTAATCGCTCTCCTTTCTATACTCCCTTAGATATTACTCACATTATAAATGCATCTGGATAACACTCTGTTCCCTCCACCGATACAAATCCCCTGCTATGTTTCATGTCAAAATGCCAGTCAGGCATGGAAATCACAGGCTCTCCGTAAAATTCTGCAAAATACCATTTCCCGTTTATTCTCTGAAAATGGTGTACATATTTATTTCTAAAAATCATATATGGAATATCCTCCGGCCCCTTTGCAGCGCTTCGCAGATTCGTGGTTCCACAGTCAAACCAGGTCCCTGTCATATGATCCTTATCTCCGTCATATTGCAGCACCGGAGTTGTGGGAGCATGAAAGGTATAATACCGATTTCTGTACTGGGCGGTCATATCCTCTAACTTTTCACGGATCTGTACAAGATTCTCCAGCTTCTTTGTCTTCGCCCCAAAGCTGCGGATCATCATGCTCGGTTCTCCTTTGGGAAGCTTAAAGTAACGTTCCATATAGCTGAGAAGCGTCCCCCGCCTGCAGGCAAGAACCCATCCGTTGATTATCTTTTCTGCTTCCATTCCATCCTCCAGGGTAACAAAGCCGTCTTTCTTCTGGTCTATATTCCATGGTTCATCACTCTGACCGCTTTTATCATAGCGAAGGTCATTGCGGTAACAAACCGGGGGCAAATCCGCCGCCGTTTGAAGCTCCATGGTGAGAATCCTCCACTGTCCCTCTTCTTTCAAGAATCGGGAATGAACAAATCCCAAATGGCGATACAATTTCCACTCCTCTTTGTTTTCCGACGCCGCATGAATCCTGCATACCTCCGTCATAAAAAGTCCTTCCGCACACTTGCCGTCCCCATAAATCTCAATTACCGGAATTCCGGTAATTCCAAAGAAAAGATAGCAGTGATGGTTCTCTTTCTCTCCTGCCAGAAGCTCTTCTGCCCACTCCCCAATGCGGGCCTGCCCATACACCGTTTCTTTTGTACAATGCTCTATAAATAAAGACGCCTGTTCTCTGGCGGAAAATAACGGGGCAATCTCATGGAGCCGATGTTCAAATACCAGATTTTGCAGATTCCTGACAGCTAAAACTTCTTTTCCGTCGTTTTTACCGGATAAGGCAAGCTGCGGCCAGTCCCTTAACGTTTCATAAGGAAATGGGATCTTATATTCCCAAGGCTTCATCTCCTGAATCGTTGACCAGCGAAGATTTGTCATGCTAATCTGGCCGTCCCCCTGAGAAAAACAACATTCCAGCCGCTTTATCAAAACCTGGCAGCAATCCTTCCCGTCCGCCTTACGAAAAATACGGTATGTAAAGGTATCACAGGACATGCCGCCCTCCCTGCCGTCTTCCGAAAGCCTGTAAACCGGCGACGCCCACATGGACAGCCTGAAATCCTTACAATATCGCCCCTCCTCCATTTGAATCTGATGATCCTGGTGCAAGTACCGGGCCGTCAGATTCTCCAAATCCGTATACTGCATGTCTACATCAACCTCTCATTCTGTGTCCGCTCTAAGATTTCCAACTGAAGCCGATCTGTCAATTCTACATAATAGGCGCTGTATCCGGCCACACGCACCATAAGATCCTGGTGATCCTTGGGGTGTAATCTTGCATCCAACAGAACTTTCCGATCTACCACATTAAATTGAATGTGCTTTCCTTCATACTGAAAATAGGTTCTGACTAGCGCTGCCAGTTTCTCAAGATCCATGTCATTTTCAATTACATCCGGATGGAATTTCATATTGAACAAAATGGCCTGATACCATTCATGGGGAAGTTTTGCCGCGCTTCTAATTACCGCCAAAGGCCCCTTCGTATCACGTCCCCGCATAGGCGACGCACCGGCGTCTGCCAGCGTTTCCCCTGCATAGCGTCCGTCCGGCGTCGCTCCTGTGAGTTTCCCGCCTGGTGCATGACCAAAAATAGAAACCGCCGACCCTCTGTAGCATGTACCAGTGGCGCAGGGCATCTCATTACATGCCTCATTAAAATATCGATACATTTCATTGACCATCTGATCCGCTTCTTCTATATCGTTTCCGTATTTTGGCAGCTTTACGCATTCTTTTCTCAGTTCTTCATGCCCTTCCCAGTTCTTATCCAGAATTTCCTTCAGCTGGGTAAGGGTCAATCTCTTTTCTTCATAAACCAGGCGTTTAATCACCGTCAGGGAATCGCCCAGATTGACTAACCCCACAGGGCAAATCACGCCGCCGTTTTCAAACACCATTTCTTTTTTCTGAAAGTCAACGCCGTCTTCAATCCCCCTGTACATGAAGGCTGTTTTGCCTGGTTCCGGAAAATGCTCCTGCATGGAGCAAATCATTAAGTTACTGTATTCTGCCATCTGAGAAATAAAATACTTCATCTCTTCTTTAAACGCTTTTTCAAATGCTTCATAGGAGTCCCATTGATTCAAGTCTCCCGGATCATGCCCCATCCTCTCCCCGTTATTCCGATTGATTCCATGATTTAAAAAAACGTCCAGGCACATGGTGGTGACAAACATACAGGCGCTGAGAATCCTGGATTTACCCGGCAAAACCACGTCAATACATCCGGCCACCGCATAATTACGCGCCTCTTCTTTTGATACCCCGCAATTTGTCAGGTATTTCAAATAGGAACGGTCTCCGATGAAGGCCGGCATACTGCAGCCGGCACGGACACATTTTAAGCCCTCTGTAATCAATTCTCCCGGTGTGGAATCCGCTACCCGGACTGTCACGGTAGGATGTGGTGTGGGAACTCCTCTTACAGCCTTAAGAATCAAATAGCTTAAAGGATTTGTGGCGTCGCTTCCGTCTTTTTTTACCCCGCCAATTACAATATTATGCCATTTTGCTTCTCCATTGGAGGTATCTCTGCAGTCTTTTCCGGTCACAATCCCCAACTGGTAGTCCTTCACCCTGAGATTTTCCAAAAGCTCTTCCGCTTCTTCCTCTGTGATTTCCCCCTCTGCCCTATCTTTTTCATAATAAGGATACAGTATCTGATCCAATCGTCCCATTCCAAGCACACTGTTGGGACACGCTACCGTGTGAAACAAAAGCCAGTACATTTGAATCGCTTCCCGAAAATTCCTTGCCGGTTTTGCAGGCACACGCCGCAAAATATCCCTCATGCGAAGGAGTTCCTCTTTCCGGAGGGAATCTGCTGCATGAGCCGCTTCCTGGTCTGCAAATTCTGAGAGTCTCTTTGCGTATAAATTAAGCCCCTCCAAGCATGTTCTCATCGCTTTTAAATACACTGCCCGGTCATAATCCTCTTTTGAAAAAAATCGGATTTCTTTTATTTTATTGTCGCAGTCCTCAATCATAGCGTCAATTCCCCGGGCCAGGGCAGTTTCATAATCCAAAATCATCATGGACTGTGCGGGCGTCAAATTCAAGCCCCCCTGGGCGCTGCATTGCATAATCTGTCTGCCTCGCTCAAGAGAGGTCCACTGAACCATTCCCATGCCAGAATGGAGAAACGGCATTAATTTCCCGTCTGTCTCCAAAGCCTCTGCTACACCGTCGTTCATACTATACGGCGTGTTCTGTCTGTTCAACTGATATAATCCTTCCTCATCTTCCTTTGGAAAATGATATCCGTCTTTCCTCAGCTCCTGAATCTCATATTCGTTCCAGATACCGTTTGCAGAATCAATCTCCAATCCTCCCGGTACGCTTCCCGGATTTCCTGCAAGAAGATCTCCTTCCTCAATATAGAGAGGAATATTCGCCAAAATATTATAAATAGCCTGCGCCCTGCATTTTACCAGCGCCTCTCCATTCATTTCCTGATAGGTTTTTTGTATAATCCTGTAAATATTCATGGATATGCTTGCTTTTCCCTTGGACTTCTCCAACAATTTCTGAATTCTTTCGCTCATTTTTTTCTCCTTACATAGACCCGCCAATTTGAACATTCAATCCGTAGTCAGTGATAATTTCACAAAATCGTTTTTGTTTCTCCTCCGACGGTCTGGTATATTCTGTGATTCCTTCTCTTCCTAATTGTCTTTCTTTATCTGTTCCCAAATTATGATACAAAAGGAGCTGCACCTTTACATCTTTTCCAAGGCGGCCTGCAATAAAACTGCCTGTCTGCCTGATATTCTCAACCGTAGCATTGCATTCTTCCACCAGGGGAATGCGGATCACCATCTCTTTTCCCAACACATGCTTTATGAATTCTGCATTCTTTAAAATCCTCTCATTATCCACACCCGTCAGCCGCCTGTGAAGAATCCCGTCCAGGGCTTTCAAATCATAAAACACCAGATCCGTGTACTGCATAATATATTCCACCGTTTGAAAAGACGCATACCCGCTGGTTTCCACTGCCGTATGATACCCCCTTTCCTTACAGGTTTTCAACAGTTCTCCCGTAAAGGAAGGCATATGAAGGGGTTCCCCGCCGCTAACGGTAACGCCTCCGTTGGATAACGGATAAAACATAGCGTCCCTCTGAATTATTTTCATGATATCTTCCACGGTCTTTTCTTCCCCGACCACACGCCGTGCTTCTGTAGGACAGCTCTTTTCACAGTTCCCACAGGCAATGCATTTTATCCGGTCCGTCAGAGGGCGTTTCCCTTTCATTTGTATTGCTTGCGCCTTGCATACTGTTGCGCAGCTTCCACAGCCTGCACATTTTTCCTCAAACCACATCAGCTCCGGGCAATGATTTTGAGATTCCGGATTGTGGCACCACAGGCAGTGCAACGGACAGCCTTTTACAAATACAGTTGTCCGGATTCCGGGACCGTCGTGAATGGAATAAGATTGCACCTGAAATATGCTGCATTCCTGCATAATCATCCCTCATTTTTTAAAACGGACCAGACAGCGACCGCTGTCTGGTCCGTTTTCATCCATATTTTTGTTTATTGTCTCTGGTTTAGCCATTCATTAAACTGACGCTGGTTTTCCGCAATGATCTCGTCGATTCCTGCTTCTTTTAATGCATTAATAAAATTGGGAAGCTCTGTTTCTACATCTGCGACTCCGCATTCCAGCATGGGCTTCATCGTGTCAATGACTGAAGTAACAGCGGCAATCTGTGTTTTTACGCCGGTAGTATCAAACGTATACCCCAGTGCATTGGATACAAGCGCTTCCCCCATGCTATAAACTTTTAGTTGGTCATAATATTCTTCCGTATTTGGAGTAAGCTGGTAAACAGTCTTGTTATCCCCAAACCAATTAATGAATCCGCCCCAGCCTGTATTCGAGGCATCCACACCCTCTGGATATGTAATGATGCGCTCGCTCTGTTTTACATAATGCTCGCCTTCTATTCCAAAATTGCAGAGATTTGCAAGCTCGCTGTTTTCAAATAATAAGGACAAAAACTCCACTGCTTTCTCAGGCTTTTCGGAAGTAATCGGAACTCCCCAGCTCATCATTGTGGTACTGGAGCCGGAAATGATTGCTTCCCCAAGAGGAATATAGCCCAATTCCACCCCACCGCAGTTACGGCCAAGCGTTACTTCGTTGCAATCCGCCTTAAACGCATTCTGGAAAGAAAAGCAGGTGCGCGCTGACATACAATCCAATGTAGTATACCCGCTGCTTAAAGAATCCGGAACAATATATCCTTTTTCATACCATTCTCTCCGCTTATTTAACATTGTTTTGTATTTCTCTGTTTCATACCAGTTCACCAGCTCCGTTCCGCTTTCCACATCCGCCAGGACGCCATACGCAAGACGGCTTGTATCGCCCAGAGAATCATATCTGGAATCCCAGTTTAAAGTAACCGAACCGCTGCCGTCCCCCAACGTAAATACACGAATGTCTTCCGGCAGCTTGGAATATGCCTGTGCAAAAAACGCGTCCCATTCCTCATAGCTATTCAAGGACTCCGGAATTTCAATGCCATATTCTTCCGCCATCTCCTTGTTGTACAGCAGATTCAACTGTTCACCGGGATATTTCACGCCGGGCACTGCATAAACTCCGCCGCCAAAGGTAGCCGCGCCCAAGAGATCTCCCATCTCTTCCACAATATTGGGCGCATACTCAGGCAATAAATCCGTAATGTCTGTCAGAACACCGTTGCCGTAAAACGTTGCCGGATCTCCGGTGATACCGGCCATGACCAAATCAACCTTTTCCCCGCCTGCTGTCAGCAGATTCACTCTTGTAAAATGATCCGCAACAGATATGGGTAAAAATTTCACAGTAGCGCCGATTTTTTCTTTTGTAATCTCGGAAATTGCGGCCTCTACTTTTTCCATATCCGCCGGTTCCGGGCCGAATGTCATTAATTCAATGACCAGCTCATAGGTATCTCCTCCATCCGAATCCTCGCCGCCTTGATTCGCATCATTTTCATTGGAAACATTACTTTTGTTGCTGTTGCTGTCGCTGCCGCTGTCCTGACCGCCGGTTCCGCAGCCCGCCAAGAGGGATACCAGCATTGCTCCGCAAAGTAACATTGAAATTAATTTGTTCTTTTTCATGTTTACCTCCTTCTCATGTGCATGTTTTATTTGATAAATAATTTTATCCCTTCTATGTATGATTCTGCCCATTTTAAGGCTATCCTTTCACTGCTCCCGCAGTAATTCCCTTTGCAAAATATTCCTGGAAAAAAGGATATACGCATAGGATTGGCAATATCCCCACCACAGCGATTGCCATCCTGACCGTAGTGGTGGGAATCGTGGCTCCTGAGCTTCCTGCAAACTGCATCAGGTATTTTGCATTGCTGTTCATATCATTTAATACATTCTGGATACCATGCATAGAGGTATCGTCCAGATAATACAGACCGTTCTGCCAATCATTCCAATATGCCAGTCCCATAATCAACGCCACTGTGGCCAAAATCGGTTTTGACAAGGGCGTCACTATTTGAAAAAATATCTTCCACTCCGACGCCCCGTCTATCCTGGCCGCTTCCATCAATTCCTCCGGAATCGACGCCTGGAAATAATTCTTTATCATCATAATGGAAAATGCATTGCACAACAGATTTGGAATCAGCAGCGCCCAATATGTATTATTAATATGGAATATCTGGACATAATTGAGATAAGTTGCCACAAGCCCGCCATTAAACAGCATGGTGAAAATCACATAAAACGTCAATATTTTACCCCCGGGAATTCCTCGTCTTGTGATGACATAAGCCATCAAAGAGGATATGGTCAATCCGCATATCACGCCAAGAACCGTCACCACAATCGTGATTAAAAATGCCCGTCCAAACATTCCGCTGTTCCTTAATACGTACTGATACGCCTCGAAGGACCAGACCTTGGGAAAAAAGGAATAACCATATTTTATAGCCGTACTTTCCTCTGTAAGAGAAGCAATGATCAGTAATATAAATGGCGCCACCAAAAAAACACTAAGAAGCATCAGCATTACATGGGACAGAGCCAGAAACCGTTTACTTGATTTATTCATCTATATGTCTCCTTCCTTATTAAAACATTGCATTCTCTTCACTAAACTTTTTCATAACACCGTTAAAAAGCAAAATTGTAACCAAACAAACCGCCGCCTGATAGAAGGATGCTGCAGAGGACATCCCTATATCCCCTGTCTGAAGCAATGCCCGAAATACATATGTATCAATCGTGTTGGTGGCTGCGTTTAACAATCCCTGGTTTCTGGGAACCTGATAAAAAAGTCCAAAGTCAGAGCGGAAAATATTTCCCATGCCAATGGTAACCAGCATAACGATGGTGGGCGTCAGCATCGGTATCGTTATCTTTCTGATTTGCTGCCACTTCGTAGCGCCGTCCATCTCCGCCGCTTCATAGTAATCTTTACTAATGCCTACCAAACTGGCGAGAAATATAATCGCATTAAATCCGATATTCTTCCACTCATAAACAATCGTCAAAATAAACGGCCAATAGTTTGCCTTCTGATACCACATCACGGAGGGAAGGCCAAGTGCGTTTAAAATACCGTTGATAAAACCTGTCTGTTCGCTCAAAAACGCATAGGCGAGATAGGATACTACCACCATGGAAATCAGATACGGCAGTAAAATAAAGGTCTGATAGACTTTCTTTGCCATTTTACTTTTGACCTCATTGAGAAAGATTGCAATCATGATTCCCAACGCCGTGTTCAGTATAATCCAGAACAGATTATAGCCTATGGTGTTTCTTGTAATAATCCATGCGTCCTTACTGGCAAAAAGATATTTAAAATTTTCAAACCCGATAAATTTGCTTCCCCAGATACCGTCCCTTACATTAAAATTTTTAAACGCAATCTGCAGCCCTACCATGGGCATATAATTGTTTATGAAAAAATACACGACGCATGGCAGCGCCATCAGATAACACGGAATCCAGCGTTTTAAATTCTGTTTCTTCTTTTTGCTCATCTTGATCCTCTCCTTTATATCCCATCATCCGGACAAGTTCACTCCCTGACCGGTAACCTGTATCTATCATAACGGATTCCATCCTGGGACAATAGGACAAAAAAACCAGCATATAGGATAATCATGCTGGTTTTGTGCTGTTGCGGTATTCTCTGGGAGTAATACCCGTTTCTTTTTTAAAAACTCTTGTAAAATAAGAATAATCTGTATATCCGGTAAATTCCGCCACGGTCATAATCGGCAGATCCGTATTGGCCAGAAGCTGCTTTGCTTTCTCCAGACGTTTTTTAGTCACATACTCCACCACCGTCATATCCAGGCGTTTTCTGAAGCTGCGCATAACATGGGAAGGGCTGCATCCCAGATGTTCCGCTAATAATTTCACAGAAATATCTTCAATCAAATGTTGTTCAATATAACCTTGCGCCTGAGAAATAAACCAATCCTCCTCATAATAGCCCGCCTCCGGTTTGACCGCCCTGCCCTCCGGTCCGTTTCCCGCCCCATACCTGGAGCCATGAATTGTTTCGACTGCTTTTACAAGCACCGTCTCCAGTTCTCCATAGTCCACCGGCTTCAGTATATAATCAATACTTCCCAACTGCATTGCTTTTCTCATATAAGAAAATTCCGGATGACACGTAATGCACAGACAAATCACCGCGCCGTCGGTCTTGCGGATTTCTTCAATCAGCTCCAGGCCGCTGCCGTAAGGCATTTCAATATCGGTAAGAACAATATCCGGCGAATACTTCTGCATCTGTATTCTGGCGCTGTCTACATCTCCCGCGGTAAACAAATAATCAATACCGCAGGCCTTCCAGTTTACATTTTTTTCAATTGCTCTTAAAACTCTGATCTCATCGTCAACTAAAAGCGCTTTTATCATGATGTCTCACCCCTATTCCTCCTTCAGCAGAGGAAGCACCAATTCCACCCTCGCTCCGCCGTTTTCACTGTTTTTTATATCAACATAGTAATTTTCTCCATATAGTAGTTCCAGGCGGTTTACCACATTCTGGATTCCAACCCCAAACTCTTCGCTATATTCCCGGGTCTGAAGAAATTTTCGAATTTTGGCCAATATTTCTGCCTCAAACCCTTTTCCCGTATCGGCGATGGTCAGCTCTAATTTGTCGTTTCCGATTTTTCGCGCCAAAATTACAATATATATGGTCTTATCCTTTTCAAAGCTGTATTTTATGCAGTTTTCTACAAAGGTTTGAATAATCACCGCCGGGATCTGGGCCCTTCCAATTACTTCTTCCCACTCTGCAAAATAAACGAAACGGTCGGGAAACCTTACCTTCTGGATGTCCAAATATGTCTTCACAAACCCCATCTCATCATACAGATACACATAGTCTGAATTGAGGTTGACCAAATACCGGAAATACTTGGTTAAATACAGCACCATCTGTCTTGCCATGGGAAATTCATAATCTTCATAGGTATAGATAATATTCAGGGCATTGAGGATAAAATGAGGCCGAATCTGCTGGTTTAAATAGCGCAGTTGTATCTTTTGTGTATCAAGCTCCTTCTGGAACAGAGCGTTCTGGCTTATTTCCAGCTTATCCAACGTCATGTTAAAAGCATAATTCAAATAATCAAATTCACTGTAAAAACGTTTTTTGCGAAGGGGAATCCGATACTTATAATCTCCCTCCCGAATACGCTCCATAACGTCGGCTAACAGCTTCAACGGCCGCTCTACAAAAATATAAAAAATAAAAGAAATGACCGGACCAACCAGGCAGCTGCAAAGGGATACCAGCATCAAACGCCGTTCTAAGCCGGCTAAGCTCTTATTCACCCGTTCCATATTCAAAAGCCTCCCAAAGCTCAAATTTATTCCCAAAATCTGAGCCCTTGCATCCATATAATGACGCTCTTTATAACGAATCATACCAGACGCAGTTTCTTGGGGATCAAATTTCCCCGTCCCGCTTAAAAACATCTCGTCTTCCACTGCAAAATAGTCGATGTAATCATCCGTATGGATTCCCTCGGACAAGGTATTTAACAGTTCATCTAATGAGACCGTCACAAGACACGCCGCTGCGCCGCTGCGGTAACAGACTCCAAGATAGGTCCTGTCCTCAATTTGTATGCAGAGCCACTGTCCTTTTCCATCCAGCGCTTTGGCCGCTTCCTCTTGTTTCAGGATCCTGATAAAGGTATCCAGATTCTGTTTTTTGATATTGGTATCAAAGGAATCTCTGTTCACACAGACCTCTAAATTCGACAGGTAGACAGTTGCGCTTTTGGCATACTCATTGATCGTTAAAAACGTTCGCAGCTCGTTTCCAAGCTGACTCTCCGTAGTCCAAAAGCCTGGTTCATTCACGTCTGTATATCCCAAAATACGAGTGTATTCTTCTTCTTTGACCGTCAGCAGTCTCAAATAGGTTTCTATGGACTTTAATTCCTTGTTCAGATTGTCCCTGATGGAATCCACAAATATTTTATTTTCTATAAAACTATCTTCCTTCGCTCTGTTTACTTCATTTTTGGCGCTGCGGATAATTACAACATTTACCGGCACTATAAAAAGCAGAGGGATCAAAATGATAATCCAGAAGACGATCCGCTTTCGTGTCATAGGAGAACCTCCCTTTGATGATAGTGTTTGCATTTATGCAGCCGCTAATCCATAAAATCCGGCATAAAAGACGGATGGTACTCTTTTAGCAGCTCCTGGAGAGGTTCATCCGGGGCTGCCAACGGTCCGCATACAGAGTCAAAGCGCCAGGTAAAACGATTCTTTTCATCATACGGCTTCCAATCACGCCCAAAGGCTTCCTGAGAACCCCTGGCAAACTCTCCCCAGCAACGGCTCATTGCAATTTCCAATTCCTTTGCTCCCGGAACATGGCACACCGGTATCAGCCGGGTATTGCGGAACACAAAGGGAATTTCTGAGCAGTGCCAAGCAGCTTTTCCTCCATTGTAAGGGAATTCAAATGTAAATAGATAACTGTATATGGAGCAATTAGAAACACTTGAAAGCTGATTTAAAAAACGCAGGGTTTCTTTCCGAATCATGTGATCCATAACCAGCAAATCTGCCTCTTTTTTGTCCGGATAAATCTTCCGGAACAACGGCAGCATTTTTTTTACCCCTTCCTGGGTAAATTTCTGCTCCAAAAGCCGCTCTGTCTCATCCTTACTTTTCGTGTCCTTGTCCAAAAGATCCGGCGTCAGATTAATTTCCGCCATGGTGGTGCCGCAAATCACCGGAATGGATGCTGCAAATTCTGTAAAGCCCCGGATTGCCGGATCTCCAAGATAATAACCGTTCTCCAGAGGCGCGTTTCCGCCGCAGGCTATTCCTTCCCGGCGAAGCTTAGCCTTGGCCTCCAAATAAGCGAAGGCCAGCTGTCTGTAAGGAACCTCCGTCAATTCAAGGGGACTGCTAAGCTTCAGACATCGGGACATCTTGTCTATCAGCTTTACATTTCCTTCCCGAAGCTCCCGGACAGGGGTCTCATTTACCGGCAGCACACCGCTTTGTATAATCGCTTTGTGAAAAAGATTGGCTGCCGCCGGAATTTGCATCAATGTGATAATTTTTCCCCCTCCTCCAGACTGTCCAAAAAGCGTAACATTGCCCGAATCACCGCCAAAAGCGGCAATATTCTCCTGGATCCACCGAAGGGCCGCCACAATATCGGTCATTCCCGCGTTCCCCGAATTCTCATAAACTTCTCCAAGGAAAGACACATCCAAAAAGCCAAGGATATTCAGTCGATGGTTCAGAGATACCACCACAACCTGCTCCTCTCCTGCAAGGCTGCTTCCCTCATAAGCTGTCTGCTCTATGGAAGAGCCCTCAAAATACCCTCCGCCGTGGAGCCATACCATAACAGGCAGCTTTGCCGCCGGCTCAAGGGAAGGCGTCCGGACATTCAGAAATTGACAATGTTCATTCTGAGTCCACATACTATGGGGCGTCAAAAGCTGCCCTGTCATATCCTGGGGATGCAGCAGGGGCGATACCCACCCATAATCCACGGCCTCACGCACACCCTTCCAATGCTGCGTCTCCTCCGCTTCCTGAAAACGCTTCGCTCTGGCATAAGGGATCCCGGAAAAACGGTATACACCGTCGCAGTAGTAGCCTCTGATTAGGCCGTTCGTCGTTTTCACAATATTTCTGTTTTCATGATAATCAAAATCTGCTCTCATTCCCTTTCTTTCCTTTCTGATCTGGCGACCTGCTGGTATGGTTCAAAAAAAGTGTATAAAAAGCTTCTTGCTTTTCATAGGATTAAGCCGACCAAATCTAGGATTATTATGGCAATGGCGTACTGTAATTGTACCAAACTACACCTATGATGACCAGACGATTTACATAAAGCAAAAAAGTAAACACTCAGATGCATAGAATATTCTTAAATTCTTTATATTTATTTCATAAAATTATTGTATATTTTTCATAAAAGACTTATAATGAAACTATCAGTGAGCTTATGAAGATGAACAATATTTGAATTCCATTGAATAAGGTCATTTTAACAGTTTTGATTTTATAAAAAACGAGGGAGGAAGTTTGAAAGAATGAATAACAAAGAAAACATTGAAAAACGACTTACGAAATCTTTTGTCATGGTTTCGGCAATTTCTGCAATCGCGGCAATCGCCGGTTTAATCGCCGTAATTCTTATATCGAATCGATATTCTTACGCACTGGTTAATTTCGGTTTTGCACAGGGAGACATTGGTCAGGCCCTGTTTTCCTTCGCAGATTCCAGGTCTTCGCTCCGGGCGGTAATCGGATATGACGATGCGGAAGTCATTGAGAGCATGAAAGAACAGCATGAAAAGGACAAAGCCCAATTTGAGCAATTCTTTGCAGAGGTGGAAAAAACCATCGTATCTGAAGACGGAAGAAAAACTTATGATGAAATCACCGCCGCATTGCCGGAATACTGGTCTTTAGATTCACAAATTGTGGAGCTTGGAGGAACAACAGACCGGGAACTCTGCGCGCAGGCGCAAGAACTGGCTTTAACTCAACTGGCCGGAAAATATACAGCTATTTACACACAGTTGGAAGAACTTATGTCAGTAAAAGTGCATGAAGGGAATAACTTATCCACTACGCTGAAAATTTTATCTTTCATATTAATGATTGTCATCTTTGCTGCTATTGGGGCTGCAATGATTATTTCCACTAAGATCGGAAAGAACATCGCAAGAGGAATCGCCTTGCCTTTGGTTCAATTAGGAGAACGGCTGAAATTATTATCCGCCGGCGACTTTAACAGTTCCTTCCCGGTAGTTGAAACACAGGACGAGGTTTCTACTATCATCACGGAAGCAAAAGATATGTCAGATAAGATTAATGAAATCATCGACGATATCAGCTATGTATTAGGCGAAATGTCCAGCGGAAATTATGCGGTAAATTCCAACATATTAGACAGATATACCGGCGACTTTGAAAAACTGGTAATAGCTATGAGAGGCCTGCGGGATCAGATGACCTCTACGCTGCGTTCTATCGCCGTGGCATCCGAGCAGGTATCCTCCGGTTCCTCCAATTTGGCGGAATCCGCTCAGAATCTGGCGGAAGGCGCTACAGAGCAGGCCGGAGCCGTAGAAGAACTCCAGGCAACGATTATCAATATTACAGAAATGATGGACAGAAGCGCTGCGGACGCCGAGGAGTCCTATATGCAGACGCAGAAATGTGCAGACGAAGCAGATCACAGCCGGGAAGGTATGAATACAGTGGTGACCGCTATGAAAAAGATTGATGATACTTCTAAAAAGATTGGAAATATTATCTCTGAAATCGAATCCATTGCATCCCAGACAAACCTTCTGTCGCTGAATGCTTCTATAGAAGCAGCAAGAGCCGGAGAGGCCGGACGTGGTTTTGCCGTTGTTGCAGATCAGATTCGCCAGCTTGCCGAGCAAAGCGCAAAAGCAGCCGTAGATACCAGAGAACTGATTGAAGGCTCTCTTCAGGAAATCGAAGGCGGCAATCATGCTGTAGAAAGCGCATCCAGCTCTATTGAAGTTGTGGTAGACGGCATCAAACAAATCGCCGATGTTTCCAAAAAGCTGAGTATTATGATTAGCGACCAGAATACTACCATGCGTCAGGCGGAAGAAGGCGTAGGCCAGATTTCCGAAGTAGTTCAGAATAATTCAGCAACCGCCCAGGAAACCTCCGCCACCAGTGAAGAATTATCTGCCCAGGCAGTTACATTGGACGAATTAGTAGGACAGTTTACCTTAATGGATGAATAATTCCAGACAGATGCATTCCGTTACATAATTACATTTGTAAACAAACAGTAAATATTTTACGCCCTTATCCAAACATCATTTGGTATAAGGGCGTTTGTATTGTTCAGCCAAATATTCTTTTATCCTTAAAACACCTTCGAGCGGTACTCAATAGAAACAATCTTGTCTTCTTCCAAAATAAAGCAAAGCTTCATGCCGTCCTTTTCATATTCCAGAGAATTCCCTTCTTCCTTGCCGTTTTCTCCATATACAGCAAGAATATCTTCTTTTGTCATAGACAAATCAATTCCTTCTGCAGTAGCCACATTATCATCTTTTAAAATAATGCTGCCCACCAAATCTTTTTCTCCGTCAGGATAAGTATCTATTTCAAAGCTGGAATAAGTAAAAATTCTTGCCGTCCCCTGAGCGGCGCAGCTTGGCTGTTCAAAGTAACTATCCGGTTCCCCCAGCTTTTCTTCTATCAGAGAAATGTCCATATCCACAGCGACTTCTATCTCGCCAATCTGAAATACATAACCGGCCTGTGACTGGTTCTCCTGATCCTGCTTCGTCTTTTGATCGTCGCTTTCATAATCCTTCTCCGAAACCTCTTCTGTGGAAGAACCTCCGCAGCCGGCTACAACCAGAACTCCCAATAGATAGAGACTCCAGACAATTCTCCTTATTTTATTCTTTTTCATTTTCCATTCTACCTTTCTTTCCTTCTGTTCTTTTCCCGGTTGGTTATTTTCCGGTAAAAGAACCTTTCTCTTGTTGATCCATTTGGCGGAGAGCTTCTCCATTATAGAGCTCCCTCTTTTTTCTCCAGGACTGTTCCAAAGCTTCTTCTCCCCGACGGCTGGATAGCCCGCAATCTTTCGCCAAAATATTTCCAAAATAGGAAGCCAGCTTTTCCGCTCCGGATAAATTCAAATGCAGTCCGCCGTCATACGTGTCCTTTTGGTAATCTAAGCCGATTTCATCTGCAGCCTCCAGAAGATTGTAATACGCCAAGCCATGTTCTTTGGCATAGTCCTTAATCTGTTCATCCCACTCTTCATACCAATAAGGATATAAGCTGGGAGCCTTTACCAGTACCAGCTTTACGCCATGCTTTTTACAAAGATCCGTCAGTTTTTCCAGGTACATCCATGCCTGTTCTCCGAATTCATAATCCCCCAGGGGCCGTCCCTTTGGAACGTCTTTTGCCGGAAGAGAATCTACGCGCATATAATAGCCGTTATGAGTCACTTTTTTCCGTTTCCAGAAATATTGAAAGTCCTCTTTTGTCAATTCACTCCATCGGGAGTGATAACGAAGCAGCGGAAAGACATATTCCACAAAGCGCTCTTCCTTGGTCATGGACGCCTTAATACTTGCAACTTTGGAAGCAGACCATCGCATCCCGTCCAGCGTCATACGGTTATAAGCTTCCTTCTGAGGTTCGTCATATTTCATAGCCAATACGCTAAACACCAAAACTTTTGGCGTTTCATAAGTAAAGGTCTCCTCCGCCAGATAGTAAGACTGCCAGAGCAACTGCTGAGCCGACCCCCGGATATAGCTGTTGATTCCGTATTCTTCCCATAATACCAAAGGAGAAATATTTTCGTACAATTCACAATCTCCAATAAAAATCACATCGTGGTCCTTCTTCTCTCCATAATACTCTGCAATCATGGCGCCCTCCACCACGGAGGACATATATTTCGGCATGAAAAGCCGTTGCAGCAAATAGAATGCAGCCAGGAGCACGGCTGCGGATACCACTATGCGCAAGGCCCGATTCCTGATGATGTCTTTACCGCCCACCGGCTCTCCCTCCTTTCGCCTCATCAAAATTGATTATAAATAAACTGGCTGGCTTCATAACCGATGCCATAACTCCCCCATACGATTACCATAAAAAACAGAGAAAGCCATAGGGCAAACCTGACCCAGTAGGGCTTTTGAGCAATCTGCCCCCGAACTGAGCCTTTTCTCTGCCAAAGGCTGACCCCAAGCATCAATAATATCCCCAGCAGCACCACTCCATAATCCGCCCAGGACAATCCCAGCTCCAATATCCGGCCCGGGGAAAACAGCTCTCCCCAGTTCCAGGACGTTAGCACAGAGCCAAGCATGCGGAAGGTAAGAGGTACATCCCGGTAACAATCAAAGGTGCGCAGGCAGCATAAGATGAAGCATGTCCGGGCAACCCCAAACAGCCGCCATCCAAAAGTTCCCGCCACCTGAAACCGCTCATGAAAATTCCGGTACAATGGTTCTAATTCTTGGGAAACCAGAAGCACCGCACAGTTGGACAAGCCCCATACCAGAAAATTCCATCCCGCCCCATGCCAGATTCCCGTAGCCGCCCACACCAGAAAGCAAGAGGCATAAACCGGCGCCCGTCTGCCCGCCTGTTCTCCCAAATGCTTTCTGGAAAAGCTGCTGAGATCCAGCATAGGCTTACAAACAGACACCGGATAAAAAATATAATCTGTAAACCAGCTTCCCATGGATATATGCCATCGATTCCAATATTCTTTTACACTTTTGGAAAAATAAGGCCGGATAAAATTCTCCTGCACCGTAATGCCCATGGCCTGGGCAATACCGATGGTAATATCGATGCCTCCTGTAAAATCAGCATATAACTCCACAGCATACAAAAACATTCCCACTACCACCCAACAGCCTTCATAAGTCTGGGTATCCTTTGTAAGCATTCCCACCGCTCCAATCAAGCGGTCCGCCACCACAAGCTTTTTAAAAAATCCCCAAAGGACCCGCTGAAGTCCTAGAGAAATGGTTCTGGTCTGGAATTTATGGGGCGCAAACAAGGAAGGGGACAGTTGGTCAAAGCGGCTGATGGGCCCCTGGATTAACTGTGGGAAAAAAGAAACAAACAGGGCAAAGCGAAATAAATTCTCCTCGGCCCGGTATTTTCCCCGGTAGACGTCAATCCCATACCCCACTGCCTGAAACACATAAAACGAAATTCCCATAGGCAGGGCGATATCAAAAAAGGTAAGCTGTCTGCCGCTTCCCAGGGCTTTTATCAGGACGTTTAGATTGGATACGGCAAATCCGGTGTACTTTACTACCGCTAACATCCCCACGTCTACCGCCAGGCATAAAAGCAACAGCCTCCACCGTTTTTTCTTCATCCTTTGTTTGTATGCTTTCCGCTCCTCCCGGGAGGCCTCTTTTCCCTTCCCTTTCAGCCATTTGCTCTGAGCGTCGCTTACATCCTGCATCTTACATGCAAGCAGTCCTGTGGCAAGAGTCGTGGCAAGAATATAACAAAGGTTCCCGATTCCGCTTGCCCCATAAAACACATAGCTGGCAATCAAAAGCAGCGGCCACTGGAACCGCCTTGGCAATCCATAATAAAGTATCAGCACCACCGCTAAAAACAGCAAAAATCCATACGATGTAAACAGCACGGCCTACTCCTCTTCCAACAGCCTATCAACCAGTTTTGTCAAAGCATCCAGAGAATTAAAATTCTCCGGAACGATCCGGTCTGCAGGCACTACCACATCAAACGCTTCCCGGATTCTCGTTATCAATGTAATGATATCAAAGGAATCCAAAATCTTATCCTGCACCAACCCCTTGCAGGAGGCCATATCCGTATCCGGATGCATCTCTTCCAGTATCTCCAAAAGTCCTTCTCTTAGTTCTTCCATTCTTTTTTTCTCCTTTCCATAAGCGTCCTCCGGTCTATTTTCCCATTGGCAGTAAGGGGCATCTCCTCCAGACGCTTCGTCTCATTCGGCATCATATAACGGGGAAGCAGATTCTTCATATAAGCCGTCAGCTCTCCCGGCTGTATCGTTCCTGTATAATACAAGAGGATCTTACTTTTTTCTGAATCATATATGCAGCAGCATAAAGAAACCTCCCCGGCCCGGGATGCGGCCGCCTCCACCTCCCCCAATTCAATCCGGTGTCCCATATGCTTGATTTGATGATCTTTTCGGGAGACAAATACCAGCTCCTGATATTCATTATATCGTCCTATATCCCCGGTGCGATAAACCGCCTCCGGATACAAGGAATGTAAAGGATTCTGTACGAAGGAAGCCTTCGTCCGTTCGGGGTCGTTATAATACCCCAAGGTAACGCAGGTTCCCCGGATATAGATTTCCCCTTCCCTGGCAGGCCTTCCCGCCTCATCCAACAGCAGAATTTCCGTGTTGGGAAAAGGCTGCCCAATGGGAATCATCTCATTCTCTTCAAGGGGCCGTTTTATATGGTAATAACAGCTCATGCCAGTTCCCTCCGTAGGCCCGTAGAGATTTGTAAAGGAAGCTTCGGGCAGACAGTCCTGCCAGATATGAAGCTGCGTCACCGAAAACGCCTCTCCTCCAAATGCAATGGTATGAAGGTACTTCGGCCGTATAGTCTCAAAGGTTCCAAAGGAGGAAAGCATGGATAACACCGAGGCCACCCAGCAAATCGTATTGACCTTATGCTCATTGAGAAATTCTACCAGCTTTACCGGAAACAAAAACAATTCCTTTGGCACCAGGTAGGCAGTAGCTCCAAATTTCAAGGTAGGAAACAATTCCTTTAAACACGCGTCAAAATACAAGGGGGCCTGATTGGCAAAAACAGTATCCTCATGAAATTCCAACGCCTGGGATAACTGTTCTACATAGTCGATAACAGACCGGTGGCAAGCCGCCACTCCTTTGGGAATCCCGGTGGAACCTGAGGTAAAAACAACGTATATGGGATCAATATCCAAGGAACGGTTTCGTATCTTAGTCAGAGCTTCTTCATCCTCCGGCGTAGCTGCAATTTCATCAAAAATACAAATTTCTCCCTGAAAGGCAAATTGCTTCGCCTTCTCTTGGGTATCCCGGTCGCATAGAATCATTCTGGCATTGCAGCTTTTAAGAATCAGCTCTATCCTTCCCAAAGGCATTTCTTCATCTATTGGCACATACCAGCATCCAGCCGCCACCACTCCCAAAAATGCAATAATTTCTGCGGGATGCTTTCCCATAAATACAACCACTGGTTCCCGGAACAAGCCTCTGTGATGGAGGAACGTCCCCACGCTGCGGCTGCCCTTATACACCTGGGCAAATGTATAATCCTTTGACCCATTGGAAAAAGCCGTCTTTTCAGGCACTCGCCTGACGGTTTCATCCAAGTAGGACAACACATGGTTTCTCATTGCTTGAATCATCCTTTCTATTGAGTCTTTACTCCCTCCGAATCCCCCGTAATCAAATACTGCCATCGGGGATGCAACACCCCGCACAGCTCTACCGCCCGTTTCGCCAACACCCGCATGGCGTCCAGGCATCCTGGCTTCAAAGGGATCTTTTGTCCAATCACAGACAGCTCCGTGCACCCCAGCAAAACAACTTGCGCCCCCTTCTCCTTTAACTCCTGTGTCACCCCGTCAAACCGTTCCGCTTCCGGATGTTTTCCTGCCTTTACTTCCTGATAAATCAGATGCATCACATCCTGCTGCCTCCCCTTACTTGGCAGCAGTACTTTGATATCGGACTGTTCTAAGGTACGCTGCAAAAATCCTCCCGCTACAGTTCCGTCCGTAGCCATCAGACCCACCCTTTGTACCCCAAGCTTCTGAAGATATTTTGCGATTTCTTCCAGAGTATGAATGACAGGAACGGGGATCGCTTCCGACAGCTCCGAATAAAAATACCCTGCCGTAATACAAGGAATCGCTATGATATCCGCGCCATTTTGAGCAAGTTTTATTCCCATATCCGCCATTGGCTTTACGGGATTCTCTTTCCTTTTTCCCAAAATATACTGTGTTCTGTCTGGAATCCAGGGACAGCTGTGAAGCAAAATTTCAATATGCTCTTGGTCTGTCCTGGCCTCTGTCATCTCCGTAACCATCTCCAGGAACAGGGCGGAGGCCATAGGGCCTAACCCGCCAATCACTCCTAATTTTTTCATTTCCGCTTCCCGCCCTTCTATTGAATCTCAGGATACTGGGTGGAATCGTAATTATGGGAACCGTCATGTGCCCGGGAATATTTCATAATTTCCTCGTCTGTACAATAAAAAAAGGAGTATCCGTCTTTTCTTCGGGTATTATCAAAATGATACCATCCCTCCCCCAAATTAATCAAGTTCCAATAATGGCTTGTCTTGGCAGGAATTTTTTCAATATCCATATTTTCGATACCGGCTCTGGTAAGCAAACACTTAGATGTCATAGCATATACAAAACAATCTCCCTGATGTTCTTTTAAGCCGCGGTAAGCCCCCTTAATCCAATCCTCTTTCGGGCTATGATCCACATATCCCACATTTTCATGTACCCAGTTAAATATTGCCTCCGCCGCTTCATACTGACTCATGGAATCCGTAGTAATCTCCTCTAAAAGCTCATCCGCCATATGATTCACCAGTTCTTCTGTAGCAGTATTCACCGTGGGTTCTTCCACATGTAAGGTGGCGGTTACTTCCGTGGTATTCCCTGCTTTGTCTGCGGCGATATAGGTAATAGGATAATCTCCAACCATATACAGCTTTACCTGGCTGTTATCCACCGTGAAGGTTATGTCTTTATCACGGTCATCGGATACAGAAACCCCTCTTTTATAGGAAACACTGCCGCCGGCCGGTATGGTAATATCCTTCACTCCAGAAATCACAGGAGGCGTCGTATCCTCCGCGGCTTTCCACAGCTCAGACTTGTCCAGCCAGATCACTCCTCCAAAAAGATCCCTTTGTCGTTCTTTTTCTGCATGTTCCAAGCCTACTACAAAGATCCCGCAAAAAACAGTAACCGCCAACACTCCCAGAGCTAAAACCGCCTTTACGATTCCTGTCCTTCTCCTTCTTCTGGCCCTTTGCATATTTCTGTTACTCACATACCCACGTGCCACAAGCTTCCTCCTTTTTGCTGTTAATAACTTCTCGGAATCTTCAGCCCTTATTTTATAAGGAAGAGCGAATAGATTCCGCAAACTGCCCATTTTTCAGGCTATCAGATGGTTTTACCCAGCAGCAGAGGGCTTTTGCCCGGCTGAAAGAGAAATCCCAATAAAAACCCAAAAAAGCGGCGTTGTATACAAGGTGCCGTCATTAAAAAAACTCCCCGCCATATAGCAAATACACCCTAAAAAGCATCCGTACCCCAGACGCCGGGGAAAGTCCCCACCTGGCCTTTCCCCATATATGGACACGCACTTTTTTACATAAAAAACATAAAACAACACCATGCCCAGCATCCCAAGAAAGCCGGTCTGCACCCACTGCAGCAGATAATCATTGTGGGGCTTCTCTATGATCCTTGTCGCCGTATCCCCGTAAACCGCTTTCCCCACATAATCATTCTGTGGGAATACCTCCGGGAATGTATCCGGCCCGCTCCCTGCAAGCAGATACTTCTTCAACAAGGGGAGCGTCCTGGACCAGATATAAACCCGCCCGGATCCAAGATATTCCAGTCCGCCAAAATCTGCTTTTTCTATTTCTGCCATCTGATCCTGTTTTCCATTCTCCGTCAAATAGAAATATCCATTGCTGTCCCTGCCAAAGAAAAAGATATGGCCGTCCGCTTCTACGCTCAGCCATTCGGCGCCGTCTTCCTCCCATACCTCCAGGGATACAGACCCCTGGTCTCCGATCTCCACCGTCCCGTCTTCCATCTCTTTTATGCGCGCTTCCGCTTTTTCCTCCCCAGGAGATTCTGCCTGACCCCTCTTGCGGACCGCCGGCCTGCCTCCTTCCACAGTAATGAAGTATTGATTGCCATCATATTGGAGCAAAACTCCCTTCTCACTTGTGAGGATCTCCTCCAATGCAGTATCCTTCTTGGGGTCTGCGATCCGGGACAGGAAACGGAACCCATTGGCCATGTCCAGGGCAAAGAATCCCACAACAGCCAAAACCAGGCCTGGCAGCAAAAATTTTAAGGCCCGGGTACGGCGCTTTTTTTCCATCCATAAAAACACGGCCAGAGCTGCAAAGACAGAGACAAATACAGACCTGGAATAGGTGAACCACATCAACAACAGCGATACAAAAAGCCCCAGTCCATACCATATCTTTTTCTTCCGTCCCTTCTCGCTCCAGCACATCACAAAGAACACACTGGCGGCCATCGTAAGGAACACCCCTGCGTAATTGGGATTATACAGGGAAAGGAACACATTATTCCCGGTAAACACCGTCTCCATCGTCCCCCCATATTCTGCAAACTGTTCCTTGGACATAATCAGCCGCTGCATAAAGGGAACATCCAGGAGATCCTTTTTAGCAATCTGGAACCCGCCCACCAGAGCCATCACTGCAAACATAGCCGCAATCCCATACCACATAATCCGGTAATCCCGCTCCCGGGACATGACCTGATAAGTATAAAACGCCAGGATTACATAGCCCAATAATACAAGAATTCCCTGGAACTGATGGAAATTCCCGGTCAGGGAAGCGGACACATTCACCGACAATACCGTAGATGCCACAACCATAGCAGCATAAAGAAGCAGAGGCAGAAATATCCGGCAGGGCTTTTGCTCTTCCTTATATAAAGCCATGCGAAACGCCAATATCACTGCCATGAGGATTGCTAATATTTCGAAATAATAACAGCGGTAATAGCTGTATAGATCCATAATAACGTCATTGTCAGAATACCAGGAATATTTTCCATAATTGCAGCTGTACTCTGCCAGACGGATTACGAATGGCAGAGTACAGACTACAAAGAGAAGCGGAATCAATAAATCGTTAAATTGTTCTTTTCTCTTTTTCTTCTTCATTTATTTTTTTGGTACGGTAACCGTCTTTCCTTTCGTCCAGCCTTTCCTGGGATCTTGATCTCTCCGCCAGTCCTCGTATCCAACCAGCATATACTTTTTGCCTGCGCTCAGCGTACAGTAATCCATAGAAACTTTAATCTGGTCACTCTTTTCCGTAGCAGTCGCCCAGCCGCGGTAATAGTATCCCGTTTTGACATCTTTTAAGAGGATTATAAATTTTGCTGTCTTACCCCCGGAAATAATAGAATCATTATGATAACTGTCCTTTATAGCAAAAATCTGCGCGGCATTTACTTTGCTCTTTAAGCGGATGGTAAAATTTTTGCTGTTCTTCTTGACAGATACGCTCTTAATCTTGAAAAATTTACTGGAATTAGTTCCAACTGGATTATTCTTCGACACATAATCATCTATCTTTTCCTTAGATGCGTTTATATCATATTTCAATAATTCTGGCATAACCAATTTGTATGACGCAGAGTTTTTTTCCATCTTAAAGCCTTTTATTGTCACAACATTATCAGAGGCATCATTCACCTGTGTCAGAAGCTTTCGCATCTCATATTGATTAGCCGCCGTTACTTTTTTATATCCGCTTAATTTTTTTACCAGGCTCAACACTTTTCTATATTTTGCACCAGTAGCCTTATGGGCGCCTTTTTTTACCACCTCTACCCTAGCGGTCAGGGATGCGCCTTTATAGGTAACCGTTATATCCGCTGTTCCTGTTTTTTTTGTTTTCAGCTTCCCGTCCTTGCTGATAGAAGCTACTTCAGGCTTGCTGCTTTTATAGGACTCCCCTGCAACTTGTGACATATAAATACCATCATAAGTTCCTGCCTTCATAAAATAAACTAATTTATTTATTAATACCTCCTTCCCATTTTCCACTTCAAATGCATATACCCCTGGATACGGGCTTGAGCCGCCCTTATACCCCCCAGCCCATCTTAAGTAAATACTTGGTACGTTCGCCGCCTCCGCTTTCAATGATGCCATAGGCAGGCATCCAAGGATTGTAGGCATTGTCAGCAAAAGACATAGGAACAATGCCAGCCGTTTTTTCATGTGTTTCATTCTACTCACTCTTCCTTTCAAATTTGTTAATATTTTCCATATCATTATACCCCCCCCGGTAAAATTTTGTCAAGCTTTTTTTCTTCCAGCCATTTATCTAAAATAAACCTTTTTCTAGCCATGAGCAAAACTCAACAAAGTAAGTATTTATGGGGGTTCACCCACTACTTTTATTTATGTTATCACTCCAAATTTATAGTAACAACCAGCCTCAAATGGTATACGTTTTGGACACATTTATACCGAAAAAAAGAAACAATTTTGTCGTTTTAATATGGAAAATTTTTTTAAAAATAGATATTTTTTGCAAGAAAGAATTGATTTGTAAAAAAGATATAGTAGAATAACTGTCACGAACAAAACGTATACATTTTGTCCCTCTGGACGCTGTAACAATGGACTGGGACACTGCTCATTGCTTGGCAAGGGCAATTCCCTCCACTCTTTTCAGTATCTGCTCATAATTCCGCCCCAGGCGGTCAATGCTTTTAATGACCAGCAAATCCTGGGGCTTTCATTTTTTCAGAAGATTCTGCCAAAACGCTACCCGGCAGTATAATCCTCGATGACAGGCGGAATCTGGGCCATCATATTATCAATATCTTCAAACATGGCGCTTTTGGTAGTCCCCATTTTGCTGGCCCGGTCAATATGCTGCGTTACCTCCTGATACCCTTTTTTCAGCTTATCAAAAAAGGTACATAATTCCTGAAGTTCCGCCCTGGTATTATCGATCACCTGGGAAATCTCTGTCTGTACGGAAGTCGCCCCTTCCGCGGCCTGGGTAATACTGTCAAACATATCATACGTCTCGTCTACTTTTGACAGACTCTGTCCCAACGCCTGATGAGAAGAATTAATACTTGCATTGAGCTTGTCTGCTCCCTTCTCCACCTCTCCTACACTGGCGTCCACCGCCGCAACCAGATTCTTGATCTCGTCCGACAGTTTTTTCACCTCTCCCGCTACCACGGCGAATCCTTTTCCCTGTTCCCCGGATCTTGCAGCCTCGATGGAAGCATTCATGGAAAGAATGTTGGTTTGGTCTGCGATGGATACGATTTTACCCATGCATTTTTTAATCTCTTTCAGTGACAATTCAAAATCTTCAAAAGTACTCTGCATCTCGCCAAAATAAGAATCCACTGTAATAGAACTGTTTCTTAGTTCCTCCACTTCGTTCTGGGCCTGATCCACGGACTGGGTAATATTTTCTTTTACTTCCGCAAACTGGCTGGAAACCGCGTTGATATTGGAAAAATTTTGTTCAAATTCCTCCAGCGTCCCTCGAAATCCTTCGGAATCCTCCAGCACATCCTCAAAGGATTTGCTTACCAGACTCAACTCGTGAAGGGATTCCACCTCACCCTGCACCAGAATGCGATGATAATCCTTCAAGCTCTCCATTACATATAATACCGGATACAGGCTTTTAGATTCCTGTTGGGATTTTTTCCGTAATTTCATATACTTCCCCCTATTCAAACGCAACACATGTCATAGACTGGTTGACAAACTGATTATTATAATGCTCTCCATATCCCACCAAGCCTGCGTGGCTGCCCAAAACGCTCATCTCCCGCAGATATTCTTCCATATAATGATTATCGCTAAACAGCAAATACCGGAACAGACAGTTCACGGAAAATACGGCCGAGATTCTGGGAAAATCATGTTGCATCTTATGGATGGTGTCTTTTACGATAGCCTTATAATCTCCAAGCTCCAGCATAATCAACACATCCGAATCATTTACCTGGCGAAAGCAAGCCAATGCGTCCCGATTGACTTCCTTGATAGAAATAATACAAGTCTCGTCTCCGTTAATTTTTCCGAAGGGATTTTTAAACGTCTGAGTCTGTATTTCCTGTTCTGTTACATGAAGAATTTCCTGATAGACATGTTTGGCTGGCTTTCCGTTCAGCCTGCCGATTATGTAATTGGCTTTATCCGTGTTGGAAGCGATAAAGCGGTAATCTCCCATCTTGTGGTAGATATTTTCCTTATATGCCTTTACTCTTCCATGGTTATTTTTCACCACGGCATAGGCCACTGCGTCCTGATAAATTTTGCCGTTTGCAGATACCTTTCCTGCATCCCCGGTTCCGCCTACCAGGGAAATATTTCTTCGTTTTAATACGCTGTATATGGTTGTCAGGGCACAGGCGTCATTGCCGGAGCAAAAATCAATGCACACCGTATCTTCATGGGAACCTTTGATCAACTGTACGTCTTGCTCCAGCCGCTTGATATATTTCACCGGCATAACAGAAACTTCTTCCAACACATTCGCAGCCGCGGTGACCCCATCATAAAAAGCAATCACTCCAACGCCCTTCGTCACCACTTTTGTATCATAACACATTCCAATACACCCGATGCTTGGAACTTGCGGATATAACTCTTCCAGCTTCTTCACATGTGCTTCAAATTGGTCGCTATTGGACAGCAGCATGATCAACTGGGGTTGATTCAGCCCGCGGACTGCTTCCTGCAGATTCCCGCTTTGGCTCATTCCGAAAAACTGTCTCAAAATAATACCCTCTCTTCCTAATCACATTTTTTCTTCCAGGTACTTCCATAGCAATATTATACTTCAAAGCGGGGCAGGTGGTCAATAATCATCTTCTATACTTTTTTATTTCACAAATCCAGTTCCTTTACAATTCCTTTCAATATTTCCGCTGAATGTAACAGCTGCTTTGTCTCCTCCTCATTTAACGCAATGGGCACATGCGTCTCTATCCCATGCATTCCCACCACTGCCGGCATGGACAGGGCAATCCCGCTGACGCCATACTCCCCATGCATCATGGCGGATATAGGTAAAATGGATCGCTCATTCATCATAATACACTGACAGATTCGCTTCACAGACATAGCAATTCCATAATAAGTGGCCTGTTTTTTAGCAATAATTTCGTAGGCGCAGTTTTTTACGTTTTCTGAAATTTCTTCCATAGCCTCTTCGTGATGAAAATGCCCCCGCAGCTCACAGAAATTATTTAAGGGAATCCCTGACACATTCGTACTGCTAAAGGCAGCAATCTCACTATCCCCATGTTCTCCAATGATAAAGGAATGAATGCTTCGGCTGTCCACCCCCAAATGCTGGCTTAAAGCATATTTCAGCCTAGCCGTATCCAGCACCGTCCCCGACCCGATCACCCGGTGTTCTGGAAACCCACTTAATTTTACCGCCGCATAGGTGAGAATATCCACCGGATTGGATACCACCAAAAGAATGCCTTTGAATTTTTGTCTTGCAATCTTTGGAATAATGCTCTTATAAATGGCCACATTCTTATGAACCAGATCCAGCCTGGTTTCCTCCGGCTTCTGGTTTGCTCCTGCAGTTACAATAATCACGGCGGCGTCCCCAATATCGTCATAATCTCCGGCATAGATCTCCATCTGCCCGGCAAAGGGAATCCCATGGGCAATGTCCTTTGCTTCTCCGTCCGCTTTGTCAAAATTTGCATCCAGCAATACCAGTTCTGTAAAAAGTCTGCTTTGCATCAAGGTAAAGGCGGTAGCCGCGCCTACAAAACCGCATCCGATCACCGCCGCCTTCCTTGGGTTCATGTTCCGTTCCATTATTGTTTCCTCGCTCTTTCTTATAAACTAAAAACAGAGGCGGAGCCTTTCATTCTTCCGTCTCTGTTATCGTGTCCCTGTTTTAGGAAATTTATGTATTTTATGATGAAGCATTTTCAAGCATCAAATTTTGAACGAGAGTTTCAATGGAAAGAGGGGTAATTGTGATTTAAGAAAAATTTAAATACGAAGCTTAATAGAAATGTGATAAATTAGCTAGTAGATAATTTTTATTTAATTCCACAAATATCCCCAAAACTCATTCACTGAAATCCATAATAGACAGCAGGACACAAAAGAAGCATCTTCAGATCATTCATTCATCCGTTGATGCTTCTTACATTTTTAACACTTTCATTTTCCGACTAAAAAGTTAGACCGATTCCAAAATGTTAAGTTTTTACATACTCGCTACAGCTTTCCGCTTTAATGCTCTTCTCCGTTCAATCTCTTTTTCCGCTTCTTTTCCGGAATTGTTATAATACGCAACCTTCTCCGCTACTGTCATTTCTTTTGTCCGTTCATAGTTCTGTTCCCTAATCTTGTGAATATCCTCAATCGTAAAATCCGGACTAATAACCAATGCTTCCATAGTCATCCCTCACTTTCCAATAATACAGATGGATTGATAATATCTATTCCTTTATAACCTTCCAGATTTGTAATTGCTCTTACGCCTCTGATTGTTTTGATATTTACAATATGCTTAAAGTTCCATGATATAATGCAGTCACAAGCACTAACAACAGCGGCAGCAATATGCTGACAGTCATCAAAGCTCTTAATCATACAGTTTATTCCTTTTTCTTTCGGAACACTTCTCTATTTCATCCAATGTTACCTGAGAAAGAACTACGTCATATTTTCCATTTACAAAATCTTTCCATTGTATTCGTTTATATTATAACACTCCTTTCCCATTTTTTTCAATCAGCACTGACAGAAAATTTCCACTAGGTTACTGTCAAGTAATCAAGCATAAATATTTTTCTCTAAGTTCTTGAAAGTTACCCCGTTTTCAGTTATCATTGATTTCATCATACAGACTCCTTGTATTTTTTGGGCAGTTAAACAATAAGACAAATCTGCATGATTGGAAAGAAGTTTCGGTCTCTTCCTTTTATTTTTTCCGATGAAAATTATACTCTAAGGAATCCCGTATTTATGCGGGCTCTTCTTTATTGGGCTTATTGGAATGCTTGATTCAACAGACTTTGAATGAAATATATTGTCAGAATATTCTCGTGGCTTTAACTTTCACAATTACCTAGTGAAAAGTAATTACAGGAAGGAGCATTTAAGTGTTTGAACAGGATTATATTATGAGACTGATAAAAGAAATGATACGTACGCTATTGAAGCTGCTTTTCCATATTGATACCGACAATCCTATAAAAGATTTATTGGAGGAAAAAGAAAGCCGAGACACCTTAGAAAAGTTATTGGATTTGGTTGATAATGGGAATATCAGCGAAGCTGAAAATCAGATATTCGAAATGACGTCTGAGAACAATATGGTAAATTTGGAGGTTGCACTGCTATTTTATTCTTACCTCAATAACAAAGATGATGATTTTTTACAGAAGAACGATTTCTGCCGAGCTGAAATAAAATCAGGCATAGAAGAATTGGTATCCCGATACGGATTAACGGGAATGGCAGAAATTTTTCTGTCAGAAATATAAGCACCATGTTCGGGCAGCAAAGAGCTACCCAGCAGTGCCTACCCACAAGACGCAGAATTCTGTCTTCTTTTATACTGCCAATTTATCGCTTTTTATAAAGTATAATTTCTGGTTTTTCACCATTACAGCCATATTGGCATACTAACATTTAGGAGGTAGTATGGAATCAACGAATCAGCGAATCGCTGTGAAGGAACAATATAAAACAGCAGACAATCTAAACACAAGAATCTCGATTCATGCAAAATATTCCACCAATAAATTAGGTTTTGGAAACTGGCTGTTTTCCCACTATGACCTTTCGCCTAACAGCAAGGTACTGGAGCTTGGATGCGGCACAGGGGATATATGGAAAGCAAAGCTGCCTTTATTGGATAAAACGGTCACATTAACCCTGACAGACTTTTCAAAGGAAATGATTTCCATCACTCAAAATACCTTAGGGGAACAAAAAAATATTTTCTTCGACCTGGTGGATATTGAAACCATTCCCTATCCTAATCACTGTTTTGACAGGGTAATTGCAAATATGATGTTATATCATGTTCCTAATCTGGACAAAGGCTTATCAGAAGTCCGGCGGGTTCTGAATCAAGACGGATATTTTTATTGTGCTACTTACGGTAAAAATGGAATTATGCCTTTTATTACCGGTTTGTGCAAAAATTATGGAATCACAGACACTACCAATAAACGCTTTACCCTGCAAAACGGAGCCACAATTTTAAAAAATCATTTTTCCCATATTCAAAGGCTGGATTATCAGGACTCCCTCGCAGTTACCAAGATAGACGATGTATTGGATTATATCTACTCCTTAACCAATCGTCCGCCTGTTGCAGAACTTGGAAGACAAACGTTAAAAAAAGTACTAGAAAAAGAAATGGTACATGGGATTCTAAACATCCCCAAAGAATACGGTATGTTTATTTGCCAGAAATAGCCGCTGTCTGCAAATCGTTTTGCCAGGTTTTATAAATACATAATGGCAGGAGCATAGCTTTTCTCCTGCCACCGATACATGGTTTCTCTAATTCTTTTTTCCATAGAACTCCCCATACCACTGTGCAAACTTCCGAAGCCCTTCCCGCAAGCTTGTGCCGGGCCGAAACCCAAAGTCTTTCTCCAAAGGGGCGGTATCTGCGTATGTAACCGCCACATCTCCAGGCTGCATAGGCACCAGCTCCTTATGAGCCTCAAAATCATAATCCTCAGGAAGCACTCCGGCCCGCACTAACTCCTGCTGCAGGATATCCACAAAATCCAACAGATTCTCCGGATGGCTGTTGCCGATATTATAAACGTCAAAGGGCGGCAGAGGAAGCCCGTCCTTGCCGGCTTTTTTCTCCGGGGCCGCCTGCATTACCCGCACAACGCCTTCCACAATATCGTCAACATAGGTAAAATCACGTTTGCAATTCCCATAATTAAAAATCCGGATGGACTCTCCTTTTCTTAATTTATCGGTAAATCCAAAATACGCCATGTCCGGCCGTCCTGCCGGGCCATATACCGTAAAGAACCGCAGTCCGGTGGAAGGAATATCGTAAAGCTTACTGTAGGAATGCGCCAAAAGCTCGTTGCTTTTCTTGGTAGCCGCATATAAAGACACCGGCTGATCTGTTTTATCCTCCGTGGAATAGGGAATTTTTTCATTTGCGCCATAGACGGAAGAAGAGGAGGCATATACCAGATGTTCTACTCCCTTCTTTCCACCATCATAAGAATGACGGCAAGCTTCCAGAATATAATAAAATCCAATCAAATTGGATTCCAGGTATACGTCCGGATTGGAAATAGAATACCGCACCCCTGCCTGAGCCGCAAGATTTACCACCACTGACGGATGGAATTGTTCAAATACTTTCTCCAGAGCCTCCCGGTCTGCAATGGACGCCTCTACAAAATGCCAGGACTGTCCTTCCTTTTTGGCCGACGCAGCCTCTATCTGGCGCAGCCGGTATTCTTTGATGGATACGTCGTAATAATCATTCATGTTGTCTATTCCGACAATTGTTATGGGAGAGACGGTTTCAAACAGCTTTACTGCCAGATTTCCCCCGATGAAACCTGCCGCGCCTGTGATTAAGATTGTTTTGTTTTGTAAATCAATATTTTTTTCTTTCATGTTTTACCTCTTCTTTGTATTTTTATTGGGTTCCAGATCGGATAACACCTCCGGAAACACTTCCAGGCTTCTCCTTAAAATCCCCTTCATAAAAGCAATGGCAATCCCATAATTGGTCATGGGAACCTCTGCATCTTCGGCGCATTTCAGCCGATATTTCATTTCCCGCTCATTCAGCATACAACCGCCGCAATGAATCACAAGGCCATAGTCCTTTAGATTTTCCGGAAATTCTGTGCCGGAAGAAAAGGAAATTGTAAGCTCCTTGCCGGTATACTCTTTCAGCCACCCCGGCAGCTTCACAGAGCCAATATCGTCGCACTGCCTGTGGTGAGTGCATCCCTCGGAAATCAAAACCTGATCTTTGTCTTTTAGCTTGCCGATCGCTGCCGCTCCCCGGACAAGGGAGGAAAGATTTCCTTTGTATCTGGCAAATAAAATCGAAAAAGAGGTCAGAAGCACTTCTTTAGGCGTATCCCTTGCCACTTTGGCAAACACCTGGCTGTCTGTAATCACCAGCTTAGGCGCTTGGCCCAGCCGGCGGAGCGTCTCTTTTAGCCTGTCCTCTTTTACCACGATGGTAACCGCATCTGCTTCCAATAAGTCCCGAATCGTCTGCTGCTGGGGCAGGATCAGTCTTCCCTTAGGAGCAGCCTTATCAATGGGCGTCACCAGTACCACAAAATCTGAAGGATTCACCAGATCCCCTGCAATTCGTTTGTCCCCCTCTTCCTGCTTTGCCAGAGAAGCCAGACATTCCTTCAGCTTCTGAATTCCTTCTTTCGTCTTTGCGCTGACAGAAAGCTCCAAATGCCGGGCTGATGTTTGATTTTCGTTTTGAGACGTCAGCACTGATTCTTCCTTTGTATCCGCCAGCAAATCCGCCTTATTATAAACTACCAAATAAGGAATCTCTTTCTTCTTAAATAAAGCGAGCAATGCTTTATCGGAAGAATTTTTCCCCTCCCGAATATCCACCACCAGCACAGCCACATCTGTTTTATTCAGTATCTGCCGTGTTTTTTTTATCCGCAGCTCTCCCAGAGCCCCTTCATCGTCAATTCCCGGTGTGTCGATAATCACTACAGGACCTAAAGGCAGCAGCTCCATAGCCTTTTGTACCGGATCGGTGGTGGTCCCTTTTATCTCTGATACCACTGCCAGTTCCTGCCCTGTAACTGCATTCACAACGCTGGATTTTCCTGCATTCCTTCTTCCGAAAAACCCGATATGAACCCGGTTGGAAGAGGGCGTCTGGTTAAAACTCATAGCGTTACCTCCCTGAATTTTTCTGTTCTTTTTATACCTTAGAATACACCGCCTTGCAGCTCACCCCTTTTAAAGCTCCCAGCTTTCCTGACAGGGCGCTGATAATATCCTGGGGTGCGTCTATGGCAATGCTGATAATGTTGATTCCCTTCTCTCGGTAGGGTATCCCCATGCGCCCCACAATATACTGACTATAATGGTGAAGAAGCTGATTCAGCTTCTCCACCGACGCTTCTTCTTCCACAATAACCCCAATAATCGCTACTCTTGTCTCCATATTATCCCAACCTTTGCATCTGGTCTATAGCTACGGAGCAAATCATTGCCCCAGCCTCCGTATTCATACCATGTTTTTTGTTGACAGATTCCATAATCAAATTCCGCCGCTGCGCCCCGGCCACAATAGCGATAATCTCTTTTTCCGCCTGAAGGGTAATGCCGTAAAAGCTCTCCGACTCCTCACTTCCCGCCCAGTGGGAACGTATAATCGTCCCCCCTCTGGCCCCGGCTTCCCGGGCCGTATTCATAACCTCGTCTGTATGTCCCTGGTTTACCACAATCAAAACCAGGCTGTGATCTTCTTCCATTGTCTGCTGCATACTTCCCGCTCCTTCCAAGCTATGTAACGCTCCATCCTTCATCAATACTGCCGCCGCTAAGGTATTCAAAGCCGTCAGCGGCATTCCAAAGGCAATTCCCCGAGCCCGCAGCGAAGGCTGTTCTCCATCCTGCATCTGAAACAACATCCGCTGCATTCGGTTTCTTTCTCCAAAGGTAAATAAAATATCCCGCTCTGTGCTTCCCACTCCCAAAATGTCCAACAAATCAGAAGAAGCCGTTCCCCGTCCCACCGTCTGAAAATGACACGTCATCCCATAACCGGTGTAGAACTTCCTAAGCTCCTTTCCCTGTCCTCGCTCTACAATGGAAATCAAAAGCCTTACGCCCTTTTTGATCGCCATGCTCACCCCTCCTCCTCATCAAAATACAAGATACCGTCTTCTAAGCTGGCCAACAACATCTGGGCTCGTTTTTTCTCCGCCCTGTGGTTCAGCTTTCCCACAAGTCCCAACACCTGAATGGTCAAAAGGGGCGTCATTGCCACCATGGCTACGATTCCAAATGCATCCGTTAAAATATTTCCCCCCAACGTCTCGCAGGCTCCCATGGCAAGAGGCAGAAAAAAGGTAGCCGTCATAGGCCCGCTGGCCACGCCGCCGGAGTCAAAGGCAATGCCCGTAAAAATCTGAGGCACAAAAAACGTCATGACAATGGATATTGCATATCCAGGAATCAAAAACCACAGGATAGAAACGCCTGTGAGAATCCGAAGCATCGCAATCCCCACGGAAACCGCCACACCGATAGAAAGACTGTGGCGAATGGATTTTTGGGTAATAAATCCGTTGGATACCTCCTCCACCTGCTTGGTCAAGACTTGAACCGCCGGCTCCGCCCGGACAATAAAATAACCAATGAGAACCCCCACCGGCAAAAGCAGCCATTTCTGCCCGCCCGAAGCCAAGGAGGAGCCGATATACTGGCCCGCCGGCATAAATCCCACATTCACTCCTGTCAAAAAAAGCACCAATCCCAAATAAGTATATACCAGGCCGGATATGATTTTTCCCACCTGATGACGGCGAAATCTGCGAAACGCCAGCTGGAATACAAAGAATAACAGCACAATCGGAAGCACAGCCACCGCTACTTCCTTAAAATATACCGGGAGAGCCTTTGCAAATTCCGCCGCCGCTTCCCTGGTAGAATCAAGCTCCGTAAGCTCCACCGGCGTATACACTGCGTCTGCGGGCTGATAAAATACCCCCAGCAGCAACACCGAAAGAATCGGCCCGATACTACATAACGCAATCAATCCAAAGCTGTCGCTGCTGGAATTTTTATCGCTTCGAACCGACGCGATACCAATACCAAAAGCCATGATAAACGGCACCGTAATAGGGCCTGTGGTTACGCCGCCAGAATCAAAAGACACCGGGATAAAAGAATCCGGTGTAAAAAACAGCAATATAAAAATCAATCCGTAAAAAAATACCAGCAGATAAGACAAGGGCACCTTTAGCAGCATTCTCAGTTCCGCCAGCACCAGAAAAAATCCCACGCCAACCGCTACCGTCAACACCAGCACCAGGTTTGGCACGGCAGGAACCTGTTCCGCCAGCACCTGTAAATCCGGCTCCGCCATAGTAATCAGCACCCCAAGCACAAAGCAGACCAGGACAGGAGTAATAATCTTTTTTGCTTTGCTTAACTGGACGCCAATTCCTTCCCCCATGGGAATCATAGACATATCCGCTCCCATCGTAAAAAATCCCATTCCAAATACCAGAAGCAGCGCCCCAAATAAAAACAGCACCAATGCCGCCGGAGACAGGGGGGCTGCGCTGACGCTCAGCAACAGTACAATCCCTGTGATCGGCAGTACGGAAACCACCGATTCATAGACTTTTTCTTTTAGTAATTCATGAATCCGCAATCACTCATCTCCTTTCTTTCCGTTTTCTTAACATCTGACGGCAAAGCTTACATTCTTCGAATCATACGGATATGTGGTTTTAAAGCTGTATAATATTGAGGACCCATCTCTTTCCCGAAGGTTTCTATCATTTTTCGGTAAATCCCGCTAAAATTGTTGGGCGCGCATTGAAAAAGCACATTTCGCAATTCTTCGGAATCAAACGGCTCCAAGTGATGCCCCAGCAAAACTGCCTGGATATAATTATCGATCCGGTCATTTTTTTCTTTTATATATAAATCTGTAAATTTATCATGAAATTCCTGGTTGTCCTTTAAAAAATAATAGACTTCCCGTCCATCCTCCGCCCCCAGCAGAGCCACCAGAGCCTCATGAAGCCAGTTTGGTTTATGAATGGGAATGGATCTGCAAAGCTTTAGGACGCATTCCACCGGAATCTGAGGTTCCGAATCCGTATTTTGTGACAAAGAAGCAGAATCCGGGGAAGCTGTCTCTTCCTTCTTTGGTTCCGACGATGCAAGAATTTCCTCCTGCTCTCCGGACAGAAGGGGAATTTCTTTCCTCTCCATCTGCAGTATAGACGGTTCCTTCTCTTCCATCTTGGGAAGCTCTTCTCTCCTCTCCACAGAAGGCATACTTGCTTTTATGGGCGCGGCTTTTTTAACGGTAGGTTTTCTTACCTTCTTATAATTTCTGGCGGAGCCTGGCAGCAGTCGTTTTGGTTCCTTCCGGGAAGATTTTCCCGTATGGACTGGAATACGTTTCAGAGTGTATCCCGCCTGAACCCAATACTTGATTGCAGGGTCATATCCAGTATCGTTGGACATAATCACATATTCATCCCCCGGCTCCTGGCAAATATAAAAACCCAGCCTGGATACCAGTTGAAAATCCAGTGCATTGTTGCCGGTAAAACATTTTTCCCAAGTGATATCATATTTTTTATACTCTGTAATCATCCTTACGCTATCCGCCGCCAGATTGGAGGTATTTTCCGTATAAAATACTACGATCCTGTCCCTTTTTTTCAGTTCTGGCAAAAGGCGGATCCATGCGTCGCTTACGTTCTCACTATCAATCAGATACGTTATTCTTGGTGTTCTGTTGATGATTCCCATATGATTTTTAATCTCCTATTTGAAAGCAGCCTCATGCTGCTTTTCTCTCTTTCTTACTACTTATGTGCTCCATCTGTTTGCCCCAGGCGAATTTCTTCCAGCTGATCTGATAACTCTTTCGACAACTGGTCAAACAAATAGTTTTTATCTCCTGCTGCTTCTGTACTGCCAAGCATCCCAGATATCTCCCGATTGGCGGCCTTTAATTCTTCCCAAAGCCCTTTTGCAGACATACGCACCGCCCCTTGTCCCAAAATAATCATCTGTTCTAAGCCGTCGGAAGTTGCCACGGTGACCTTGTGTTTTCCTGCAATTTCATGGGTTGCTTTTTCAATATATTGATCCGCCGTCTCTGCTTCTTTTGTATACACCACATAAATATTGTGATATTTTTCTGTAGTTCCAGGATTCCCCTCCACCTTGTATGCATCAAATACCAAAATCAGCGTATTTTTTTTATATCCTTGATAATTGCTCAATACATCCATAAGCATTCCCCTGGCAGCTCCAATATCCGTCTGAGCCAGCTCATTCAATTCTTCCCAACCGAAAATAATATTATAACCGTCCACCAGAAGATATTCCCTGCCGCTCTCTGTTTTTTTCTGATTAGACACGGTTTTGTATACAGAGGGTTCTGGAGCTTTATGAACGGTCTTTTTTTTCCAGCTTCTGCGTTCTTGTCTCTGTTCCCCGTAGGTACGCCGAAAAATCTCCTCCAGCTCCTTTTCATCATTTCTCTGATGAGCTAAAGGAAAAGTCTCTATTTCCTGCGGCTCTTCGTTTCTTCTGGCTCTTTTGGAATCCAGCTGTCCCTCCAGATGCATATAGTCATACACCTGATTATAATCCACCAGAAATCCCGCTCCATGAGCGCAGAAAACAGAACTGGTGGGATTTTCCAAATCACGTTCGGAGTCATAGCCCATGGCCTCTATCACTTCCGCCTCATTATGACACGGCTCATAGCCTTTCAGACTGCAGGACATTCTTCCTTTCCCCTTTGTATAGGAAATTACCTGGGCCTGATACCCCTGCATGGCCGCCGCCGGGACAGTTCCTGTCAGCAATGACAATCCTTCCTGGCCGGACAAGGTTTGCGGTCCCAAACAGGTTCCATGCATCCGGCGAATGTCCGTCATAGCCCGCCCGATCATTTCATCCGGCACTTCCAGAGAAAACTCATATACCGGTTCCAGCAAACGGCAGTTTCCTATTTTCAGTCCCTGCCGCACGGCCCGGTAGGTGGCCTGACGAAAATCACCGCCTTCCGTATGTTTTTGATGGGCGCGCCCTGCAATCAGAGTGATCTTCATATCTGTTATGTCAGAACCGGTAAGAACGCCTTTATGCTTTTTTTCTTCCAAATGCGTCAAAATCAGGCGCTGCCAGTTTCCATCCAGCATGTCTTCACTGCAGGAAGAGGAATACACCAGTCCGCTCCCCGGCTCCCCCGGTTCCATGAAAAGATGCACCTCCGCATAATGGCGCAAGGGTTCAAAATGGCCTACCCCCTCCACCGGTTCAACTAAGGTTTCTTTGTAGACGATGCTTCCTTCTCCGAATTCCACGGCCGTTTGAAACCGTTCCAGAATTATGGCTTTCAGCACCTCAATCTGCACCTCTCCCATAAGCTGGATATGAATCTCTCCCGTCTCTTCCCGCCATAAAATATGCAAAAGCGGCTCCTCTTCTTCTAATTCATAAAGCTGGCGCAGAAGCGTATGCACATTGCATCCCTCCGGCGGCAAAAGGCGGTAATGCAAGACAGGAGCAAGAAGGGGCGTTATCACGTCCTCCTCCATTCCCAGCCCTTCTCCTGCAAACGTATGAGTCAGGCCTGTTACGGCGCAGATACTTCCGGCGTCCGCCTCGTTCATCAGCTCATAGCCGCTGCCGGAATAAAAACGCAGCTGATCTGCCTTTTCCTGCCATACTTCTGTCTCCTCCTGCTTTCGGACAGCGCCCTTTTGAACCTTTCCCCATAGGGGAGCCTTTACTTTCAAACTCCCGCCGGTAATTTTCATATGGGTCAGTCGATTTCCTCGTTCATCCCGGGAGATTTTAAAAACCCGGGCGCCAAAAGTATCTGGATATTTCTTACATTCCGTATACTGCAAAATCCCTTCCACCAGAGCATCTACGCCCCAAAGCTTTAATGCGGAACCAAAATAACATGGAAACACGCTCCGCTCCCGGATCATGTTTCTTATATGCTCTTTAGAGACTTTGCCTTGCTCCAGATACTGCTCCATAGCCGTTTCTTCGCAGAAAGCCAAATTCTCCCAGAATTCTTCCTGAGAGGTTTGCGTGAAATTCACACAGTTTTCCGACAGGCGCGTATGCAATTCTTTCATAAGGGCGTTTTGATTCGTGCCCTCTTGATCCATTTTATTAATAAATACAAACACCGGTATGCGATAACGGGCCAACAGCTTCCATAAGATTCCCGTATGTCCTTGTACGCCGTCAGCTCCGCTGATTACGAGAATGGCATAATCCAAAACCTGCAGGGTACGCTCCATCTCCCCGGAAAAATCCCCGTGCCCCGGAGTATCCAGCAGAGTAACCTTTTTCTCCCCCAGGTCCAGGCGGGCCTGTTTGGAAAATATGGTAATCCCCCGCTCCCGTTCCATCCCATAAGTATCCAAAAATGCATCTTTATGATCTACTCTGCCTAATTTACGGATATTGCCGCTAACATATAACAATCCTTCCGCCAGTGTGGTTTTACCGGCGTCTACGTGAGCCAGAAGTCCAATACTCACGTTCTTTAATAGCTTCTCTTTTAATTTATCTTCTCTATTTTCAGACGTATCTTCCATAGAAAATACCCCTTTCTGTCCTATAATAATTCATCCTTATCATATCACAGAAAAGAGTATTAGTCGATATATCTTCACTAAGTGTTTCAACTTTAATATTCCAAAAAACTGATGGCAGAGCAGGAGGAAATAAAGCAGGAAAATCTGTCCTTAAAAATAGATACGCTTACCTTGCATTCCGATAAAGAGCGTCTTTTGCGTGATGTCTGGAAAGTGGCAGACGAAAAAGAACAGATACAGGCAAAAAAGGAGGGGCTTTTAGAGGATATTGGTGTGCTGGATAAGGAGTTTGAAAAGCGGCTGGATTTCATCAATGCACTGGACAAACTCAAAGCAATCCTTTATAAGCTGTTATCCATAATTCCGGTGGTAAGGGAATTTGCAAGGCTTGTAGAAGAAAAGAGGGATATACGGGCAGCTTCCCCGTATGGTTATACCCCTCTCGGCAAGCTGTTAAGGGAGTACCGTACCTCTCTCCCTCAGTATGACAGGCTTGTCACGTTCCCGGAGATTGCCTCGTGGCAGACTTCCAAAGGGGAAGTGGTTCCGGTGTATGAGGATTATAACGGGCGGGGAACGGAGTACCAATTGGCGGGATTCTGGAATGTGCAGACGAAACAAGCCATAAAAGTTTCTGAAATAAGTGAGGAAATCATACCAGAAAACCGGATATGTACACTGGAACAGGCAGAGGTGTATGTGAAGGCGGTGGAAAATTTCATGGAAGATATAAAATCTGCTGAAAGTGCAAGAAATAATCATCCTGTGTATCAGACACATGATGTGGATTATGAGAGAAGCAGATAGGCAGATGATTTTACTGAAGATAATATAGATATAGTGAAGTGCGGAGCGAGGAATTGCTCCGCACTTTGTCTAAATAAGATGTGGAATTATATTTAATGGCGTGGTATACTGTTAGTGTTGTTGTAAGAGACAAATCGGGGTTTGGAGGATTGTATGGAGATAAATGTTAGACTTGAAGAAGAAAAAGATTATCTAAGAGTAGAGGAAATAACAAGAGCCGCCTTCGGGTATCCTGACAGAATCAAACGGGGACAGATTGGCTGCCCCTATGAGCATTGGATGGTTCATGAATTGCGGCACAGGGATGGGATTATGGCGCTCAGTTTGGTTGCGGAACTGGAAGATGGGACGATTGTCGGGCATATTATTTGCAGTAACGCAGTTGTGAAAAAAGAGAACCAGTCGCTTCCCGTTCTGAACTTTGGACCACTGAGCGTGTTACCAGAATATCAGCGGATAGGCGTTGGAGGGGCACTGATTCATACCATGATAGGACGGGCGAAACAGCTTGATTATGGCGCAATTCTGTTTTTTGGAAGACCGGAGTACTATCCCCAGTTTGGGTTCAAGGAAGCGAAAGTTTATGAAATAGCAGATGCAGAGGGGTACAATTATCCTGCGTTTATGGCTATGGAACTGAAGGAAGGATATTTGAAGGAGGTTTGCGGAGGAAGATATTTTGAATCAAATATTTATGACGATGAACGGAACCGCGAGACAGTGAGAGCTTTTGACAGAAAGTTTACAAATGGATAAATTCTTAGTTTATCTACTAACTGTCTTAACTTTCCTTTATTTTCAAGGCTTTGAGGTATGTCCAGCCTCAAAATATGTATCCTTTTCCCTTGTTTTTGCCCTTATCAGCAAGTTACAAGG
>CAMNQH010000007.1 GCA_946549035.1 uncultured Lachnospiraceae bacterium | reverse complement strand
TCAACCTGTAATTCGTCAAAACTGATATTTCCAGATTCAAGCATTCTTTCACACATGGCTTTTGCCTGATTTAAACCCTCTATTTGTGTTTGGATTGTTGTAGTTTGTTTTCTTATAATTTCTGCCAATGGCGCTTTATTAAATATGATATTACGGATATCTTCAATGGAAATTTCCAGTGTCCGCAAATAAGCAATTTTTTTAATGTGATCAATATCTTTTTCGGAATAATCTCTATATCCGTTTTTGTCGTTTCGTGACGGTTCTATCAGTTTTTCTTTTTCATAAAAACGTATATTGGAACGTGTCAAACCTGTCCGTTCTTCAGCCTCTTTTATCGTCATAACGCTTACCTCCTATTCTGAGAATCTATTTCATTTCTTTTTTACTTATACCTTCGTCAGACGAAGGGACACACGCCCCCCTTTAAGTTTTATATTCTCTTTTCCGTTCATATTCGGGTAAACTCCCGGATGTTCAATCAGCGCTCCCACACGATTCTGCACATAAATCGTATCCTCCGATTACAAAATTATTATTTCCTTTAAAATATAAGGTATCAACAAGGTTTACAGTCAAGCTTTTTTTTCAAATAAGACAGCTAAATCCAACCAGTGGCCAGTTTGTCCAGCGTTACCACATATTTCGGGTAGTGGTCTTTGATTTCAAAGAGATTGGCAACCTCTCGATCCGATTCCTCTGGCAGCCTGCGGCACACCTGAACTGAGAAACTTGGCAATGGCATTGGCTGTAAAAGTTTTTCCCATGTGTTCCACGATATACTTTACGGAAAGTAATAATAAAGATATAATTTATACGAAGTTGTTTTAATATATATACATTTATTAAATTATGATTTGAAAAAATAAGAAAGATGAGGGTATCTATGATTTTTTTTGATATAGATAATACATTAGTGGATTATAGTAAAAGTGAGAGAAAAGCAATAAATTATATTATGAAAAGCTATAAATTAAATGTAAAAGATTATTCTAAGATTTGGAAAGATATTTCAAGTAAATATTTTTCGGAATATTTACGAAAGAATCTTTCCTTTGAAGAACAAGGTGCAATGAGAATCATGGATTTTTTTAGAGTGGAAGATAAAATGTTATCATTTGAAGAATCCAAGATGATTTTTTATGAGTACAAGAAAGAGCTTGAAGCAAACTGGGTACTTTTCGATGATGTAATAACTTGTTTAGAACAATTGAAAGAAATAGAAAAAGGAATAGCTAGTAATGGTGAAATGTCGCAGCAGCAAAATAAAATACAAGTGACAAATATAGAAAAGTATTTTGTTGTAAAAAAATACGCCAGCGAAATGAAAATAGCGAAACCTGAGTATGATTTTTTTGAAAAATTAAAAAAGTATAGTGAAAATAATATGTATATATATATTGGCGATGATTTGATGACAGATATATATCCTTGTATTGATTTAGGAATAAGTGCAATTTGGTTGAACAGAACTTATAGTAATGTACCACCGAATGTAATATCAATAAATAGTTTAAATGAATTACCTAAGCTGCTGTGTTCATTGTATAGTTGATTCTATAGGTGTTTAACGTAAGTAAGTATTTTGTGACAAAATAAATGAGAGCGAAGAACCATAAAATGTTCAGATTATTATGTTTATGCCTATTTTTCTGCCAATCAGGTACAGGCAGCGGAACAAAAAAGAGACGAGGCAAATAAAGTATTTTCCAGGGAACGACATTATATTGAAGGTATAATGCTTGGAAATAAGAAATAATTTCAAACGGCATACATATTGTACTATTTAGAGCTGAAAAAGAATCACATTTAAGGTTGACTTTGCCCCAATACAAAAATATAATAGAACTTATGATTATAGGGTTCCCGAAGGGGTTCCTATAATAGAACTTATGATTATAGGGTTCCCGGAGGGGTTCCTATAAAAGGCGCAGGAAGGCGCCGTAAATCTGATGTGAGGGATACGAAAGGAAACGATATATGCCATTAGCAAAAAAGCCTGTAAACGGCATGAAAGATATGCTGCCCCAGGAGATGCTGCTTCGGGACTATGTGATGGGCGTCATCAAGGATACTTACCGCAGCTTTGGGTTTACCCCCATTGAAACGCCCTGCATGGAGAACATAGCGAACCTGAGCAATAAACAGGGGGGCGAGAATGAAAAACTGATTTTTAAAGTGTTAAAGCGGGGGGAGAAGCTGAATCTTGAGACCGCCCAGACAGAGGAAGACGTGGTGGATTTTGGGATGCGTTATGACCTGACGGTGCCCTTGGCGCGGTTTTACGCCAACAATGCCAACAATCTGCCCTCACCCTTTAAAGCGCTGCAGATGGGAAATGTTTGGCGGGCGGACAGGCCTCAGAGAGGGCGGTACCGCCAATTTATGCAGTGCGATATCGATATTTTGGGCGAACCGGGGAACTTGGCGGAGATAGAGCTGATTTTAGCTACCACAGCCACCTTGGGCAAACTGGGCTTTGCAGATTTCCAGATCCGCATTAATGAACGGAGAATTTTAAAAGCCATGGCCGCCTATAGCGGTTTTCCGGAGGAGGCCTACGACAGCGTATTTATTATTCTGGATAAAATGGATAAGATTGGACTGGAGGGCGTAGAGAGAGAGCTGGAAGGATGCGGCTTTTCAAGAGAAGTAATTGACAAGTATCTAGGGCTGTTTACAACGATCAAAGAAGCTTCTGACGGCCTTACCTGCCTTTACGATATTTTAGGAGAATTTCTGGAGGAAGAAGTAAAAAGCAGCCTGTCGGAGATTATAGCCAGTGTCAACGCTACGAAGGCGGCAAAGTTTGATCTGGTATTCGATCCTACCCTGGTGCGGGGCATGTCCTATTATACCGGAACAATTTTTGAGATTGCCATGCCCCAGTTCGGAGGAAGCTGCGGGGGAGGCGGAAGATACGATAAAATGATTGGGAATTTTACCGGAAAAGACGTTCCGGCCTGCGGATTTTCCATTGGATTTGAGCGGATTATTTTGCTTTTGATGGAGCAGGGATTTGAAATTCCAAGCCAGCCGGTGAAGAAAGCCTTTTTGATTGAAAAAGGCTATTCCGGGGAGAAGCTCCAGAAAGTTATCGCCCAGGCTCAGCAGGAACGGGCGGCGGGCTGTCAGGTGCTGGTGGTGCGTATGAATAAGAATAAGAAGTTCCAGAAGGAACAGTTGGCCAAAGAAGGGTATCAGGAAATCCTGGAGTTTTTCCGATAGTTTTTCGGAGAGGATCCGGTACAAAGCTGCGGCATAAAAGCGGTGTTTACCATCGGGATAAATGCGGGGCGCAAAAACAGCGTCTGTGATGGGGACAAATTTAGAGGAGGAAATTGTATGGCAGAATCCATGAAAGGATGGAAACGGACCCATAGATGTACAGAAGTATCAAAGGAAGTACTGCAGCAGGAAGTAACTGTTATGGGTTGGGTGCAGAAAAGAAGAAATCTGGGAAGCTTAATTTTTATAGACGTAAGAGATCGTTCCGGTCTTTTGCAGGTTGTGTTTGACGAGCCCCAAATCGGAGAGGAAGGCTTTGCCAAAGCAGGAACATTGCGAAGCGAGTTTGTGGTGGCGGTAAAAGGCGTGGTTCAAAAACGGACGGCCGCCGTGAACGAAAATCTCATAACGGGAGACATTGAAGTAATTGCCAGGGAGCTGCGGATTTTGTCCGAATCCGAAACGCCCCCGTTTCCGGTGGAGGAGAACAGCCAGACCAAAGACGATCTGCGGCTGCGCTATCGTTTCTTAGATCTTCGCCGGCCGGATTTGCAGCGAAACATGATGATGAAGAGCAAGGTTTCTATGCTTTTGCGTAATTTTATGGAACAAGAAGGATTTCTGGAAATTGAAACTCCGATTTTAACCAAGTCTACACCGGAGGGAGCCAGAGATTACTTAGTACCAAGCCGGGTGCACCCCGGGAATTTTTACGCATTGCCCCAGTCTCCCCAGCTGTTTAAACAGTTGTTGATGTGCTCTGGGTTTGACCGGTATTTTCAGATTGCCCGATGCTTCCGGGACGAGGATCTGCGAGCGGATCGTCAGCCGGAGTTTACCCAGGCGGATATGGAGCTTTCCTTTGCAGATGCAGAGGATGTGATGGAGATAAACGAACGTCTTTTGCAATACGTATTCCGGGAGGCGATTGGATTGGAAATCACCCTTCCCCTTCCCCGGATGACCTGGCAGGAGGCCATGGACCGTTTCGGTTCCGACAAGCCGGATACTCGTTTTGGCATGGAGCTTGTGAATGTGTCAAATGTTGTGGCAGGCTGCGGCTTCGGCGTGTTTACAGGAGCCTTAGATCAGGGGGGCTCTGTCCGGGGCATCAATGTAAAAGGCCAGGGAGCCATGTCCAGAAAAAAAATCGACAAATTAGTGGAATTTGCAAAAGGTTATGGAGCCAAGGGACTGGCTTATCTTTCCATTGGGGCGGACGGCGCTTACAAATCCTCCTTTGCAAAATTTATGACTCCGGAGGAATTGTCCGCTTTGGCAAAAGCCATGAAAGGAGAAGCCGGAGACCTTCTGCTGTTTGCGGCGGATAAGAATCAGGTTGTCTGGGATGTGCTGGGCAGCTTACGTCTGGAATTGGCCAGGGAACTGGAATTGATAGACAAGAGCCGGTTTGACTTTTTGTGGGTGACCGAATTCCCCTTGCTGGAGTGGTCTGAGGAGGAAGGACGCTTTACGGCGAAGCATCATCCCTTCACCATGCCAATGGAAGAAGACTGGGATAAAATAGACAGTGATCCCGGTTCTGTCCGGTCGGATGCTTATGATATCGTATTAAACGGTACGGAGCTGGGAGGCGGTTCCGTCCGTATTCACCGAAATGAGATTCAGGAGAAGATGCTGGAGGCGCTGGGCTTTACCAAAGAGAGCGCCAATGAGCAGTTTGGATTTTTGCTGAACGCTTTCAAATATGGAGTTCCTCCTCATGCGGGGCTTGCTTACGGTCTGGACCGGATGGTAATGCTGATGGTACAAGCAGAATCCATTCGGGACGTCATCGCATTCCCCAAGGTAAAAGACGCTTCTTGCCTTTTGACAGAAGCGCCGGGAGAAGTGAGCAAAGAGCAGCTTTTGGAGCTGGAATTGTCCCTGAATAAAGTAGAGGATGTTTTGGCAAAGGACGTTGCAGAAGAAAGCTAAGCCGTTACGATATTTACCGCGGTTTTGCTATAAATTTATGAGAGAAATGAAAGGAGTTTTTTATGGGAAAGGTAAAACAGATTACCCAGAAGGAAGCTGTCGGCCTGTTTAAAGACGGCATGACGATTATGATCGGCGGATTTATGACCAATGGGACAGCAGAACGTCTGGTGGATGCCATCGTGGAAAGCGGGGCAAAGGATTTGACGGTTATCTGTAATGATGCGGGGTTTGCAGGGAAGGGTACTGGAAAACTTTTGGATACGCGTCAGTGCAAAAAGCTGATTGCCAGCCATGTGGGCTTAAACAAGGTCTGTGGACAGCAGTACAGCGCAGGGGAGCTGGATTTGGTTTTGGTGCCCCAGGGGACTTTAGCAGAGCAGGTGCGCTGCGGCGGAGCGGGACTGGGAGGATTTTTAACTCCTACCGGAATCGGAACTACCGTTGCAGAAGGCAAGTCTGTAGTGGAAGTAGACGGAGTAGAATATTTGCTGGAGAAGCCCTTGAGAGCTGATATTGCGCTGATTCAGGCACATCAGGTAGACGCGGTAGGAAATATCCGCTACAAAGGATCTACCAGAAACTTCAATCCCATGATGGCTATGGCTGCCGACATTGTAATTGTAGAGGCAGAGCAGCATGTGGAAGCCGGAGCCATTGGGCCGGAATATGTGGAGACGCCGGGCGTTTTCGTAAACTACATTTTGGAAGGAGGTAGCAACTAATGGAAGATAAGAAAGCTTTTATTGCCGCACGTGTGGCAAAAGAATTAAAGGACGGCGATGTGGTAAATCTGGGGATTGGCCTGCCTACTCTGGTTCCCGCTTATCTGGATCCTTCCGTTTCCATTACCCTGCAGTCAGAGAATGGATTTCTGGGGTTAAAGGCTCAGGCGGATTCGGAAGAAGATGCGCCTTACATCGTAAACGCAGGAGGAGCGCCGGCAGGTGTTGAGCCTACAGGAGTATTCTTTAGCAGTGCGGATTCCTTCGCTATTATCCGGGGCGGCCATGTGGACGCTACGGTATTAGGTTCTCTCCAGGTAGATGAAAAAGGCAATATTGCCAACTGGATCATTCCCGGAAAAATGGTGCCGGGGATGGGGGGAGCCATGGACCTGGTGGTAGGCGCCAGAAAGGTTATTGTGGCTATGGAGCATACCAATAAGGGCAAACATAAAATTTTAAAAGAGTGTACCTTACCCCTTACCGCGAAAGGTCAGGTAAATATGATCGTTACCGAGATGGGAGTGATCGATGTAACTCCTGAGGGTCTCGTATTAAAAGAGTATAACCCGGAATTCACGGTAGAGCAGATTCAGGAAGCTACGGAAGCGAAGCTGATTATTGCAGATGATTTAAAAGAAATGGCTGTGTAATGGGAGAAAAGGCAATGTGGCGCCATTAAAGGGCAAAACAAGATGCTAATCAGAAAAAGGATATGCTAATTTTCCATATGGGCGCGCCTTTTTAGAAGGCGCCGTCCGGTGGCGGAGAAGCATATCCTTTTTTAGAAGGAGTAGGAGAATGAAAAAAGGAATTTTATTTGATTTGGATGGGACGTTGTGGGACTCCTCCGCTCAGGTGGCGGATTCCTGGGTACTGGCGTTAAAAGATTATCCCAAAGTAAAGCAAATGGTCACCCGGGAGTCCATTCAGTCTGTGATGGGAAAGACCATGGATGAGATTGGAGAGATTTTGTTCGGAACTCTTGCTCCCCAGGAGCGAAAGAAGGTATTGGAGCACTGCGTGGGGGTAGAAACTGCATATATCCGGGAGCACGGTGGAGTTCTGTTTGAAGGAGTGACAGAGGCTTTGGCCAAGCTGAAAGAAAGGTATCATCTGTTTATTGTCAGCAACTGTCAGGTGGGATATATTGAAGCGTTCTTGAATTACTATGGCCTGGAGGGCTATTTTGACGATTTTGAAAGCTATGGCAATACGGGGCGCTCCAAAGGAGAGAATATCCGCCTGGTGGCGCAGCGGAATCAACTGGATGCAGCAGTGTATGTGGGAGATACCCAGATGGATTATGAGGCGGCTTCCTTTGCCGAAATGCCCTTTATTCATGCAAGGACGGGATATGGGAGCATAGCGGCTGAGACGCCGTACATACAGCGGCTGGAGGAGCTTTTGGAGATGGCTGACGGGGTTATGCTGAAAAATTGACAATAAAGCTTTTCATATGATACAATACAGTCTATCGTATCGGTTGGCTTACAGGAAAGGAAGAATAGAAGATGAATCGTTTGTTTAATATGGACAATGGTCTGTTTAGAGGAATTTCAAAGCTGGTGGACTGTATTTGGCTGAGCTTTATTTTTATCATTACCTGTATTCCTGTTTTTACCGTGGGAGCTTCTCTGACGGCTTTATATTATACCGTGCAGAAATCCTTGAAAAATGACAGAGGTTATATCGGCAGTGAATATTGGCACGCCTTTAAGACGAATTTTAAACAGAGTACTCTCGCCTGGCTGATTGTGCTTATTGTGGGGATTGTGTTCTCCTGGGATTTGAGGATTATGCAGGCATTGGACAAGACCGGTAATCCCTTGGGGAAGGTATATGTGCTGTTTGGGGTTTTATTGGCCTTGGAGACGATATGGGCGTCTTACCTGTTCCCGTATATCGCCCGATTCCAGAATAATCTCCGGTCTATTATGAAAAATGCAGCTTTGATGGCGATTTTGAATTTACCAAAGACCATCGTATTATTTCTCTATATTGTAGTTGCAGGGGTCATTATTTATGTGATGCCCATTGCGATCTTACTGATGCCGTCCGTATTTACCTGGATGCAGAATTTGACCTTGGAGAAAATTTTCCGCAAATATATGACGGATGAAGACCGGGAAGCGGAGGATGAGTTAAACCGGGAGTATAAGAATTAACAACATCTGACAATAAAATGTTGCTTAGCCAACACCTGGTCTTTGATTAACGATAGGCAGAAAATAAAAATTTTGCTATGATAGTTTTATAAGAACTCATATCAAAGAAAGGGGTTATTGATGATGTCTGAAACCAACAAATATTTTCCTCATCTCTTCAGTCCAATTCAGGTAGGAACGAAGACCATTAAGAACAGGATTGAAGCGGCGCCTGCCCTGTTTGCTTTTGAACATTACATGGAGGCTGACGCATTCGGTTATTATCCGCCTATGCCAGAGAGGGCCTTTCGCATGTTGGAGGCGAAAGCGGCAGGAGGGGCCGGAAGCGTTGTGCTGGGAGAATTGAGCCCAAACCATACCTACTGCAAGCGGTTTCCCTTCGAACCAGATATCGACTTTTCTTCCAGAGAGGATGAAATCTTTTTGATTACCAAGAAGACAGCCGATATGATTAAAAGCTACGGTGCGCTTCCCATTGGAGAATTGCTTTCTACCGGAGAAATTAAAACTTACATCGGAGACGGCATCAATCCCAAAGGACCTTCCGAGAAGGATTTGGAGGATGGCGTTACCCATGTAGATGCATTTACCAAAGACGAAATAAAAGAGCATATCAAGGAGCACATTGAAGCTTGCAAGTGGTTTCGGGACGCCGGCTGGGAAGGCATTATGATTCATTGCGGCCATGGATGGCTTCCGGCACAGTTTTTATCTCCCATGTACAATAAACGCGAAGATGAATATGGCGGCTCTTTTGAAAACAGGGCGAGATTTACCATCGAATTGTTAGCGGCGATTCGGGAGGCTATGGGACCGGACTTTATGATCGAAATACGCGTCAGCGGTTCTGAGCATTTAAAGGGGGGCTTAGAGCTTGAGGACGCTATTTTGTATTGTAAAATGTGCGAGCCTTACATTGATTTGATTCATGTTTCCTGCGGCCATTATCTTAGCTCTTCCAGAAGCTGGGAGTTTACCACGGCATATGCTCCCCATGGGGCAAATATTGAAAATGCGGCTAAAATTAAGGAAAATGTATCAGTTCCGGTAGCGGTAATTGGCGGCCTGAATTCCCCGGAGCAGGCGGAAGAGGCCATCGCCTCCGGTAAGGTGGATATGGTTTCTTTCGGAAGGCAGTTTTTTGCAGATCCCGCATTCCCCAATAAAGCTGCAGAAGGAAGAGCCGATGAGATTCGCCGCTGTTTAAGATGCGGCAGATGTTATCCCGGTCCTTCCGGAGAGCATGAGACGGAAAAGTGGACCGTGAAGTTTCCGCCTCTGGATTCCTGCACCATCAATCCTTATTCCGTGTGGCCGGCTTCCCATCATAAAATATTGCCGGAATTGATGCCGGAACCAAAGGCTAGCCGAAAGGTATTGGTAGTTGGCGGCGGCTGCGGCGGTATGCAGGCGGCTATTACGGCGTCGGACAGGGGCCACAATGTGATTCTGTGTGAAAAAACGGGAGTTTTGGGCGGACTTATCAATTTTACGGATCATACGGACCATAAAGCAGATATTCGCAATTTTAAGGATCTGTTGATTCGGGAAGTAAAAAAACGTCCAGTGGAAATTCGTTTAGACTGTGAAGTAACGCCGGAACTGATGGCAGAGATTCAGCCGGAGGCAGTGATTTTGGCCGTTGGATCGGATGATTTGATTCTTCCGATTGAAGGGATTGAACATGCAGCTACGGCAATGGAAGTTTATCAAAACGATTTTAAAGGGCTGGGACAAAGGGTCATCGTTCTTGGAGGCGGCCTGGTAGGATGCGAGGCTGCGGCTGATTACATAGACCATGGAGCAGAGGCGACCATCGTAGAGATGCAGGAATGCTTAATGCCGGAAGTAACCGGGCTGTACCGGACGGCAGTTCATGATTTTATCGACGAAAAGGGCGGCAAATACGAAGTAAATGCCAAGGTCGTCAAGGTTGGCAAAGATTATGTGGTTGCCCAACAGAACGGACAGGAGATTACCATCAAAGGGGATTCCGTTGTAAATGCAATGGGACGCCGGGCCCGCAAGACGGATGACCTGAAAGCGGCCCTTTCGGTTCCGGTGTGGGAGATTGGAGATTGCGTGAAAGCAAGGCAAATCGGCGATGCGGTGAGAGAAGCCTGGACTGCGGCCATGGAGATTGTGTAACATTTTTTCTGTTAAAAAAATATCAATTACCCTGTTTGCCATTTTATACAAAAAATTAGTTGAAATATTTGAAAAAAACGCTAAAATAGAAGATAGCGAAGTAAATTTTCAGCAACAGTCCGGATACACGGAAACTATTACAATATTTAATTAATAAGGAGTGAAAGAATATGGCAAACATGCAAGGCTTTGGTATGATGATCGATAAGCTGAAGAAAAATCCTAAGACCATCGTATTTACAGAAGGGACGGACGCCCGTATTCAGGAGGCGGCTTCCCGTCTTTTGGCCTCTTACTTCCTGACTCCGATTCTGGTAGGGAAAGAAAGCGAGATCTACGAAGCGGCAGAGGAGAACGGTTATAATATCCGGGGAGCAAAGATTTTGGATCCCGCCAAATATGAGAATATGGAGGAGATGGTGGCAAAGCTCTGCGAGCTGCGCAAGAGTAAGAACATGCAGCCGGAGGAAGCCCGCAAGCTGTTGCTGCAGGGAAACTACTTCGGAACCATGCTGGTGAAGATGGGGGTAGCGGACGCTTTGCTGGGAGGAGCTACGTATTCTACAGCAGATACGGTGCGTCCGGCGCTTCAGATTATCAAGACAAAGCCGGGACACAGCGTTGTGAGCTCCTGCTTTATCATGGTTCGTCCTTCTGCAACCGGTGAGAATGAAGTATTGGCTATGGGTGACTGCGCCATTAACATTCATCCCAACGAAGACGAGCTGGCGGAGATTGCCATTTGTGCCGCTGACTGCGGTAAGATCTTTGGCGTTGATCCCAAGGTGGCATTTTTGAGTTATTCCACCTTTGGTTCCGGTGCGGGAGAAGATGTGGAAAAAATGCGCAATGCTGCGGCAAAGGCAAAGGCGATGCGTCCGGATCTGGCGATTGAGGGCGAGATGCAGTTTGACGCGGCGGTATCTCCAAGAGTAGCCAGGACCAAATGTCCGGACAGTGAAGTGGCAGGCCATGCCAATACCTTTGTGTTCCCGGATATCAATGCCGGTAATATCGGGTATAAGATTGCTCAGCGTCTGGGTAATTTTGACGCATACGGCCCCATTCTTTTGGGAATGAACGCTCCTATCAACGATTTGTCCCGTGGATGTAATGCGGAAGAAGTATATTCCATGGCGATTATTACGGCAGCGTTGGTGGATGAATAGAATTTAGACTGGAAATGGCAGGAAGTTGGAAGGAGGGAGCTTGCGGGGCGGCAGGCTTCCTTTTTCCATTTTATAGAAAAAGGGAAGGTGTAACAATCCATGGGAGAACTGAAAATGTCCGTATCATCTATTGTGGGAAAAGACGGAGGAAAATATATCTATGTCCTGTTCAGTGATGAAAAACGGAGCGCCGAATTGAGGCTGCCGGAAGGGAAAGTGATTTCCAATCGGGGATTTACTTCCCATGAAGTGCAAAAGCTGGAGGACTATCTTGCAAAAGAGAAGGATACTATTGTGGCAATGGCGAAAAACGTGAATGCTATGGATGCTTTTATGGGTAAAAAATAGAAGGAGGACGTCATGCCAAGCATCGGGATTTGTGACGATGAAAGAGAAGTTCTTAAGGATATTGCAGAGAAGATACAAAAGACCATCCCCCAGGCGAAGCTCAAGCTGTACAGTTCCGGAGAGGAAGTATTGTCTGATAAGGCGGGAACCGATATTTTATTTTTGGATATTCAGATGCCGGGAACAGATGGAATGACGGTAGCCAGAAGGCTGCGGGAGCATAGGAAGGGTCAGATTCTTGTGTTTCTTACGGCGTTGGAGGAGTATGTATTTCAGGCCTTTGATGTAAAAGCGTTTCACTATTTGGTAAAGCCTTTTCCGGAAGAGAAGTTTCAAGAGGTGCTTTTGGGGGCGGTCAGGCAGTGGGAAGAGGAACGCGTAAAAGAGACGGCGAAGGATCGTTTTTCAGACAGAAAGCAACTGCTGGTGAAAACGAAGGGCGCTTGTATCCGAGTCTTTCCAGAGGAGATTTTGTACGCGGAGGTCTATAACCGGAAAGTAATTCTCCATAAACGAGACGGAAATCTGGAATATTATAAACGGCTGTCGGAGCTGGAGGCGGAACTGGGAGAAGACTTTGCACGGGTTCACCGCTCTTATCTGGTGCGTTTGGAATGTGTGGAAAAATATAACGCCCAGACCGTTTTTTTAGAGGACAAAAGCCAGATCCCTATGGCAAAACAGAAGTACGCCGGGTTTGTAAAGAAGTATTTAGACTACATGGAACGCATGCAGTGGAAAGATCACCCTTTTTGATAAACCGGGAGATTTTGTATATAATAAGTGGTAAATCATTTGGAAAGGAATACGAAACCATGAAAAAAACAGTATTATTATGTGCAGCATTTATTTTGCTTTTGGGACTTTGGGGCTGCGGAGGCAAAAAAGGAGCCGAAGACGGACAAGAAGCGTCTCCTTATGAGGATCCCTTGGAGGTATTAAAGACGGTGGTTGCATCCTATGAAGCGGAGGAGCTTTTTGCAATGTATGGGGGAAACCAAGAGCAGGCAGTGATGGATGCGCCGGGTAAATTTGATCTCACGAAAGCAGATGAGATGGAAATGAACCTGGGGATGCCTAAGGATCAGCTTTCCAATGTAGAAGACGCGGCGTCTATGGTGCATATGATGAATGCCAATACCTTTACAGGAGCATGTTATCAATTAAAGGAAGGCACGGATGTGGAAGGTTTGGCGGAAGCGGTGGCTTCTCATATCAAAGGGACGCAATGGTTATGCGGCCAGCCGGATACATTGATTATGATTCAGGTGGGCAAGTCCTATTTAATTACCGCCTTTGGGAACGCGGAATTGATAGAACTGTTTAAAAACAATGCCCTGTCGGCTTTGGAGGGGGCCAAAGCGATTCAGGAGGAATCCATAATAAGAATCCCTTCCACTAACTCTGACGTGCTATGGGCGGCGGGAAACCGGCGCCTTCTATGGGAACTTTTGTAATGCTATTTTCCAGTATTTCATTTTTATATTATTTTCTGCCATGTATGCTGGCAGTTTATTTTGCGGTTCCCAGGAAGTTTAAAAATGCTGTTCTTCTTTTGGGAAGTATGGTTTTCTATGCCTGGGGAGAGCCGAAATACGTGTTGCTGATGGGGACTTGCGTATTACTGGGATTCGGATTTGGGCTGCTGCTCGAAAGATACCGGGACAAGGTCTTTGGAAAAATATGCCTGGCAGGATCTGTTGCGGCGAGCCTTTCTTTTTTGCTGTATTTTAAGTACTGGAATTTTTTTCTGGAGAACTTCAGTAAGGCTACTGGAATCGGGGTTACTGTTTTACAGATTTCGCTGCCCATCGGTATCAGTTTTTATACCTTTCAGTTGATCAGTTATGCCGCAGACGTCTACCGTGGAGAGCGGGCGCAGAAAAATCTCATAAACTTTGTCGTGTATATCGTGATGTTTCCCCAGCTGATTGCCGGACCCATTGTGCGGTATTCTCATATCGCGGGGCAACTAAACAGCCGGAACCATTCCTTGCATAAAGCGGCGGAGGGGATTCGCCGTTTTGTAATAGGGTTGGCAAAAAAGGTTCTTCTTTCCAACCAGTTGGCAGAGCTTTGCAGCGTGTTTTTGGATACCACAGAAAGGTCCGTATTGTTTTGCTGGCTGTATGGAATCGCCCTTATTCTGCATATTTATTTTGATTTTTCCGGGTACAGCGATATGGCCATCGGTCTGGGGAAGATCTTTGGATTTCAGTTTCCGGAAAATTTTGATTATCCCTATGCTTCTTTTAGTATCACGGAATTTTGGCGGCGGTGGCATATGTCTTTAGGGTCCTGGTTTCGGGACTACGTATACATTCCCCTGGGAGGAAACAGGAAGGGCCGAGGGCGGCAACTGCTTCATATTTTCATAGTATGGGGGCTGACGGGTTTTTGGCATGGAGCGTCCTGGAATTTTATCTTTTGGGGATTGTATTTTGCCCTGCTTCTTACCATAGAAAAATTGTGGCTGCTAAAGGGGCTGGAAAAAAGCCGTGTGCTGTCCCACGTCTATACCTTGTTTTTTGTGATGGTAAGCTTTATCATTTTTAATGAGACGGATATGAGACAGGCGTTTTCGGTGATTGGAGGATTATTTGGAGCAGGGGGGATTCCTCTTGTATCCCAGGAAGCCGTGTATTGCCTCAAAAGCTTTGGCCTGGTACTTCTGGCAGGGGGAATTGGGGCTGTTCCTACAGTCAAAAGCCTTGTAGGATGGGTATGGCAAAGGCCGGGAGGAAAGCTTTTGAAAGCAGCAGAGCCGGCGTTTCTTTTGGCGTTTCTTTTGGCAGTTACCGCATACCTTGTGGATGGATCCTTCAATCCGTTTTTATATTTTCGATTTTAGGAGGCGCTATGGATGGAAAAAAGAGACCGTTGGCGGTGTGCGTAACCTTTGCTCTGGCTCTGGCGGCAGGATTTTTGCTTTGTGTGTTGCTGCCTAAGGAGGAATATTCCCTGAGTGAACGCCGCAGGCTGGCGCCTATGCCGAAGCTGTCGGCACAAGAGCTGTGGAGCGGGAGATTTATGTCCGGGTTTGAATCCTATGCCGTAGATGCATTCCCCTATCGGGAAGGGTTTCGGAGAATCAAAGCCTTGACGGCGACGAAAGTGTTTCAACGTGGGGATAATCATGGTGTCTATGAGACAAACGGATATCTTGCGGCTATGGAATATCCCCTGGATGAAGCTTCTCTGGACCGGGCCCTGTTACGGTTTCGTTATATTCAGGAGACTTATTTGGGGGAAGGAAATCAGGCGTTTCTTTCTATTATTCCGGATAAAGGATGCTTTCTGGCTCCTCTTAGCGGGCATCTGAGTCTGGATTATGAGGAAATAGAAAAAATGGCGGCTGAAAAAGCGGATTTTGCAGAATATATCAAGATTTCGGATTTGTTGGAGGAAGAGGACTATTACAGAACCGACACCCATTGGAGACAGGAGAGAATTGTAGATGTGGCCAGGCGCCTGGCTAAGGGCATGGGAGTACAGAGCCTTGGAGCATACACGGTGCATACGCAAACAGAGGAATTTTACGGCGTATATTACGGACAGGCGGCGCTGCCGGTATCTCCGGATACGATACGGTATCTGACCTGGGAGGGGATGGAGGAATACCGGATCTATGATTTTCAAAACAACAGAGAGCTGTCCATGTATGATTTGACGGCGGCCAAGGGGCGGGATCCCTATGAAATGTTTCTGTCCGGTTCTCTGTCTTTGATTACCATAGAAAATCCCAGGGCTAAGACAGGAAAAAAGCTGGTACTCTTTCGGGATTCCTTCGGCTCCAGCCTCGCCCCCTTGTTGGCTGTGGGATATGATACGATTATTTTGGCGGATATCCGGTATATTCCCCCGGATCATATCAGCCGGTATGTTGATTTGTCAGACTGTGACATGTTGTTTTTATATAGTACCCTGGTATTAAACCACAGTGATACCATAAAATAATATTTGGCCTGGAGGAGTCTGTTCTGCCGGGCTTAAAGTTAGTTGTGCAGAAGGGAAGGCGGTACATGGAAGACAAAGAGATTTTAATCATTGACGATGATGTTGCCATCGGGGATCTTTTGGAAAAAGTATTGAAAAAGCAAGGATGTAAGGTGCTTCGGGCCTATTCGGGAACGGAGGCTCTGCTGGTACTTCAGTCCCATAGACCGGATTTGGCGCTTTTGGATTTGATGCTTCCCGGGCTATGCGGAGAGGAGGTCCTGCCTCAAATCGGAGAGATTCCCGTGATTGTCCTCAGTGCAAAGGCAGGAGTTGAAGATAAGGTAAAACTCCTTTTGGGCGGCGCGGCAGATTATATGACAAAGCCCTTTGAGCTGCAGGAATTATTGGCGCGGATTACGGTGCAGCTTCGAGGGAAAGCCCGGGAAAGCACGTCTGCCAGATTGAAGTTTCGGGATTTGATTCTGGATATGGCAACCCATGAGGTTCGGGTACAGGAAGAGACCGTGCGCCTTACCAGGACGGAGTATGCTATTTTAAAATGCTTGATGCAAAATTCTACCCAGGCGATTCCAAAATCACTTTTATTGGAACGGCTGGAGGAGGAGACCCCGGATTGCACGGAAAGCTCTCTGAAAGTCCATGTGAGCAATCTTAGGCGGAAGCTTTCTGGTGCAGGAGGCGCAGATTATATTGAATCGGTGTGGGGGATTGGGTTTAAAATGAAAGAAGGGCCGTAATTTTTCTTAACCATATCTTTACGATTTCTTTTACCGCTTTCTTAACCTTTTCGTGATAAGCTGATTCCATCAAAAAAAGGAGGACTGACCAATGGAAGATTGTTTGACTGTCCAAAATCTTGGAAAAAGCTATCGTCATTTTAAAGCGTTAAGCGGGCTTACCATGCATATACCAAAGGGCGCCATTTACGGGCTTGTGGGAAAAAACGGCGCGGGAAAGACCACCCTGATTCGCCTGATTTGCGGCCTGCAGCAGCCTACGTCCGGGGAATATCAACTCTATGGATGCAGTTACAAAAGCAAAGAGATTGCACAGGTGCGAAAGCGTATGGGAGCTGTTGTGGAAACGCCTTCTCTGTACCTTGGCATGACGGCCCGGGAGAATTTAAGGGAACAGTATCGGGTGCTGGGCCTGCCCTCCTGGGACGGAATAGAGGAGCTTCTTTCTTTAGTGGGACTTGCGGATACCGGAAAAAAGAAGGTGCGTAATTTTTCTCTTGGTATGCGCCAGCGCCTTGGAATTGCCATAGCCCTTTGCGGAGATCCTGATTTTCTGGTACTGGATGAGCCTGTCAACGGCCTGGATCCCCAGGGGATTATTGAGATCCGGGAATTGATCTTAAAGCTGAACCGCAGGCGGCAGATTACGGTGTTGATTTCCAGCCATATTTTAGATGAGCTGTCACGTTTGGCTACCCATTACGGTTTTATTGACCACGGCTGTATGATAAAAGAAATCAGCGCCGGGGAATTAGAGGACGCCTGTAAAAAATGCATCCGCATAGAGGTGTCGGATCTTTCGCTCCTCTCTAGGGTTTTGGAAGAAGAGGGCCTGGAATATAAGCTGCTTTCCAATCAGCAGGCGGATATTTTCGATCATGTGGATATTACGGAATTGGTGCAAAAACTGGCGGTTTTGGGCTGTAAGGTAGTGTCCGTCACCAAAAAGGATGAAAGCCTGGAGAGCTATTATGTGAATCTGGTAGGAGGCGGGAAATATGCGTAATCTGATATCGGCCGCATGGCTTAGGGTAAGAAAGAACAAAGTATTTTGGGGCGCAATGGCGCTGATGGTATTTTTTGCAGTGAATAGCAGGCTGAACCAGTATATACAGCGGAAGAATTATGATGTTGAGGTAACCTTAGACACGTCGTTTTTTGACTTTGTTATGTTTGCTTCGATTTTTATGTCGGTATTTGTCAGCCTCTTTTTAGGGACGGAGTACGGGGAGGGCACGATTCGAAATAAACTGGTAGTGGGACATAAACGGAGAAATATTTACGGAACCAACCTGCTGGTTTGTATGATGGTAAATCTGCTTTTGACCGCAGCGTATTTGATCCCATCTATTGCGGTGGGGGTTCCTCTGATTGGTTCGTTCCAGTCCGAATCCGGGGCTATCCTGATGCTGTTTGGATGCGGCGTCTTGTCGCTGATGGCTTATACGGCAGTTTATACGGCTGTCGCCATGGTGTGCCAGAGCAGGGCCGTTACAGCAGTGATTTGCGTATTGGGGGTATTTTTGCTTATGATTGCAGGTATTTATATCCATAGCAAGCTGGAACAGCCGGAATATTATTCTCCCTATAGAATTTCTATGTCAGAAGACGGCGTTGTAGTGGATGAAAATCAGGTAGAAGAGCCCAATCCCCTATATCTTAGAGGAACCAGGCGCAAAGTCTATGAATTTTTCCTGGACTTTCTTCCCGGGGGACAGGTCGTTCAGATTACCTCCATGAAGGCTCCCCGTTTCGGGCTGATGGCATTGTATTCGATTTTGATTGTCGCCGGCAGCACTGGAATCGGACTGTATGCGTTTCATAAGAAAAATATCAAGTAAGCTTCGGAAGGGGAGAGTTCTGTGGAGGGATGGCTGTGGGTTGTGATACTGATTCTTGTGCTGATTATTTGGCTGCTGCTTTTAAAAATTATGTTAATGAAAAAGTCTGCCGGAGAAATCCGGGAGGCTTTTGTATATCGTCTTACGGAAGACACCAATACTTTAATTGGAATTTCCAGCCGGGACCCTTCCATGCGAAGGCTGGCGGACGCCATAAACATGCAGCTTCGCAGGCTGAGGAGCCTTCGTCATCGGTATCAGCAGGGAGATTTAGAACTGAAAGAAGCAATAACCGGGATTTCCCATGATATCCGTACGCCCTTGACTGCAATTTTAGGGTATCTGGAGCTGTTAAAGCAGGAAGAGCTTCCCCCGGAGACGGCCCGCTGTCTTTCCATTATCCAGGAGCGGGCCCAGGTGATCCGGCAGCTGACAGAAGAATTGTTTCGATATTCTGCTTTGTCTTTGGAGGAATATGAGGATCCTGCCGCCAGCCTGGGCAGCCGGGAGGAGGTATCTTTGCAGGACGCCCTGGAAGAGAGCCTTCTGGCTTATTACGGCGCCCTGCGTTCAGCCAAAATAGAACCTGTGATTTCCATGCCTAAGGAAAAAGTCCTTCGGAACTTGAATAAAAAAGGGCTTTCCCGAATCTTTGGCAATCTTATTAGTAATGCCATGAAATACAGCGCCGGGGATCTTTTTGTGTCTCTGGAGGAAACCGGGCGGATTACCTTTTGCAATTCGGCTCCCAGGCTGAATGAGGTGGAGGCTGCCAGTTTGTTTGGACGGTTTTATACAGTAGAAGATGCAAAAAACTCCACAGGGCTTGGCCTTTCCATTGCAAAATCCCTGGTGACGCAAATGGGCGGTACGGTTACAGCCGAGTATCAGAATCAGATGCTGCATATCCATGTGTTGTTTCCGGAAGACAGGAAGGAGGAAACGTGATGCAGGAGAGCAGATGGTTTACCGCCTCGTTTACATCAAAAAAAGCAGGTTTCACAACAGGGTTTCTAAAACTCTCTCTCCTGTTTGCCGAAATACAATGTATAACAGACAGACCAACAATGATAACATGATTCACAGGAGGTCCTACCTTTATGAACGTAAACCTACAACGCGCCAGCTCCTGGCTTACGGGAGGCTTTTCTCCAATGGGAGGCGGTTTAAAGAGTACCCAGGAAAAATTGGAGAGGCAGGCAAAGTGCCAGAGTCAGGTAGATTTTTTTGAAAATCAAAAAGAAAATTTAAAAGAGATGAAATGCGATACCGTGGAAGAGATTGCCAGAAAGCTGGAACTGTTCCATTCCTATGAAGATCAGATTGCAGCCGCAAAAGCAGCTTATAATAGCGAACAAATGTGGCATACCTTGGATGAAGCCCGGGAACAGGGAGAAAAGATTGCCGAGGCGGTGGAAGAGACGGCGCCCAAGACTCCGGAAGAGCGGAAAGAAGATCAGATCGAGGAAGCTACAGGCGTGGAGAAGAGCGACGGCATGTTAGAAGAAGCCCTAGACGCCGTGGAAGAATTGACAGAAGAGCTGACGGAAGAATTGACGGAAGAGCTGACAGAAGAATTGAATCCGGAATCTATGAAAGAATTGACGGAAAAGCTGGAAGAGGAAGCGGCAAAGGAGCTGAATCCGGAATCTACGGAAGCAATCATAAAAAAGGCGGGGGAGGAAGCGGCTAAAGTCCAGCCCAAAGATCAGACGGAGGAAATGCAGCTGCAGAGAATCCGGGCCAAAGCGGCGGCTTTATACCAGGAAGAAAAGCGTTCTCCTGGGGTAGACCTTCGTGTATAAGGAAATTTGGGATAGGTAATATGGAAGCACAGCAGATAGAGTTCTACTATAGCTTGGTATTTCAGTTGGCCACCCATTTGGGCAATGGGGCGGCAGCGGGAATTTTTGCTTGCTTGTGCCGAAGCTTTGTACCAGAGAAAAAAAAGCGCTGCCTGATTGGAGGAAGTTATTTCCTGACGATGGTAGCGCTGTATTATATTCCTTGGGAATTCAATGGGTTTGTGGTCTATTGGCTGGGAATGGGAGCTGCGTTTTTAACGACGCTGTATTTGGATCGCGGCCGGGTGGCGTCGAAATTATATTTGGCGATTACCTTTGATACCATGCGATGGATTTGCGGAGTAATTGCAGTCCATGTATATCGTGTGACGGCGGATAAAGCCCAAGAGCTTTTGGTTCACAGAGTCGGGAATAATGAGCGCCTCGGGCAGGCTTTTTTCATTTTATTTTGTCTGACAGAGATGTTTTATTTGGCCCTGAGATGCGTTTTACTTTTGGTTTTGACCCGTTTGCTGGAAAAATGTTTTCCCTTTTGGGAGCGGGAGCTGAATCAAAAGGAATTGTGCAGTCTTTTAATTCCATCCTTTTTAGGTATTGCGAATCATTTGATACGGTTTCACTATAACGATCGTTGGGGACATATTTCCACTTGGCAGGGAGCTTCCGGCAGCACAACGATGGATTTTTTGTGGTGCGTGAACGATGTGATTCTCCTTATTGCTATTTTTTTGGTTCTAGCGTTGTTTGTGCGGCAGAGACAGGAGCAGGACCAGCGCGTACTGCAAAGGCAAATCATGGACATGCAGTCCCATATCAGAGAGGTGGAGCAGATTTATGCCAGAATTCAAGGGGTAAGGCACGATTTGGGGAATCATGCCCAGGCGCTGTCAGGTTTGATTCACAAGGGGCAGTATGAGGAAGCAAAGCGCTATACCAGCAGGTTAAAGGAGGCAGGGGATGGACTGGCATTTGAGATATCTACGGGGAATCCCATTACCGACGTAATTCTCAATGAAAAAAATAAGCAGGCAAAAGAACAAAACATCCGGTTTGTATCCAGGTTTTCTTATCCTTCCTGCAAGCATCTAGATGTTTTTGACGTCAACATTATTTTAAGCAATGGACTGGAGAATGCATTGGAAGCGTCGCGCTTTGCGAAAGAGCCTTTTGTGGAACTGGAATCCCGACAGGTGAAAAATGCCTGGCTGATAAAAATTGTCAATGGAGTATCGGAGGATTTTTCCCCAAAAGACAGCAATGGGTTTCTTAGAAGTACCAAAAACACGCCTCAGCTTCATGGATTTGGCCTGAAAAATATTCGGGAAGTAGCAGAGAAGTATTATGGTAAGATGGAGATTGCACCAGCTGAGGGAAAAGATGGAAAACTGGTGATTTTGACGGTTATGCTTCAACTTCCGTGAGCCGATATAATAAGAAGAAGAAAAGGAATTCAGATGAGCTAAGGAGGGCGTACCCATGAACAAAGTAGGAAGTTATGGAATGTATCAGCAAAATTATTATGAGAATGCAGTGCAGGGGAAGAAGGAGAAAGAAACGGCGAAATCTTCCAAAGCAGAAAAAGCAGATGCAGGCCAGGTAAAGCTGTCAAGCCGTGCCCAGAAGCTTTTGCAGGAGCTGAAGCGGATGTATGGGAATATGGATTTTATAGTGGCGGATTATAAAAGCGACGAGGAAGCAGCAGAATATCTTTCCCGGGGAAATAAGGAGTACAGCGTACTCATGGACACAGAGACGCTGGAGGAGATGGCGGCGGATTCCAAGTCTAAGGAGAAGTATCTGGGACTTTTGAATGAGGCTACCGGAAAGCTTACCGATATGAAAAAGCAGTTGGAGGAAGAAGGAAACGAAGAGGTGGCTCGCCTTGGCGTATCCATTGGCAAGGATGGAGAAGTATCCTTCTTTGCAGAGCTGGAGAAGATGAGCGACAAGCAAAGAGAGCGCATTGAAAAGTCCAAAGAGGCCAAGCAAGAAGCGGCTGCAAAAGAGAAAAAAGCTTCCGAAGCCAAAGAACAGGTAAAGCGTACGAGAGTAACAGCCAAGACCACAGAAGAGCTTTTGCAAAAAATCCATTCTGTAGACTGGAACAAGATTCCAGCCCCCCAGAGTGTAAGCGGAAACAAGTTTGACTATAGCATATAATGGATCTAAGAGCGTAGGAACAATACCGCCGATGTGAAAAGTTTCAGATCGGCGGTATTGTTTTTGTACTGGATAAAAATGTTCAGATTGTTTGATTTAGGAAGAAAACGAGGCGTTACACTCACAAATAGCATATGCAATCGCATAATCCGTATCATAAGACAAAGAAATATGAATATGGGAAATTCCATTTTGCCGGGCAGCCCACAAAGCTGCTCCATGTAAGGTTACAGTGGGAGCGCCGTTGCCGTCCTCTAAAATTTCAATCTCATTTAGACGGACGCTGTTGCCGTGAATCCGAAGGGCTTTAAAGACGGCTTCCTTTCCGGCAAAGCGTGTGGCGTAGCTGTAAAGAGGAGACTGTCTTGTAAAAATCAAGGCCCGCTCCTGGTCTGTAAAGGTTTTTCGGAAAAAAATATCTTCGGGATTTTTCACATAGAGTTGTTGTATATGGTGGATATTTAGCAGATCTGTTCCGATTCCATGTATCATAAGGGCCTCTGTTCCGACGCCCTTGGGCGCCTTTGGTAAGCAGCACGTTTTTCACGTGTTTTTGGGTGAAAGTTTTCATGAATAATGTAAGTATATGCTTTTAGAAAGCATAGGTCAATACAAAAAAGAGGGGGAGATATCATAAAGACGATACGGATCAATAACAAAAAGTGGACCATTGTTGGAATTCTTTCCTTACTTTTTTCTGTGTCCCCGGTTTTTACCGGAATATATTTTTGGGCCAATTTAATCAATGGACTGCTTCCGGTATTGACCATTTTGATAAACGCCGCTTTTGTGGATCAGGCTATGGCTCTGTTTTCCCAAAAAGCAGAGGTGGGAGATATGGTTCCAGCCCTTATGGGGATGCTTGCTATTTTGCTCTGGCAGAATCTTTCCAGGACATGCCTGCAATATGGAGAAGGAGTGCGGGAACGCAAATTAAAAGAAACGCTGCAAAAAGCCTTTTTGGAGAAGATTTCTAACCTAGAGTACCGGCAGCTGGAGCTTTCTGAGACGCAGGACTTGATTCAAAGGGTAGCCCTTGCGCCGGAAGAGCATATAAAACTTACGGTAGAAAGTCTGGAGGGCTTGGCGATACTGTTTCTTCAAAACGCGTCTGTGTTATGGATGGTTTTTTTGAATGTTTGGTGGGCGGGAGTTTTTATGATTGGCGGCATGGTTTTGCTGGGAATTCTGTCTCTTCGGGCCGGCGGGGAAGATTACCAGATGCAAACCCATGTGACCAATGAAAAACGAAAGCTGGAATATTTAAGCGGCGTATTGCTGAACAAGGAAAGCGCATTGGAACGGACGCTGTTTTCTTACGTGCCTTTTGTAAACGGGCGCTATCAACGAATTTTTTCCCAGATATATCAAAAAGAAAAAGCAGTGATGAAAAAATGGGTGATTCGGGGAAAGACAGGGGGAGTCGTGGCGGCGCTTTTTGCCGTGTCCGCCATGTTTTTACTGCTGCCTGGGGTAAAAGAAGGAAAAATGACGCCGGGACTTTATATTTCTGTGATTACCGGAGTTTTTTCCGTGATTAATACCATTACCTGGAATCTGGAGTATCATATGAAAAATCTGGCGAAAGCCCGGGCGGCAATCCAGGACATGACGAAGTTTTGCGCCCTTTCCCAGGAGCAGGAGGAGGGTGAGGAACGTGTTGCAAGGAAGGAAATGGGAAATTTTGAATCTTTGGAGTTTCGAAACGTTCGTTTTCGTTATCCGGGGAGCGGGCATGATATTTTAAAAGGGGTGTCCTTTCGGCTGGACGCTGGAAAACATTATGCATTTGCAGGGCAAAACGGAGCGGGAAAAACTACGATTATGAAATTAATGCTGGGCTTATACCCGGATTATGAAGGGGAGATCCAAATCAATGGAAAAAACAGAAAGGAATGTACCAGGCAGGAGATTCGAAGTCTGTTTGCCTGTGTATGGCAGGATTATGCAAAATATGACGTCTCGGTGCGGGAAAATCTTTGTTTTGATGAGAAGAGAGAAGAAGAGGAACTCCATGCTGTTTTAAAGCAGATGGGGCTTATGGATACGGTGGAGCAGCTGACAAACGGACTGGATACAACATTGGGGAGGCTGGATGAAGAAGGAACGCAGCTTTCCGGCGGGCAATGGCAGAAGCTTGCCATTGCAAGAGCTATGATACAAGCGTCAAAGGGAGGTAGGCTTTTGGTTTTGGACGAGCCGGCAGCCGCTTTGGATCCCATGGCTGAGAGCCGTATGTATCAAGGACTTGGAGCATTCAGTAAAAACGAGGCGGCCGTATTTGTCACTCACCGTCTGGGAGCAGTGAAGCATGTGGATAAAATTATTGTGTTAGAAGACGGCAGGGTAGCGGAAGAAGGATCTCATAAAGCATTGATGGAGAGAAATGGGATTTATGCAAAAATGTATGCCAGCCAGCAGGAATGGTATCAATGAGGCCCGGGGGTTAAGGAGGAGCGGTATGCTTAAAATTTTAAAATTTATTTTTCCAAAAGCGGTGATGGCCTCTCCCGGGCTTTTTTTCACAAGTAATCTTTTTGGATTATCAACAGGACTTTTCATCGGGATCAAAACAACTCTTATGGCCTCTTTTTTCAATGCCGTTGCCCATATAGGAACCCAGGGAGATCAGGTGTTGTTTTGGGGGATTATGCTGGCGGCTTTGACTTTGGCGGATGAAGTCTCCAATGGGCTGTTGAATTATTTTTATGATTGCGTAAACAGAAAAACCACGGCCGGATTTATGACAAGCCTTCATGAAAAAGCGGGACGCCTGTCTCCGATTGTATTTGAAAGACCCGAATTTCTTGACAGAGTAAATAAGGCTTCCAAAGGGGCGGAGGAAGCCACAAGATTTGTTTCCAATGTCACCGGGCTGTTTACCACTTATATCCCTTATGTCCTTTATATGGGAATCTATCTGTATGGGACAGATAAAATCCTTGTTTTTGCCTTATTACTATTATTTCTTCCGGTAATGCTGAATCAATTTATCCGGGGAAAGATTTATGCAGATGCAGAAGATAGGGCCGCCAGAGAGCGGAGGAAAAGAGATTACTATAGGTCTTGTATCTTTGACATGGAGTATGTAAAGGAGACGCGGCTTTTGGGAAAAACTTATTTTTTCCGGAACAAATTTGAAGATTCTTTAAAGAAATTGTTGAATATGGAACAGGAGGCGGACCGCAACGCAAGTCTTTGGAAGGAAGCTATGGCTGTGATTACCCTGTTGGGATACGGGGAAGTGTTGGCCCTGCTGGTGAGCTCCCTGCTTCGGGGCGAGATTGAGGTGGGAAGCTTTGCGGCTATTTTTTCCTCTGTGGGAATGATGTATGGGATTTTGGAAGAACTTGTGGAAGGTCAGTTGGGAGCGATTGCGGGCAATTTTGGCGCGGTCAGGAATTATGTAGAGTTTTTTGCTTATCCGGAGAAGCATCAGGAAGGCGGTAAGGAAGAACCTCATGGCTGCCTGGAATGCTCTCTGGAGTTAAAGAATGTCAGTTTTTCCTATCCGGATTCCTCCAAGATGATATTGAAGGACATAAACTTGTCTGTAAAAAAAGGGGAAACCATCGCTATAGTGGGAGAAAACGGCGCCGGAAAATCTACGTTGATGAAAGTGATGATGGGATTGTATGAGCCTTCTGACGGAACTGTTTTGGTGGAAGGGACGGATACGGGAAAGCGCGGCAGTTATGGAAGCATTTCTGCTGTTTTCCAGAGATTTCAGAGGTATCACATGACAGGGGAGGATAACCTGGTGATAGGGGATTACGACAAAGAGAGGGATATCCGGGGCGTCATGGAGCAGGCAGGGCTGTCTTTTCAGAATGAAAAGCTTTTTCCAGAGGGGAAGGACACTATGCTGTCCCGTGAATTTGGAGGAAGAGAACTATCCGGCGGGCAGTGGCAGCGTCTGGCTATTGCAAGAGCCATTTACCGGGAGCGGGGGATTCTGTTTCTGGACGAGCCTACTGCGGCGATAGATCCCTTGGAAGAGTCAGAGCTGTATCGTCATTTTGAACGTATGTGCCAGGGAAAAACAGCGGTTATCGTCACGCACCGTATGGGCTGCGCCAGAATTGCGAACCGGATCGTAGTACTGGAGAAGGGAAAAATTGTCCAGTTGGGAACTCATGAAGAGTTGTATCAAGAAGGCGGCTGTTATAAGCGGTATTGGGACGTGCAGGCGGCGGATTATTGTGGATAGGAAGGGATCATTTGCAAGGGAAGGATTAGATTCAAGCCAGGATTTATTCATAGCAAAAACAGCAGGATTCATTGCCTCCCTTACAAAAGGCGGCCATTTCTGCCGATATATAGTAATAAGAAATTCTATATCAATGGCAGGCCAAATAAAGAGGCAGGGGGCAGATGATGGATAACAGGATCTATGTAAATTATATGACAAAAACATATCAGGATTTTATCAAATCCCATACGGCTGCAAGCCCCCGATTTGCGGGATATGTAAAGGATGGATTAGACAAGCAGGATCAGAAGGGCAAATGTACTTGCCCTCAGGCCGGGAATATGTTTCAAAGATGCGCAGTTTTGAACGTCTGTCCAGAGGTAGAACCCCCAAGGGCACAAGAGGCGCAGCCTAAGGGAATGGAGGAGGAGGCCCTCAAAGAGCCGGTATGTGCCGGGGAAGGATCAGATTCTTCTGATATGGAGGCCGTGTATAAAGGAATGGAAATAATATGCGGGTGCGAAGATTCCCAGTGCTGTTCGGGTACGGAGGAAGTAGTCAAAACACCAGAAGAGATGACGCTGGAAGAATATAAACAGTATATTCGTGATAAAATTTCCAGGATTCCTATGCATCCCTCTCAGATCAAAAATTCCGTTTCAATCCATATTTCAGACGCAGGATTTTTGGCTATGAAAAACGACCCGGAATATGAGGCCTGGGTGCTAAATACCATTCGCAAGGATTTCAGCTTTCAGGATCCCTTCCAGACTATGGGACACGGCAGATATGTGGTCCATTCCTTCGGAGCCACCAAAGAGGAATATCGGGGGTATAGCTTTAGTAAAGAAAAGCCTTCTTCCCGGAAACGAGTGAAAGAAAGCTATTGGGAAAAGCGGAGGAAGCGGCAAAAAAAGCTTCAAAAAGAATATTACGAAGAGCTTTTGAAAAAACGGGCGCTGATTCGCCGCGTCCAGCAGCAGCTTTTTATTGAGAAGGATATCTCCTGGGCGGCAGCAGCTTTTTTGGCGAAAAAGATCGTACATTGAGGATAAGGAAATCCTCCGGCAGGGAAAAATTTGATTAAAATACAGCTTCAGGCCTTCTACAGCGACGGTTTGGAGCTGTTTGTAATGTTTGGTCTTTCATGCGTCTGATTTGGGTGCGAAGAATTGGTTTTCTTTCTTACAAAAATATGTATTGACAAATTATGTTAAAGTGATACATTATAATTAGAATTATTCTAATTTTAAAAATAAATGAGGTCACTATGACAAAAAATGCCAAATATATTTTAGAGATAATTAATCGCTCCAATAACCATTTGACGGCAGAGCAGATCTACCAGCTTTTGAAAGAACAGAATCCATCCGTTGTGCGGGCAACCGTCTATAATAATTTGTCTTATTTGTATAAGCAGGGATTGATCCGAAAGATTTCGGTAGAGGGGTATTCGGACCGCTATGACAAGATACTTCGGCATGATCATTTGGTTTGCAGGAGATGCGGAAAATTATCGGATGTCTTATTGGAGGATTTGACAGAAAGACTTCAAAGCCAGATAGGCATTTCTATGCTTTCCTATGACTTGAAGATAAATTACATATGTGACGAGTGCTTACAGAAAGAAAAGGAAGAGGACGGAGTATGAGAATCGGGAGAAAATCAGCTCGAATTGCTATAGATTCTATTTCAAAACTGGTGGATATGAGTTATGAACCTGCAAATGGAGAACTGAATGACATTCATCAGCGTTTGATGGGTGGACGGAGAGAATTTGAGCAGGCAGTTACGAAGGCTATGGACGCGGTAATCCAAATGAGCGCCATGGACTTGGCTTTGGAAGCGAATGTGGAAACGGCGGATCAGATCAGCAGGTCGGTTTCCACAGCAGTAGAGGCTATCAGAAGCTCTACAGAATCTACGGCGGGTATTGCTACAGAGGTGTCAAGAGCCCATGAGAATCTGACCACAACAATTATTGAAGTATCTGATGAATCCGGAAAAATTATGGAGGATATTCGGCGGTGTGAGACAGAATTTACTTCTATCACGGAATTGTCCGCTGCGGCTATTTCTACGGCAGGAGGCATGAAGGAAGATATTTATGGGTTGTTGGATATTATACAGCATATGAATGAAGCAATCGCGGCTATTAATTCTATCTCAGCCCAAACGAATCTTTTGGCTTTGAATGCTTCCATTGAAGCGGCCCGGGCCGGAGAAGCGGGGAGGGGATTTGCAGTTGTAGCAGAAGAGATCCGTGAACTTGCAGATGAGACGAAATCTTTGACAGGCCGGATGGGCGCGTTTGTCAACAGCATTCAGGAGGCGTCCAGAAAAAGCTCCGACAGTGTGGATACAACGGTAGAGGAATTAGAGCATATCAATGAAAACATCCAAAGCGTATGGGAAATCACCAAAAGCAATCGCACCGGCATGGAGCATATTGCCGATTCGGTATCCTCTTTGGCTGCCGTCAGCGAGGAGATCAGCAGTTCCATGAACGAATTGGATCATCAGATGCAGTATGTCAACGGTCAATGCCAAAATCTGGAAGGAGACGCTAACGCCTTAGCAACCGCCAGCCAGTCTATGGCAGAGCTTGTGGAACCCTCAAAAACCATTGAAAAGCATTTGAGCGAATCCACAAAAATCATGGGAAATATGGCAAGGGACGCTTTTTATATGTTGGATAACCAAGTGATTCTGAATTGCTTAAACAGCGCTGTCAATGCCCATGAAAATTGGCTTGCTACGTTAAAGGGGATGGCTCAGTCCAAAAAGCTGGAGGTTTTGCAGACAGACTGTACCAAGTGCGGCCTCGGGCATTTTTACTATACGTTTAAGCCTGTAAATCCAAAAGTCATTCAGATTTGGAAGGGAATAGACGGTAAACACAGAGAGTTCCATTCCTATGGAGTGGAAATGGTATCTGCTATTCGCAGCGGTCATGTTCAGGAATGCCAGGGGATTTATGAAAAAGCAGAAACGTGCTCCAGGGAATTGATTTCTGATTTTAAAGAGTTAATCCGGATCATAGAATCTTTATCCAGCGCCAATATCCGTATTTTTGAGAAAGCAGAAAACAGTTCCGTCCAGGAGCCTGCATTTATGGAACAGTAACCATAACTGTAATGGAATAGAAAGAACTTAAGGAATTACTTGCTTTTTTTGGATACATTTTGTATAATATCGAAAGAATTGGAAAGAGTGTATGACAGAAGCAAATCTATCAAACGTATGCTTGGATAGACCAGGCATATTTAGAATAAAGAAAAGGAGAATCGCTATGAAATATGTATGTGACGTTTGCGGATGGGAGTATGACGAAGAAAAAGGCTATCCGGAAGGAGGAATCGCTCCCGGGACAAAGTGGGAGAATGTACCGGATGACTTTGAATGCCCCCTTTGCTTTGTAGGAAAGGATCAGTTTTCAGAAGCATAAGGAAGCTTGAAAAAGAATGAGCAAGCTAACCACACGCCAGGTGTTCCATGAGATTAGGCCATGGAACACCTGGCGTGTTTTAGCGCGGCTGTTTACAATACATGGGATTTCATGATAGAATATGTAAAGATGAGTGCTTTTGTAAGGAATGGCAAAACATCGAGAGGAACGCGCAGCATAAATGTTATGCATTTGCAGAATTCAGTAATTGCGGAACTCAAAACTTGACGGAATATTATGAAAATATATTGTCATAATATTCCCTCAACATTTCCCTTCGCAATCACCTAATTTGCAGAATGCCAGAAAGGAGAACAGCAAGTGAAAATCGGAATTATCGGGCCGGGAAAAATTGCAAAACGTTTTGCAGCAGCCTGTCGGCAGGTGGAGGGCGCGACGGTATATGGGGTGGCGTCTTCCCGAATGGAAAGGGCCCAGGCTTTTGCAGACCAGTATCATATTCCTTATGCTTTTGACAGCTATGAAAAAATATGGCAGATGGAGGAGATGGACGCGGTTTATATTGCGTCTGTCAACGACTCCCATTATGAGGCGGCAAAGGCTTGCCTGGAGGCGGGAAAGGCTGTGCTTTGCGAAAAGCCCATGTGTATCAATTTTCAGCAGGCGAAGGAGCTTGTGGATACGGCCAGAAATCGCCAGGTTTTGTTAATGGAGGCAATGTGGACGGCAACGCTTCCATGTATTCGCCGTGGGGCGGAATGGATTCGGGAAGGGAAGATTGGGAAAGTCAATTTTCTGGACTGCTGTTTTTCCTTTTTCAATCCAAAGGAAAAGGACGGGCGGTTGTTTTCTGCAAAATTAGGCGGCGGCGCATTGTTGGATGTGGGGATCTATTGCCTTGCCTTTACTCTGTTGATGATGGGACAAAAGCCGGAGTCCGTGAAATCCTGTTTACAGATTGGCGATACCGGCGTGGACGAGATGGGAGCGGCTTTGCTGCAATTTTCAGGCGGGGCCGTTGCCAACTGTTCCTTTGGCGTCCAGGGGGAGGCTCCTGCCGACGCCCACATCTACGGCAGCAAGGGACAGATTCGAATGAAAGATTTTTATTGCTGCAGAAGAGTGGAATTGTGCGACGTGAATGGGAACGTTTTGGAATTTATGGAAGATCCCCAGGAGGATGGATTTGTTCATGAGATTCAAACATTTTACGACGCCTTTTCTTCCGGCAGGAAGGAAGCGCTTGGGGCGACTCATGAATTGACGTTAGACTGCGCCTGGCTCATGGAAGAGATCGCCCGGGGAGGAAGGGCGTAAATGGCCTATGGGGAAGATGTGATTTATATTTGGGTAAAAAATGGAGAAGCATGAATAATTTATACTTAAATGAAGATCAAATCATGGATTTTGAATTGCTCAAAGAGCGGAGCATACAAAATTATTTTAACACCAATATCGTACTGTATTATGTATTAGAGGGTGAAATGACCTTAAGCGCCGGCGGAGAAACCTTCTCCTTGAAACGTGGAGATTTTATCGTGATGAATGCATTTTGGCATCATTCCTATCAAATGACGGAACATTTTCTGGTGATGGGATTTGTCATTAGTGTTGCAGAGATGGGAAAGTACTATGAGCTTGACAATGTTAAGATTCAGTGCAATACCACCATAGAGGAGCCAAAGCAATATGAGAATGTGCAAAGGCTGCTGGAGGCCTGTATCCGTAATTATTACGGAAAACGTTCCGGCAACGGCCGGATCCTGGTGCATTTGAACGGAATTTATTACCAGTTGATGGAGGCTTTGATGCTGGAGCATGCGGTCTATATTGTCAATGACACTGGGCATTTTAATCCAAGTGAGGACGATGTAAGGGTGGATGAAATACTGAATTATATCCATCGGAATTTTAAAAATCAAATCAGCCTGAAGGATTTGGCGGATCGATTTTATATGTCCACGTCTTATATATCCCGTTATATTAAGAAGAAGCTGGGGGAAAATTTCGGAGGATACCTTACAGGGCTTCGGTTGAACGCTTCTGTGCGGGAATTGAAGGACAAGGAGAAGTCTGTAGCCAGAATAGCCATGGATAATGGATTTCCCAATATTGCTTCCTTCAATAAAGCCTTTAAAGAACGATATGGAATGTCGCCGAAAGCGTTTCGGGAAACACAGGGACAGACGAAGGAACAGGAAGTGCGGGAGAGCATGGCCAATGAGCTGGAATACCGCCTGCTGGATTATTTTGAGCATGAAACCGTAAATCAGAATGAAAAAGAGGAGAATGTAATTTATAAGGATTTGAAGGTAGACACTCAAAATGTCATGTATATGGAAAAAAGCTGGAATAAAATGATCAACATAGGCCGTGTGGTAAGCCTGCTTAGAAGAGACGTGCAGGAACATTTGTTGTTTCTGCACAGAAAACTGGGATTTGAATATGTTCGTATGTGGGATCTGTATGATGAGGAAATAAAAATGAATGCCGGCGTAGATGACGGACGTCATAATTTCAGTAAGCTGGATAAAGTATTGGACTTTTTAGTGGAACATCAAATGCGTCCTTATTTTGAACTTGGTTTTAAGCCAAATATCCTAATGCTTTCTTCCTATATATTTTTGCATAATGAGCCTCGGGAGATTTTATTTCAATCTGCGGATTCTCTTCAGAGGTTCTTCACGGCTATGATGGTTCACTTTGTCAACCGGTATGGAAGGAAAGAGGTTTCCAAATGGTATTTCGAACAATGGTGCGATCCCAGATTATTTGATGATGAGAATGGAGAACGGTATTTTCAGGTATTTGAGGAAACCAGCGCCGCGATTAAGGCCATCGTGCCGGAAACCAGGGTGGGAGGGGCTTTTGACCGGGAATATGAATGTATTGATTTTGAGAATCTGATTGCTCAGTGGAGCCGGCGCATGATTCAGCCGGATTTTTTGGGAATCTATGGGTTTCAGACAAAATATAGGGAAGAAGAGGTATGGCAAAGCCTTCATAACATGGCTCATGGAAATATTTCCTTTTTGGAAGAATATCTGTCTGACAAGAAGCAGATCGTAGAAAAATACGATATGAATGTGCCCCTGATTATCAGTGAATGGAATATGACCGTGGTAAATCGGAATGTAGTAAATGACAGCTGCCATAAAGGGACGTATATTATGGATGTGCTTATGCGGATCCATCATATGGCGGATATGGTGGGGTACTGGTTTGGCACGGATCTTTTTGTTGAAACGGAGGAGTCCCCCAATGTCCTGGACGGATGCTGCGGACTGATTTCTTATCATGGTATTTGTAAACCGGCGTTTTATGCCATTGAATTTCTAAATCGTATGGGTGATTATCTTTTGGGGCGTCAGGAAGATTTGATGGTAACAATGGATGGATATGATAATTATATGATTGCCTGCTGTAATCATAAAAATCTGGATATCCAGTACTATATGCAGGAAGAAAGGGATCTTGGAATCCAACAGGTTTCCATGTTGTATACAGATTCTGCAGATATGCGCATTCATGTAAAAATAGATAATGTCAAAAATGGATTTTACCATGTCAAGGTACGCAGCATAAGCTCCAAGCACGGCAGCGTACAGGACGAATGGTATCGAATGGGTCTAATAGAGAACCTGAATGCCCAGGACATTGATTATCTCCGCCGGATTTCCACTCCCCGGATTTCGATCTATGAATATGTGGTAAGCAATCATGTACTGGAAATAAATATTGCTTTAAATCCTCATGAAATGCAGTATGTTCATATTTTCAGACAGATTAAGGAGCAAGAGTTCGTGTAAAATGCTTTTATGTGGATTCTCGGAATATAATTTTAGAAGGAAGCACTTTTGAGACAGCCGGAAGTTTCGGCTGTTTTATTTTTTCCAGGAGGATTTTGGCGCTTTCTGTTGCAAGCTCCCGGCGAGGCTGGGCGATGGTTGTAATGGTGGGCGTGGATAAGGTAGCGTACATGGTGTTGTCAAATCCGATAATTTTCAGATCTTCCGGGATCCGAAACCCCGCGGCAGTCGCGGCTTTTATTAAAGCATGAGCGTGCTTGTCAGAAACGGCAAAAATGGCGTCCGGCGGGGTGGCGTACATAAAAAAGCGTTGGGCTGCGGTTAAAATCCGGTCGTAAGAATAATTAGATACTTGCATGACGTACTCTGGGCGCATGGGCAGGCCGGCTTCCGCCAGGACGGATTTGTAAGCCTGATAACGGTTCTGGACATAACGCTGCCGGTAAGGGGCGGAGAAAAAACCAATGTTTTTGCAGCCTGCTTGTACTAAGTAGCGGATGGCATTTTGGGTGGTGGAATAATCGTCTACGGTGACGTAAGGAATGTTAGGGCAGGCGGAATTGTATTCGCTGCATTGCACCAAAGGATAATGAGCGTTTAGCCGCAGTAACACTTCCTCCGGCAGATGATCTGCAAGGATCAGCCCGTTTACCTGGATAGATGTGGCCATTTCCAGAAATTGGTGCAAATTGGAACGGGATAACGACTGGCCGTAAAGCAGCATGGTATAGGATTCCCGCCGCAGATGTTCTTGAATTACCTCGATAATATCATCATAGAAAGGGTTCAGGAAACCGGGAACGCATACCAATATGACAGGAATGTGATTTCCGGATTTTTTGCGGGTGTTTCCGGATTTGAACTGAAAGGATAAATCCTCCGGGCCAAGTCCTAAGGAACTGAATGCGTCCCATATTTTCTGTTTTGTAGATTCCCTCATGCTTTCGGGATGATGTATGCACCTGGAGACACTGGCGGGAGATACTCCGGCCAATGATGCGATGTCGTAAATGGTTTTTTTCTGACTCATGGAAATTCTCCCCTTTCTGATTGGAAAAATATTCATCAAATATTGTCCTTAATGAGACAAAAAGTAATAAAAATATATATTACAGTAAAAAAGTTGGTTAAAATATAAAACATATATGGAAAAAAAGGAAGGGATTTGCTGGAAATAACAAATATAGGAAATAATTAATGCAAAAAATTGACTGGTTTCTGAAACCAAAATGAAACAGGGCATGGTTGTGACAAAAAAGAGAAACATTCTGTTTTGGATTAGGCAATATGTTGAGAGATAAAAGGGAAGAGGGAAGGTATAATGGGTGTATCAACAAAAATTCATTTTTAAGGGAGGTACAACTATGAAAAGGATGAAGAAATTTGTTGCTTTGGGCTTGGTTCTGGCGACGCTGGCGACGTCTTTGACGGCCTGCGGCAATAAGGACAACGTTCCTTCTGGCAATGAAGGGCAAAGCGCAGAGGAAAGCGGTGGGACGCCTGAGAATGACGCAAATAAGGATGACGCGGCTAATGAGGGTGAAGGTGATTCTAAGGAATCCGGTTCCAAAGAAGACGGGGCGGCTTCGTCGGAAGGAGCATTTAAAATTGGCTACAATTACTTTGGACCCGGATCATACGCTTTGACGACTTTAGCTGGCAATCAGTCCTTCGTCATTGAGGCTTTTGGAGATACTTATCAGGATATCAGCGATGACTTCCAGGTAGATAAGATTGTACAGGATATTGAGAATTTGATTTCTTCCGGATGTGACGGAATTATCATTTGGCTCCCGGCGGACAATCTGTATCAGACAGTAATTGATAAGTGTACAGAGGCAAAAATTCCCTTTGTATTTGCAGACAAGGTTCCCTCTGACCCGGCCATAAAAGAAGCTTTGATGGACAATGAATATTTTGCCGGGGCTGTTGGGCCGGCCAATGCGGAATATGGCTCGCTGATTGCCCAGTATGCGTTGGATCAAGGGTATAAGAGCTGTATTATTTCCACAGGAGCCCAGGGCGATCCTACGGATACTCCCAGGATTGAGGCGTTCAAACAGACCTTTGAAGCCGGCGGCGGTGAAGTGAAGCAGGAAGTTTATACGGATTCCCAGGACAATATTCAGCCATATACGGAGAATGCTCTGATTGCTTATCCAGATGTTGATTTTGTTTACGGCACAGGTTCTGATTACGGCATCGGCGCCTGCGCGGCAGCTAAGAACCAGTTCCTTGAGACGAAGGTATTAACCTCTGGTTTAGACAGCGGCGCTTTGGAGCTTTTGGAAGACGGTACCTATATGGAATTTGTAAACGGGGACTTCTGGATCAGCGGGACTATGGCGACTGTTCTGCTTGAGAATTATCTCCATGGAAACCCCATTAAGGATGGCGACGGAAATCCGGTATGGGTAGACGATATTATGCCTTTTGAAGTATCTGCAGAACAATTTGCCGACTTCAAAGCTTGCTTTGTAGATAAATCCTGTTATTCTGTTGAAGAGATTCAGGCTATGAACGGTATCAGCTATGATCAGTTTATGGATATTATTAAAAATTATTCATTAGAGGAAAGATTAGCGGCTGGCAAGTAATTGTTTCGAAGGAGGAAGGCATTTATGGCTGGACAGACAAGCACAGCCAGCGCCAACCTGAAAAAAAAGCGTTTGAGAAGCCAGATCCTGGTAATTGCCGCGATTGTCCTGGTTTTTATTGTCTGCCACTTCATTACGGGTGGCAGACTTCTCAGGACAAATAACATTAAGGCGATACTTACACAGGTTACTTATCCGCTGATGGTTGGTCTGGGAATGATGTTTATTTTTTCTACGGGTATGATCGATTTGTCCGTTGGCGCACAGGTGATTTTAGCTGGCAATGTGGGCGCCATAGCAGTAGAAATTCTGGGTCTGGGGTATCCGGGCCTGATTATTGGTACGATTGTTGTTATGATTATCTGCGAGCTGCTTTGTACATCTTGCTCGCTTTTTATCGGTATTCCTTCTTGGGTGGCAGGCCTTGGATGCGCGTTGGTATTTGAAGCGCTGGGCATGATTTTGGTGGATTCTCAGGCGGAGGCTTTGGGAACAGCTATTGTATATATGAAAAAATGCAATGCCCTGGGACAGTTCCCTGTTATTTTCATAATTGCGGTAATCGTGTTTATCGCATCTTATTTTATTTTTAACTATACAAAATTCGGATTTAATCTTCGTGCAATCGGCGGAGGCGGAGAAGTGGCGGAGGCTATGGGAATCAACCGGAAAAAGACGATTCTTTTGGCTGCTGTGATCGGCGCTGTAGTGATTGCCATTGGAGGGATTACCCAGTTGAGCTATACAGGGCGTTTTACCCCTACCAGCGGTATGGGAAGCTTAAGCGGCATTTTCAAATCCCTGGCGGTGGTTTTGATTTCAGGTTCTTTCTCACGTATCTTCAATGATGCGGTGGGGTGTCTTGTGGGTTCGTTCATTGTAGCGGGATTATTTAATGTACTGACTTTGGTGGGCGTACCTTCAGGTACCGGTCAGGATATATGCCTGGGCCTGGTTGTTATGCTCTGCGGGATCCTTGCATCCTTACGCTATAAGGGGGTAATGAAGTGATGGCAGAAGAAATGTTACGAATGGAAGGCGTCAGCAAAAGCTTTGGCCCCACAAAAGCAAATCGCGATATCAATCTTGTCTTAAACAAGGGCATACTTCTGGGGCTGGCCGGGGAAAACGGCTCAGGCAAATCCACATTGGCCTCTATGGTCTGCGGCATGCAGAAAAAGGACAGTGGGAAATTCTATAAAAATGGACTAAATTACGATCCCCATAGCCCTGCAGACGCAGCAGCCCACGGGGTTGCTATGGTAGTGCAGGAATTGGGAGTAGTGGGAAACCTCCCGGGGGTAGTCAATATGTTTCTGGGGAAAATGGATCCATACACCAAGGGGCCTATGGTGGATTTAAAAGCTATGAAAAGAGACGCCAAGGCGGTGTTTGAAAAATGGAACCTGCCTCTGGTGCCCCTGGATGTTCCGGCGGGAAGCCTTTCCATTGAACAGAGAAAAATCATGGAGCTGGCGAGGGCTTTGATTACGGAACCGGATTTTTTAGTGTTGGATGAAATTTCCCAGGCGTTGTCCCAGGATAATCGTCAAGTGCTGTATCAATTTATTGAAACCTTCAAATCCAAGGGAAGAACGATTCTTATGGTGACCCATGACCTGGAAGAGATGATGGAAATCAGTGATGAGATTGCGGTGCTTCGCGACGGCGTGATTGTAGAGAGCAGGGCGGCGGGGGATTACACCATGGATGAACTGAAACGGCTGATGATTGGCCGGGAGGTTTCTGGTGATTATTACCGTGACGACAAAGAGGAACGTTATGAGGATGAAGTAGTGCTTGAGGTTCGGAACCTGACGGTTCCAGGAAAGTGCGAGGATATTTCTTTTGATTTACATAAAGGGGAGATTCTTGGCATTTGCGGATTATCCGACGCCGGCATTCATGAGGTGGGAAGCGCCATGTTTGGACTGGAGGAAGGACGCAGAGGCAGTATTGTTGTAAAGGCGGAAAACAAGGAGCTAAAGAAAACGTCTGATCTTATTAAGACGGGGGGAGCTTATCTGTCTAAGGACCGCGACGCCCATGGGCTGATGCTGGACGCCGGTATCGGAGACAACCTGATTGTTCCTTCTGTAAAAGAGCTTTCAGGCCCGGCGGCATATTTAAGTCCTGTCAAGACAAAGGCTTTGGCTCAGAGAGCCTCTGAAGCTTTTGAAATCAAGTCTTCAGGACTTGGTCATGTGGTACGCAGGCTCAGCGGCGGAAACAAACAAAAAGTAAATCTCAGCCGTTGGCTGGTGAAGGATTTGAAATATATTATCCTGGATTGTCCCACCCGAGGCGTGGATATCGGGGTAAAGGCCTATATCTACAGTGTTTTAAAGAAGGCAAAAAAAGACGGAATCGGGGTCGTTATGATCTCTGACGAGCTGCAGGAAGCCATGGGTATGTCGGACCGTATTCTGGTCATGAAGGAACACAGGGCTGCGGGTATGCTTTCTCGAAGCTCAGATTTCACAGAGGATAAGATTATGGAGGTGATGTTGTGATGACAAGGTCAAAAAAGATGAACTTTCAGATTAACACATGGCTTCCAATCATTATCTTCGTCCTGATTGCAGTGATTTTTGGGATTGGGACGAAGGGGGCTTTATTCGGAGCGACGAATCTTATGAATATTTTCAATCAGTCAGTAGCGATTATTATTGCCGGCCTGGGAATGTTGTTTGTGGCCGCTATGGGGTCTACAGATATTAGCTGCGGTGTGATTGTGGCTCTGGTAGGCTGCTTTGGCTTGATGGCATCCACTAATGTGAATGATTTTCTGTTGATTCCTATTGCCCTGGGGATTGGAATTGGCTCCGGCTTGTTGCTGGGCTACATTAACGCCAAGCGGAAAGTGTCCTCTTTTATGGCGTCTCTTGCGCTTATGATGGCTTATCGTGCCGTTGCGAATCTGGTGTTGAGCAATACCTCCTTTTATCTGCCGGATTCCCTGCGCTTCATTGACAACTTTGCCTTTAAGATTGTGTCCGTGATTGTGATGGTTGCGGTGATTGTATATGTATTCCATTATACGCGCTTTGGCGTCTTTGTAAGGGATATTGGAGAAAATGAGACGGCTGTGAGGCATGTGGGCGTTGATGTGGATGTGATTAAGATTGCGGCTTTTGCCGTATCCGGGCTTATGGCTGCAATCGCGGGGATTTACATGGTGGCCCGTCTTGGAGGCACCAACAATACCATCGGAACGGGCTTTGAAATGAAAGTAATGATGGCGTTGTTTATTGCCGGTGTACCGGTGCAGGGCGGCGTAGGTTCTAAGGTCTATAAATTGATATTTGGAGCGCCTACCATTATTATGCTGGAAAACGGCCTTGTGCTGTGCGGCACAAGCGGGGCGGTTACCCAGTTGGTACGAGGACTTGTGCTTTTGGCGGCTGTAGCCTTCACTGGGTTTATGGCCAAACGGTTTGCAAATGTGGGCGTGGAAGCTGCCCGTAATCAGAAGACAGGGGAAAGTGGAGGAACGGAATAGAAAAACGAGAAAATAAATCAGGATATCGACTCTAAAACGAAGAATCCGGCAGAGCCGGATTCTTTTTTTATCTGCAAAGCAGCATCTTCCTTTGATGATCCACACCAAACATATGGGCCATATTTCCCAGGCCGCTTCCGTCCGGTTCGGCTTCTAAGGAGCCGTTGTAATTCAATACCCAGCCAAACTGCAGACTTACGTCGTGATAACCGATGGAAAGGCCGCCCTTCTTTTTTATTTTGTAGATCAGGGGTTCCCGGAACTGCCAGTATTTATTCAGGTCAAACATTTCTTCTCTGGTGTATTCGATCCCATCATATTCAAAAATGAGGCTGTCCCGGTCAAAAACTTCGCCGTCAACGGTTACATTTCCGAAACGGCATTGGGTAAACCAATATCCTTTGTAATATTTGGGAACAAAACGGAATTCAAATCCGTCGATTTCTCCGTTTTCATCATAGGTGTTATGAAACCCCCGCTGTTGAATTGTCTGAAATTCTACCATTGTCATACCCTCCTTTTAGTATCCTAATATGTTGCGAAGCATGATTTGATGGCGGCGTACTTGTTCCGGAATCTCAACCATCGCCTGTCCGAATTGTGCGGGGCCTTCTTCTGCGAAGAAACGGATGGCTCCTTCATATTCCGAAAGCAAGTCTCCGCTCCAGCCATTGTCAATCATCAGCTTGATGACTTCAGGATAGGGGATTGTTTCCTCTACGAAATTTTCATTGACATAGGTGAATTTGGCGTGACATGCGTAGCTGTAGGGAAGGAAATCCACAATTTCTTCCGGCTTGGTAATGTCCTCGAAATGGCACATAGGCATGTCTTCCATTCCCTTTGCAGCCCTGTATTGGAATGTACCGAAGTCAATATTGAAACCAAAATGCTCTGTCTTAGTGCGATGGATGAAATCAAGATATTCATCCTTGATATGCGGGGTGTGAAGCGTCGTGGGAAGATGCACCTCGTTCTGCATACGGACGTCATATTTCTCAGCGTAGGGAAGGGCTTTTTCGATATAGCTCTGCCAGCCGGGCTCCGGATCGCAGAGGACGTTGGTGCAAGTGATTTTGGTGCGGAGGGCCTTAAAGCCTAAGAGGTTTGCCAGGCGGAAATCCTGCTTCAATTCCTCTACTACGTCGTCGTCTGTCATGCCCGGGCCTCTATGAAGATGGTTTTCCGCCCAATGGCCCAGCTCGGAGGGCTGCAGCTTATATTTGTCGCAAAGTCTCCAGTATTTGTCAATCCACTCCGGCGTGGGATTGGGGTAATTGGGGATGTAGCTTGTGAGAAATTCGAAGCATGAAGCCCCGGTGTCATACATTTCCAGAAAAGCATCTTCCAGCGTCATTGATTTTCCCAAAAGATTGTGATAGCTGTATAAGCAAATGCCTCTTCTGGGATGTCCTAATTTGGTGTCCATATTCTTACCTCCCGTGTGATATGATAAGATTATTATAAGGGAGCGTCAGGGGAAAATCCATGCAGGAAACAAAGAGAAAGATGGACAAAATTACGATTTCCGGATATAATTTCAGAGAGGGCATATGAATCCGGTAGGGAACAGAACATAGGATAGATAGGAGCAGGACATGAATTTTTTTGTGATGAGCCAAAATAAGCGGTTTTATGAATATCCTCCCCACCGCCATGATTTTTGGGAGGTGCTGCTGAACATAGAAGGAAGAGGAACCGCCGTTGTAGACGGCCGGGAGTATGAATTTTGTCCAGGGACGATTTTTTGCATCCGTCCCGGCAGTGTTCACAGCAAAAAATCAGAAGAGGGGTTTGTAGATGGAAGCGTTCTGGTGGGGGATTTTTGTTTTGATTCTCAGAATGAGAATGTTTTAGTCTTTCAGGATGATGAGCGCCAGTCTTTTTATCTATTATTTAAGCTGGCCTTTGAATATCCCATGAATCCTGCGACGGATACTTACGGGGAGCGTTTTTTGCGCTCTATTTTAGATGCAATGCAGAATCTTCTGTGTCATTGGAAGGATGATATAGGCAAAAATAAAGAGGTTTTATATGTCCAGAATGTGATGGCTGCTCATGTGGGCGATCTTCATTTTAATTTGGCAGAATTAATAGAGGGGACCTCTTATTCCCCCAATCATTTCCGTAAATTGTTTAAAGAGCAATGCGGCTGTTCTCCTTTGCAGTATTATAATAAATTGAAAATCCAACTGGCCAAGCAGCAGCTTCTCCAAAATAAGGCGATTATGACGGTGGAGGAGATTGCCAGAAGCTGCGGATTTGAGGATCCGTATTATTTCTCCCGATTGTTTAAAAAGAATACGGGGCTTAGTCCCATGCAGTATTATAATCGCAGTAAGGAGGCGATGCCGGAGGACTTGGAGAAGAGGTGAAAAGGGGTTTTTATAATAGCTTAGGCTGATGGAGGATTATATGTATTTGTTTTTCTGCTATTTTGTTCTCATAGGTTTTCTTAAAAATAGCGGGATTTTCAATGATTTTTTCTTTATCATAAATAAAAAAATAAATATTTTTTGCATCATAGTGAATCATATCTGCTTCAATTTCTTCTATTAGTTTTTTTAATGACATTCCTTTTCTTGTACATTTTACTTCAATTGTGTGTTCCAAATCCAATAAAATGTCTGCCCTGACCGTGCCATACCCGGTGTCTTCACTTACTTCTGTACGTGCCATAGGATAGAGGGGCTTTAGGAATGCATATAATAAATGCTGGACATCATATTCGTTTTTTACTTTTAATCCTTCTAGTTGCTTGGGTTGAATGCCGCCGCGCTTATGTGGGATTCTCTCAATCAGGTTTTCCAGAAATAGATAAAAATTTTCCAATATATTTGGCAGCAGGTTCTCACTTCTGTCTGTATTTATCATCTCATTTATATATTGCATTACACGCATTTTGGCTTCCATCATTTTTGATTTTGTATCTTTGTCAGAATAGTCGTTTTGAAAATAATATGCTCTTTGCTTTAAACCGATGAGGTAGAGTGAATCTAACCCTATTTCTTTCATATGATTCTCTAATACATTTACTGCCGTTTGAAATGAGTAACTGTCCTGTGCCTGTTCCAGTTTTTTTATAGCTTCTTGTAAACAAGTGGTATCATCAAACATCTTTTCTGCTTTCTCCTCCCCACCGTAAATAAAATAAAAACAAAGGATCTAAAATATATAACACCCCATCTTTCCAGTCAAGAACTTTAAATATGTCTTCTCGGCCATCCAGCAATTCCTGTAATTTAGTTAAACTTTCTTTGATGGCTTGAGGAGTTGGTTTTTTGTAGTCGTCTGCGATTAAGTGATAAATACGCTCTTTCACATCCTCAAATTTCAATTTCATGATCGGCGGATTTTCTGCAATAGACTTTACAATTAATTCATAGATATCACATTCCGTTCCATCTTCCACGGGAAAATGATTTCTGCTTTTCCCTCTCATGTTTGGACCTTTTTTCATAAGAGATACCACATCACCGTATTCAAAGTTCGCAGTTGTATAGTGATATGCTGTCTTTAAAATCTCTTGTTTTACGCATTTGTCATTTTTTCCAGACATTTCCAGGATCGTGCAAATATTTAAACAAATGTATTGCATTAATTGGGGGGAAGATAAACTTTCTATTGCGATTTGTTCCGCTACGTGATTTTCAATGTTGATACCAAGTTTCTCAAAACCTATTTTTGCAATTTGCGATAAATCATTTACTTCCCAGGCATCCATGTTGATCATGCTTAAACGTCCTGAAAGATCAGCATTTCGGCGAATTGCTTCATCTGCTCTGTGAGGGAGGGAAATCACAATTGCTTTAAAACCTCTGCGAATTGCGTCTTTTAATTGCTGTGCGATTTGCATACGCTTTTTTTCAGGTGCATAATGAAAGTCGTCTATCACCAGGACTAAATTTTCATTTTTATAAAACGTAATAATTTTATCCTTTGTTAAAGAATAGGTTTCTTTTTTAGAATATTTATCACTGGTTTCAGCAATTGTTTTTTCAGAAGAAAATTGTCCCTCATAAGCCAAACCGGCTTTTGCAGCGACGACTTTCCAGAAATCTGTTTCGTCGTCAAAGTCTGCGCCTGAAACTTCCACAATATGTTCAAAACCGATTACTTTTTCGCATAAAATGGTTTTTCCCATTTTCGAGGGTCCTACTAAGGAAGTCAAAAAGCCAGAAACCTTAATAGCCTGCATCAAACGAAATTCATAGGGCAGATCTGAAACGGCAGATTTGCGTGAGATATAGGTATATTCTGGAAATGCTCCCGGTCTGAAAACATCCTCTGCTTTTAATTTTTTCATTATGGGCTCCTTTCTCATTTTTATCTATTATACCACTTATAAAGAAGATTTAAACAATTTTTATCCATTTTATCACTTTTTTAATATTAAAAATGGGAATTATCCATTTTATGCCAGTTTATAAGATAGACCAGCATTTCAGATTATCCTCTGGAAACGTCCAACTATTCCCACAATCTTTACATCCCTACCCATTTTTCGTATACTTGTACCACAACAAGGCTGCCCGTGATTTCCATGTGCAGACCATTTGGGGCTGTCCGTATCCAACGCCCTAAGATATTTACCGTTAAAATTGTGAGAAAGGAGCCTCCTCCCATGCTAGTAATCGGTATCTGTGACTCGGAGACGTCTGTACGAAGCCTCTTAACCGGATTTGCAGAACGGTATTGCCGGGAAACCGGAACTCATTTACAGCTTCTAAGCTACAGCAGCGGAGAAAAGCTATTGAAAAATTATATGCTGGATTTGGATCTTGTATTTTTGGAAATTCCTTTCCGAAAAATGAATGGCCTTGCCATTGCGGAGCGCATCCGGCAGCAGGATCTGCGGGTGCGGATTGTCTTTTTAACCACGGTTTTGTCTTATGTGCTGGAAGCCTATGAGGCGGGGGTGGACAATTATTTGCTGAAACCCTTAAGCTACGCGAAATTCTGCAGGGAGCTGACAAGAGCCTTGGAGGAAAAAGACCATGCAGAAGCCCTCTGCATTTTGGAGGAAAACAAAAGCGGCATTTATAAAATTTACCTGCGCCAGATTCTCTATATTGAGACAGAGAAGAAACACACGTTGATACATACGGGGCAGGAGGATATTGTAAGCTATCGGCAGATGAAGCAGCATGAAGCTCTTTTTGCAGGCACCTCTCTAGTGCGCTGCCATGCGGCTTATCTTGTGAATCTGCGCTATTTTCAAAAGCTGGAGGGAGCAATATTGACTCTTACCAACGGTGCGCAGATCCCCGTGAGCCGGGGAAGGCGGGCATATGTAGTGGAACAGATTCGCCGTTATGGGTTTACGTTTCACCAAAAGGGGAAGGAGGATGATGCAGAATGAAAAAATTAAAAGAGAATCTTGTGGTACTGCTTTGGTCTGTCCGGCTTGCCTATCGTATCAGCCCGAAGGTGTTTTGGTTTTGGATTTTGTTTGGATCTCTTTTGGCGTTCCTTCCATCCGCTTCCTTGGCCTGCAACCGCCGGACGGTAGCAGTGCTGTCAGACTTTCTTTCCACCGGACAGGGAAGCTTTGGGGATGTGGTGATTCCATTATTGGCGTTGGGATTTTTTCTGATTCTCACCGGACTGTCCCGACGAATCAACGGACAGTTTCTCTATGTGCAAATGTATGATAACTACTATTTTGGCATGCAGGAATATTTGGCGGACTGCATTCAGAAAGTAGACGTAAAAACATTGATGGATCAACAGTTTTATGAGGATTACCGTTATTGCCTTTACCGCACCGGGGGGTTGACGGATTTAATGAGCCATGGCTGTATTACGGTGATGAAAAGCGTTACGGCCGTTTCCCTGATAGGGGTCGCTTTTTCTGTGTCCCTCCCTGTGGGAATCACGGCGGGCGTATGCTTTCTATTGGCCGTCATATTAAATTGCAGGCTTTCTTCCCATTTTGTACTGGACACATTGAAATGCTCTAAGCTGAGTTCGAAATCGGAATATTACACCATGGAGGCGAAAAATCCCGGGGCTGCCAAGGAGATGCGTATCTATCATACCCAGAGCAAGCTGCTGCAAAAATGGAAGGAGGCTTATGGAGAAGTACTTCAGTTTCACACGGATTTTGATATGGGCCGTCATCGCTTATCCGTGTTCGTAGCCGCCTGCATTTATCTGGCTATACTGGGAATGTCTGTGTTTGCAGTTTGGCAGGTGGCGGCAGGAAAGCTCCAGGCGGATGTATTTTTGATGCTTTATTTATTGGGAGAAAGTCTCTCTGATGTGAATAAAACCTTTTCCGCCGCTTTGTTTGAAACTCTCCGGGGCTTAGACGCCTTAAAGCTTCAGCACCGTTTTTTGACAAATGTGCCCCTGGGAGATGAGAGGATGCTGGACCACAGAGCTATTTTAGAGACGGTTTCCAGCCGGCGGGAGGAGGCGGAGAATGTATTTGAAGCAAGGGATCTTCATTTTTCTTACGATGGCAAAAGGGAAGTTTTGCATGGATTGAATTTTGTAATAAAAAAAGGAGAAACCATTGCCTTAGTAGGCGCAAATGGCAGCGGGAAATCCACCCTGGTGAAGCTTTTGATCGACCTTTACCGGCCGGATGGGGGAGAATTGCTGCTTTACGGGAAGCCCTACTCTGAGTATCCCCAGGGAAGTATCAATCACCAAATCGGCATGTTTTTTCAGAATTTTTATTTGTTTCATCTTTCTTTACGGGAAAATGTAGGGTTTGGAAATTTAAAATATTTAAAGGACGACGCCCGGATTGAAAAGGCTCTGGAGCTGGGAGGCGGCAGTTCTCTTCTGAAAAAATGTCCGGATGGTTTGGAGCAGCTCTTGAAAAAAGATGTGAAAAAAACGGGGCTTAATGTATCCGGAGGCGAGCAGCAGAAAATTGCAGTTTCTCGTACCCATATGAGCGAGAAGGAGATTTTGATATTTGACGAACCGGCGGCGGCCTTAGACCCAATCGCCGAATTGGAGCAGTTTGAAAATATTCGAAAAAAAATAAGAGGACGCACCTCTATTTTGATCAGCCATCGGATTGGGTTTGCCCGGATGGCGGATCGGATATTTTTGTTGGACCAAGGAATGTTAAAGGAAGTGGGCACTCATGAGGAATTGTTAAAAAAAGACGGTATTTACGCCGATTTTTTCCGTCAGCAGGCCCAATGGTATCAGGAGGAATGTTAAATGGAACAGACACAATCCCATGCGCCAAAGAGGTTGAAGGGTATTTGGATTCTGCGAAAATCCTTGGGCATGTTTTTCACGGTCAAAAGTCCTCTTTCCCTGGCGGTTGGCGTCATCGGCCTGCCTATGGCCTTTTTGCCCCTGTGCCTTTCGAAGCAGCTTCAAAGGCTTACGGATTTGATTTATTTGCTGACGCCTGGACATGGCGGGCAGATTGCCCCGGTTTTGTCTGCATTGCTTTTGCTGGGCTTGTTATTTATGCTGCGGCTCATATGGCAGTTTCTGGAAGGGGCTGTGAGCATTCAGGATGGATACCGCACCCAGGGATATATGAAGGAGACGGTTTTAAAACATATTTGTACGGTTCACTATTCCTATTTGGAAAACAGGGATGATTTCTTTACAAAAATCGCTTTTGTAGATACCCATGCCTGCAAGGAAGCAGTCCAGGGCATACAGGGAATGTTTGACGCCCTGTACCAGTTGATCACCTTTACTACAACAGGGCTGGCCCTTTGGGCGGTCCATCCTGTATTTGTCCTTGTTTTGATAGCCACAGGGATTCCGGCAGCCGTGCTTTCCTATCGTCAGGCGGACGAGACGTTTCGCCAACGTACCAAATGGTCGGAGGAGGGGCATATGGCAATCCATCTGTACCATTTATGTACCTCCACAGATCACGGAATTCAAGAAGTGCGCCATTATGAGCTCTTTGACTATTTGAAAGCGCGATGGCGGGCGGTGGCAGACAGTTATCTCCACAAGAAAAACCACCTGGTGGTAAAGCATGTAAAGGCCAATATAGGGGCGGACTTTTTACGAAGCAGCGTTTATCTGATGCTTCTTTTTGTGACAGTTTGGATGATTTATCAAAATCCGGCTCTTGGATTGGGGACCTTTACCCTGGTGTATACCCTTTCAGAACAATTACAGAGGGCCATTGGGAGTATTTTTACAGAAATCATGCAATTTTCTGCCTGTCTGTCTTATCTAAAAGAATTTTTTGCTTTGGAGGATCTGGAAAGAGACGAAGAAAAGCCTTTATTACAATTGGAGGAAGGGGAAAAAAGAGGTGATGCAGGGAGTGGAGATATTGTATTTGACCATGTTAGCTTTCGTTATCCCCAAGCTTTAAGAGAAGCCGTTTCAGATCTTTCTTTGACCATTCGGGCGGGGGAGAAGGTAGCCATTGTGGGAGATAACGGTTCCGGTAAGTCGACCTTTATCAGTCTGCTGACAGGCATGTTTTCCCCAAAAGAGGGCAGTATTACCATTGGCGGACGTTCCATGGAGAAGGAAAAGCATGAGCTCCGGGAAAAAATTTCCGTCATATTTCAAGATTTCGCCCATTATGAGGCCCCTTTGCGGGAAAATATTACCGTATCTGACCAGGAACGCACTTGTTTCGATGATGAAATCCTTTCTCTGGCCCGTCAAATTCATGTGGAGGATGTGATTTTGGAACAGCCCCAAGGATTGTCCGGGGTGCTGGGACATTTGAGCGAGAAGGGGAATACACTTTCCGGGGGACAGTGGCAGAAGATTGCCTTGCTGCGGGCCGCCTACCGCAGCCGGGCGGACATTATGATTCTGGATGAGCCCACCGCTGCGCTGGATCCTCTGGCGGAAGCCCAATTATACCGGGATTTTTCCGGGCTTACGGGGCGGCGCACTACCCTTTTGATTTCTCATCGGCTGGGAATTACCGGGCTGGTGGACCGGATCCTGGTGTTTCGGGAGGGGCGTATTGTAGAAGATGGGAGTCATGAGGAATTGATGGCCCGGCGGGGGCATTATTATAAAATGTATGAAGCTCAGGCGAAGTGGTATCAGTGAGAGGCCTGTCTTTTTGGTTGTGATTTCTTTGTTGATAGGGTAGAATGGAAAAAACTGATATTGGAGGAATTGTCATAACGAAAGGATACGGGAATGATGAGCGATGTAATGAAATTTGCAAGCAGAGAGGAATTTAGGGAATGGCTTTTGGTTCATTGCCTTTCAAGTGATGGTATCTGGCTTTTGTTTGGCAAAGCAGGAGGGCCGAAAACGATTAAAGCCCAAGAAGCGCTGGAAGAGGCTCTTTGCTTTGGCTGGATTGACGGGCAGATGAAAAGCATCGACGATCAGACGTATAAGAAGTATTTTTCCCAGCGCAGGGAGAAAAGCAAATGGTCAGAGAAAAATAAAGCGTTGGTTAAAAACCTGCAGGAGCAGGGGCTTATAACCGATTTCGGCAGAAAGAAAATAGAAGAAGCCAAGAAGAATGGACAGTGGGACGCTCAAAACTCTATGGTGGTGACGGAGGAACAAATTGCCCAGCTTTCCTCATTGCTTAAAGAATACGAGCCTGCCAGCACAAATTTCGAGGCTATGTCGTTATCTGTAAAAAAAACATATACACGGGCATATTTTGACGCAAAGACAGAAGCCGGACGAAAAAAGCGGATTGCCTGGATGGTGGACAGGCTCAATAAAAATCTGAAACCCATGTAAAGGTTTTATGTGCTGTATTGTCACAACCATTGCCGGCAGACCCCTTGGCGCATTCGTCATTATTTTCCATTTTTTCGCAAAAACCATATCCCTGTAAGGGAAAGAAGAAGTTGGACCAAAGGCATGGTATACCATACGCCTGTAAGCCCCCAGAACAAGGGTAAAATATAAATGAACGCCACCGTCAGCAAAACCTCTCCATATACTAAAATCGTGGAGGGCGTCGTCTGGTCGATCGCATAGAAATAAGCAATGGCGGGCTTGGAAAAGCCGTACAAAAACAATGCGATTCCAAATGCAACAGAGCAGTCCAGGATATAGGCGGCGGCTTCCTCAGAACCGCCGAAAAGCCCGGGAATCTGATGCTTACATACAATCACCAGAATGCCGCTGACGGCGCCAAAAACCAAAGCCAGAAGGAACATCCAGCGGCGGTAGGTGTGAAGCTTTTTGGTGTTGCCGGCCCCCTGGTTTAGGCTGAGAAGGGGCTGGCTTCCGTCGCTGATGCCCTGAATCAGCAGTTCCATAAAAGACAGGATATAAGCTAAAATGGCATAAGCGCTGACTGCGGCGGTATCCCCGTATTTTAAAGTCTGGAGATTCATAAATATAATCGTAATGGAGGGAAGGTATGTCAATCCAAAGGGAGAAATACCTACCTTTATAATAGAAGCGATGATTCCGGCGTCCGGCTTCAAATTATGAAGAAAGCCGCGGTAAGGCTTTCGAAGGAAAAATCCCAGGCAAAGAATCAATGTCAGCACCTGGCCGCAGACGGTGGCCAAAGCGGCGCCCTGGATGGCCAAATGCAGTTTCATTACAAAGAGCCAGTCCAGGAAAATATTTACCAGACACCCCATAGCCATAGCGGTCATGGCAAAGATGGACGCGCCGTGGTTGCGGATTAAAGGAAGCATGGCGCAGGCGGATACCTGGGCGACGGCTCCTGCCAATAAGATACAAAGGTACTGTCTGCAATACGTAAAAAGGACGCCGTTGGCCCCCAGAAGGGGAAGCAGGAATCCATGGCTGACGGCAAGCAGAAGAACCAGGCCTATGGTACCTGTCAGTATCAGAAAAAAAGCGTTGCCCTCTGCTTTGGCAGCTCTTTTTTTATTTCCGGAGCCCCGGTTTAAAGAGACAATCACAGAAGCCCCCATGCCGATTCCCGTTCCCAGGGAGATGATTAAAGCAGCCAGCGGCCACACAATATTAATAGCCGCCAGGCCGTCGTCTCCCATGGCGTTTCCCACAAAAATCCCGTCCACAATAGAATAAATTCCCGTGAGAATAAATGAAAACATGGCCGGAAAAATATATTTACAAAATTCTTTTTTCATAATAATCTCCTCTTCCCTGCATTACAGTATATGGTGATTTCGAAACTCAAAACTTAACTGAATATTCTGACAATATATTTTAGAAAAAGACATTTGCACCATGAAAATGAGACCATAGAACACAGGAGGGCCTAATCCCGACTGGGTTCTGCTTGATTGGGCTCATTGGAATGCTTGGTGCAACAGACTTTTTCTAAAATATATTGTCAGAATATTCTCGTAGCTTTGGCTTTCACAACCAACCACTTATTAATAGTATAGAGGTTAAAGTTACTTGAATGTCAAGGGGAGATTGGATATAATGAAGAAAAAGCATTTTGGAGGTATGAGATGGAAGAAAAGAAATACAGTATCCATGTTATTTCACGTCTGTTAGATATTCCAAAAGCCACAATACGATATTGGAACCAGGAAGGACTGATTTCTCCGCCCCGGAACGGAAAGAACAGCTATCGGGAATTTTCCTTGGCGGACGCCATGGAGCTGAGTAATATTTCTTTTTACCGCAGTATCGGAATTCCCATGAAAGAATTAAAACAGATGCTTTGTTCTGATATATGGATCCAGGAAACATTGCTGGAAGAGGCAAAAGAGCGTTTGGAAGAAACACAGCGTAAGCTTAAGCAGCAGGCGGAACGGATTCGGACGCAGCAAAAAGCCCTGGAGCAGATTCGGTGGTTAAAGGAACGCCCCCTTGCGCCAGGTGCGCCGCCTTTTATAAAGGTGGGGGCATTTTCCCACTGGAAAGAAGAGCATTGGAAGAAAATCTCCTTGGAGCCGGGAGCGTTTGTGCTGATGCTGGGGAAAACGAAAGAAGATGGAGTGCAGTATGGGATCGGTTATGGACCGGGGGAATGGCAGGAGGAAGAAGCGCTTTTGTGGGAACAGAAAGGGCAGACGTTTTTAGAAGGGTTGTTGGTGGCAAACAGCCGGGACGAGAGTCAAAATGATTTGGATCGGCGAATAGAATTGTTAAAAAGCCAGGGAATTACCACCGGCAGGGTAATTGCTCAATATCTGACTTCAGGAGTAAACAGACCAGGGGAAGCCTTTGATTACTATAAAATGTGGGTGGAAGTGAAATCAAGTTCAGAAGAATGTAGAAGATAATAGGTATTTGTAGAAAAAGTATAAAGATATCTGTCTGTATAACCGAAATAAGCTATAAAGAATGTGTTTTTACTTTTTATAACTATATCTGGACGAAACAAAAGAATGATGGTACAATATAGCGTATTGTATACTTACGCAAGCATTTGAAGAAATGAATATAATAAGGAAGGGGTCCAAAGCATGGAAAATACACATTTATTTCAAAACTCCAAATATTGTAAAGTTTGCCGACGTGCATTGCCATCGGATTTTGAGGCGGAGCTTTGCCCTGGATGCGAGGAGAATGAGCTGTTTAACAGAGTGAAGGACTTTATCCGGAGTCGTGACGTAACAGAATATCAGGTGGCGGATGAATTTGGCCTGCCATTGAGAAAAGTGAAAGGCTGGATCAAAGAAGGGCGCATTGAGTATAAAGAACGAGTGGAGAAGATAAAAAGTCTTCATTGTCTCTCTTGCGGGGAGCCGATTACATTTGGTTCATACTGCCAGAGATGCTATAAGCTTCAGAATACCGCCAAAGGCGGCCTGGTGGCAAACCAGGATGAGAACCGTATGCGGTTTTTGGAGCAGGGGAAGAAATAAGGCAGGTTATAAAGCAGGAAATAAGGCGAAAATAAGCTTTGAGTTCGTTGCTTCTTACATCAGATGGTTGCAGAAGCGGGAACCCGAAGCTTTTTGTTTCAGAAAAAGTTCCAGATTTGTCTGGATGGCGCGGTGTATGCGTCAGAGGAGGAAAAATGGCAAAGACACAATATGACGCCAGCAGTATCTCCGTTCTGGAGGGCTTAGAGGCGGTGCGGAAACGGCCGGGCATGTATATTGGCAGCGTTTCCAGGAAAGGCTTGAATCATTTGATTTATGAAATTGTAGATAATGCAGTGGACGAGCATTTGGCCGGGGCCTGTGATACCATTTGGGTAACACTAGAGGCGGACGGCTCTTGTACTGTGGAGGATAACGGCCGGGGAATTCCGGTGGGCATGCATGAAAAAGGCATGGCGGCGGCCCGCCTGGTATTTACCACCCTCCATGCCGGAGGCAAATTTGACGATGGGGCTTATAAGACCAGCGGCGGCCTTCACGGCGTAGGTTCTTCTGTAGTAAATGCCTTGTCCACCTATCTGGATTTGCAGGTAAGCCAGAACGGATATATTCATCACGACCGATATGAGCGGGGGATTCCGGTGATAGAATTGGAAGACGGCCTGCTCCCCACATTAGGTAAGACGAAAAAGACCGGATCCCGGATTAATTTTCTTCCGGACCCGGAGATTTTTGAAAAAACCAGGTTCAAGGAGGACGAAGTAAAAAGCCGACTTCATGAGACGGCCTATCTGAACCCGGAATTGATGATTGTATATGAGGACAAGCGGGGGCCCCAGACGGAGCAGTTAGAATTCCATGAGCCGGACGGTATCATCGGTTATGTAAAAGATTTAAATAAAAAAAGTGAATCCGTCACAGATGTGATTTATTTTAAAGGAGAAGCAGAGGGCATTACCGTGGAGTCGGCATTTCAGTATACCAGTGAATTCCACGAGAATGTATTGGGCTTCTGCAATAATATTTACAATGCCGAGGGAGGCACCCATCTCACAGGATTTAAGACGGTTTTTACGACGGTCATTAATAATTATGCCAGGGAGCTGGGGATTTTAAAAGAAAAAGACGCTAACTTTACCGGGACGGACGTGCGAAACGGGATGACCGCGGTCATTTCCATTAAGCATCCGGCGCCGCGTTTTGAAGGACAGACGAAGACAAAATTGGACAATCAGGACGCCTCTAGGGTGACGGGGAAGGTGACGGGAGAAGAGATTCAGCTCTATTTTGACAAAAATCTGGAAAATTTAAAAAAAGTAATTTCCTGTGCAGAAAAAGCCGCCAAAATCCGCAAAACGGAAGAGAGGGCCAAGACAAACCTTCTGACAAAACAGAAATTTTCCTTTGATTCCAACGGAAAGCTGGCCAACTGCGAGAGCAGGGACGCTTCTGTTTGTGAGATTTTTATTGTGGAGGGAGATTCCGCGGGCGGATCGGCCAAAACGGCCCGGGACCGAAATTTCCAGGCCATTTTACCCATCCGGGGAAAGATTTTGAATGTGGAGAAGGCCAGCATTGACAAGGTATTGGCCAATGGGGAGATCAAAACCATGATCAACGCCTTTGGGTGCGGCTTTTCCGAAGGCTTTGGCAATGATTTTGATATTACAAAGTTAAAATATGATAAGATTATTATTATGGCGGATGCAGACGTGGACGGGGCGCATATTTCCACATTGCTTTTGACCCTGTTTTACCGGTTTATGCCGGAGCTGATTTATGAGGGGCACATTTATATAGCAATGCCGCCTTTGTATAAAGCCATTCCCGCCAGAGGGGAGGAAGAATACCTTTATGACGATGTGGCGCTAAAGCGTTATCGAAAGACCCATAAAGGCTCTTTTACCCTCCAAAGGTACAAAGGGCTGGGAGAGATGGACGCCCAGCAGCTTTGGGAGACAACCTTAGATCCTAAGACCCGGGTATTGAAAAAAGTGGAGATAGAAGATGCAAGGATGGCCTCGGATGTGACGGAGATGCTGATGGGAACGGAGGTTTCGCCCAGACGGCAGTTTATTTATGAAAATGCTTCTGAGGCGGAGCTGGATGTATAAGATTATTTTGGAAGAGGAAAAGAACAATGGAACAAAAAGAAGGAATTATCCGCACCGAGTATTCGGAAATTATGCAGAAATCCTACATTGATTATGCCATGAGCGTCATTATCGCCAGGGCTCTGCCGGATGTAAGGGACGGATTAAAACCGGTACAGCGAAGGACATTGTATGATATGTATGAGCTGGGCATCCGGTATGACAAGCCTTATCGGAAGTGCGCCCGTATTGTAGGGGATACCATGGGTAAATACCATCCCCATGGGGACAGTTCTATCTATGAAGCCCTGGTGGTAATGGCCCAGGACTTTAAAAAAGGAATGCCTTTGGTGGACGGCCACGGTAATTTTGGCTCTATTGAAGGAGACGGGGCGGCGGCTATGCGTTATACAGAGGCGCGTCTGCAAAAAATTACACAGGAAGCGTATCTCTCGGACTTGGACAAGGACGTGGTGGATTTTGTTCCCAATTTTGACGAGACGGAGAAAGAGCCTGCCGTGCTTCCTGTAAGAGTTCCTAATCTGCTGATTAACGGCGCCGAAGGGATTGCCGTGGGCATGGCTACCAGTATCCCTCCCCACAATCTGGAAGAGGTGATCGAAGGAGTCAAAGCATATATGAAAAACCCGGATATTACTACCCGGGAGATGCTTTCTTATATTAAAGGGCCGGATTTTCCCACTGGAGGAATTGTGGTAAATAAAGATGACCTGGCCAATATTTATGAGACCGGCACAGGAAAGATCCGCCTTCGGGGCAAGGTGGAAATTGAAAAAGTCAAGGGTGGCAAGGAACGTCTTGTTATTACAGAGATCCCTTATACCATGGTGGGGGCCAATATCGGAAAGTTTTTGAATGATGTGTATTCCCTGGTAGAATCCAAAAAGACCAACGATATTGTGGATATTTCCAACCAGTCCTCCAAAGAAGGCATCCGTATTGTGCTGGAGCTGCGCAAGGGCTGTGATACGGAACATCTTTGCAATATGCTTTATAAAAAAACGCGCCTGGAGGATACCTTTGGCGTCAATATGCTGGCGGTGGCAGGAGGGCGGCCCGAGACCATGGGATTGATTCCCGTGATACGCCATCATGTCAACTTCCAGTATGAGCTGGCTACCAGAAAGTACAAAAACCTTCTGGCTAAGGAGCTGGACAAAAAGGAGATCCAGGAAGGGCTTATAAAAGCCTGCGATGTGATTGACCTGATTATAGAAATCCTCCGGGGAAGCAAAAATATCAAGGAAGCGAAAGCCTGCCTGGTCACCGGAGAGACAGGAGCCATCCGGTTTAAAACCAAAAAGTCCAAAGAAGAGGCCGGGAAGCTGCATTTTACAGAACGCCAGGCCACGGCAATATTAGAGATGCGCCTGTATAAGTTGATTGGGCTGGAATTAGAGGCGCTATGGAAGGAACATGAAGAGACGTTAAAGCGTATCGCCCAGTATGAAGAGATTTTGGGCAGCCGGGGAGCTATGGCCAAGGTCATTATCCGGGAGTTGGATAGGTTCCGTAAAGAATATGGACGGCAGCGGCGGACGGCCATAGAAAATGCGGCAGAAGCCGTATACGAAGAAAAGAAGATGGAAGAGATTTCCGTGGTGGTGCTCACCGATCGTTTCGGGTACGCCAAGGCGGTGGACGTGCCCACCTATGAACGGAACAAGGAAGCGGCGGACAGTGAAAGCAAGTATCAGATTCATTGCAAAAATACGGATAAGCTTTGTATTTTTACAGATACCGGGCAACAGCACCTGGTGAAAGTAAAAGATTTGCCCTTCGGCAAGTTCCGGGATAAGGGAACGCCCTTAGATAATATCAGTAATTACAACAGCGGCGGGGAACAGCTTATTTATATGGATAGTTTAAGCAATCTTGCCGGGAAAATGCTGCTTTTTGCCAGCGGCGGCGGTATGTTAAAGCAAGTGGATGGCAGTGAATTTGACGTGTCAAAACGAACGACGGCGGCTACAAAGCTAGGAGAGAAGGACCGGTTGCTTATAGTGGCCCCGGTGGAAGACCAAGAGACCATGGTGCTGCAAACAAAAAAAGGCATGTTCCTGCGATTCCTTCTGTCGGAGGTGCCTCAAAAGAAAAAAGGAGCCCTAGGCGTCCGGGGCATCCGGCTGTCCGACGACGATGAAGTAGAGGCTGCCTATTTATTAGGAGAAAAAGAAGAAAGGACAATTACTTATAAAGAAAAAGAAATTGCCCTTCACAGGCTGCGGATTGCGGGCCGTGATACGAAGGGTGTGAAGAAGTAATTTTATAGACGGGAGAACAGGCATATGCAGGTGAGCGCATGCCTTTTCTTTTGACTAAATATTCAGAGGACCAGCAATTTCCGAGAAATCGATCAGCAGATCGTCAAAAATATTGACCTTGATTGTGGATTCAAAGGAATACTGGATATTTAGTATAAGTGTTAAGGATGGTGGAAAGTTCCATGGAAATTGTCTGATGCTCCTGTGGTGGACTGGCCAGATAATAAATTTGTCCATCAAAGATTTCTGCTCTAATATTCTCTGGGAGAGCTTCATACTGCTCTAAAGAGGTGAGCTGCGGCTGTAATGCCGGCATGGATAACGCTTCCTTTCCTGGGGGTTGTCTTTGTGTTCTATGATTTTGTTTACTTCATTATAGATCATTTGAACCGTTTCTTCAAAACTGATATCTTTAGATAGAATTTTCCCCGAAATCATTGGCAAAAAATCTTTTTCTCTCCACCATCGTTTCATATCCTCTTCGCCAAAATCATTTTTATTCGGTTTTGTATTGTGCCTGAGCAGGGTTTCCTGAAAGGGCAAATCATAATAATATGCATAAATATTGCTACCATATTCTTCCACGGCAGTTTCAAATAATCTATGGTATTCTTTCGCTGGGAGAACACCTTCCAGTATTGTAATTTCTGAATGCTGTTTCCCGTATTTCAACAGATGTATCATCAACGGTTCTGATTTTATAATCCCTTCGGTACTCCATACGTGTAATATTTCCATACGGACCATATCATGTGAGAGCAGCATGGTATTGGGGCCGAATTTTTCCTGAAGCGCCTTGGAAATGGAAGTCTTTCCGCTTCCAGAATTTCCTCTGAGTATAATTAATTTCGCCATAATGTAATCTCCAATCGTGTTTCATTTATTAGTTTCATTATACAAAAAAACCGTTTTATATTTAAGGAGGATTACCCTCATTAGATACTACCCTTTGATTCATATATCAAAAAACAGGGTACGTATATGACGTATTTCAAAGCTTTTAAAAATTCCTCTAACCAAATATACGCAATACCTTTACAGTTTTGCAGAATCACTATACAAGGGCGAAAATTAATGTCAAAATACAAAAAAATATCTTGCTTCGTTCAGGGGTGGACATGGTATGATACAAAAAAATTTCATGAAATCGAGGCCATCTTTCCTAGGCCGTAAGGAGGCGGCACAAAAGAAAAACATGAGCAAGATATGGGAACTTTATGAAAATATGAATGAGATTGTCTATGTGGTGGATTTGGACAATTATGGGCTGGTATATGTGAATGCCCGGGGGCGGGAAGCTTACGGTTTGGAGGGAACAGCATACATGGGAAAAAAATGCTATCAGACGCTTCAGGGCTGTGCCCTTCCCTGCGCCGCGTGTGAGAATGCTTCCCTGCGCCCCGGTCAGTTTCTGGAGTGGAGGCAGTGCCATCCTGTTTTGGGAAAATTATTGGAACGGAAATGTACTGTCATCGAAGAAAATGGCAGGCGTTACCGGTTTGAACTGGCCATAGACCAGGGAGATGTAGGATGGCAGAAGGAACCCCAGATGGAAATGAACAGCGCCAACGCTATGGTAAATGAAGTGCTGCGGATTTCCCTCCAGGCAGATAAGCCGGAAAAGTCGATTCTCAGGCTGGTGGAGTGCCTGGGGCAATTCCTTCGGGGAGAGCGGGTTTATATTTTTGAAGAGACAAGAGAAGGAAAGCTGTCCAATACATATGAATGGTGTGCAAATGGCGTTAGCCGGCAAATAGAGAATTTGCAAAATATTTCTCAGGAAGTGCCGAAGCTGTGGTATCAGAGATTTAAAAACGGGGAAAACGTTCTGGTTCATGATGTGGAAGACGTGGGACAGAAGGATCTTGGACTTTATAGCTATTTATACCCTCAAGGAATTCAGTCTCTGGTAGTGAGCCCTTTGGTTGATAAAAAAAGGATCATTGGATTTTATGGGATTGATAATCCTCCCGGAAGATATATGGATCATATTTCTTCCGTGTTTCAGATTGTGGGCCATTTTATTGTTTCCCTGCTGCGGAGAAGAAATCTGGTTCGAAGCCTGGAACAGATGAGCTACTACGATCAGCTGACGGAGGTTGGAAACCGTCACGCCATGCACGAATATATTGCTTCCCTTGGAAAGGAAGAGAGCGTTGGAGTTTTGTACTGCGATGTAATGGGATTAAAAAAAATCAATGACACCCAGGGACATCAGGCCGGGGACCGCCTTCTGCTGCGGGCTTGCCGCTGCTTGAAGGAAGAACTGAAAGAGTACGCCCTGTTTCGCATTGGGGGAGACGAATTTCTTGTCCTTTGTCCGGGAATTGAACATGAAGAGCTGCTGCGGCGGATGGAAGCAGTAAAACGTAAAGGAGAAGAGCAAGAGGCCAGGATGGCTGTGGGCTGCGTGTGGAGCCCCGACGGCAGGACGGATTTGGACCGGCTGATTGCAAAAGCAGACGACAGAATGTATAAAGATAAGAGGGAGTATTACGAAAAGCATGAATAAAATGGCAAAAAAAGGATTTACACTTACCGAGGTTTGCGTGACATTGGTGATTCTTGTGGTGCTGGCGGCAATCGCGATTCCTATGGGAATCAAATATCAGAAGCTGGCGGAGTTCCGAAAAAATGAATCCAATGCCAAGACGGTTTATTTGGCTGCAGAATCTGCTTTGACGTGGTATCGCAGCAGCGGACAATGGGAAGATTTCTGCAGGGAAGTGGTAAGGGACGGAATGTGCAACGATACCTTTGAGGAGGAAGAATCGGAAAAAAACGGCCGTATCTATGCAATTACCCTAAACAGCAAAAGCGCCGGAGAAAATTCCCCTTCTCAGGAACTGGTACGCAAACTTTTGTCAGACAGTATTTATGATAAGGATTTTTTGGACGCTGCCATCGCAGTGGAAATTGATATTGAGACAGGCCAGGTATATTCAGCCTTTTATGCAACCAGATGCAAGTCCCTCTCATACGGTGATACAAGCCAGGAGGGGATACAAAGCATCAGCGCAAAAGGAGAGAACCGGATCTATGGGAGCCGCAGGCAACGTCTTTTGGGCTATTATTCTACAGAGGATCTGGCCAATGTGGTGGATTTAAAGCCTGCCAGGTTAAAAGTCACCACCATCAGTCTTGTAAATGGGGAAACCTTGTCCCTGAACTGGTCCGGCAATTCCAGGCACGATAATCTGGATGTGGAATATGAGATTACATTTTATGAAAGTGGGTCTCAAGAAGAGCTGTTTTCTACTTGGGTGAACTGGTATGACTTAAAAGCGGCGGGAGCCAACGAGAACCAGGTTGCCGGGCTGAAGCTGAAAGACCGGGAGGGCAATGCAATAGGCGGAGATGCTGCGGTGTGGTATTTTCCCTTGACCTACCAGGCCAGGGAGGGGCAGAACGGTAAATTTTCTCTGGTGTTAGACGCTATGATGTCCCCGGAATTGATGGAACGGCTTTATGCAGCAGAACAAGCCGGTCAGGGAGAAGCGCTGGCCAAAGAGTACAGCACCAGCATTACCCGTTTGGGAGCCTTCCTTCCTCAATTATCTTTGCCTTGCGATATCTATGCAGTTATCCAGACAAAGCCGGTGTATGAACACAGCACGGGGGATTTTCGGGAATACCGTCCTGGAAGCCCCATGCGTTCCAATGAGGCGAATACCTTGTATCAGGCCGGAAGTCTGGATGAGGAAGGGACGCTTGAGGCAGAAATCACCCGGTTTCGGCATCTTTCCAACATACGCTGTTATGAAGAGCAAAAGAAAGCCGTATTTACTTTAAACGGCCGGAACCTGGACTGGATGGCTTCCGGGACGGGACTGTATGACGCGGCGCTGTCTCAAGGAGAGCATGAGAAGCGGGCGCTTTCCTGGCAAAGTACGGAGGATCCGGCAGTACATTTTCCGACGATACCTTTGCTTTCTGAAAATCATGTGCTCCAGGGCAAGGGAGAAAAAACCAGGATCCGCCGTTTGCGCCTGGGGGAGGGTTCCCTGCCGGAGGATGCATTTATTGACAGCATGTACCAGGAAAGCGTAGATAAGCCTTATTCCCGCTATCTGGGGCTGTTTGGAGAAGTGGAAGGAGAGATTCAAAACCTGGTGCTCCAGGATCCGGTTCTCGCCTTGGGAGAGGAGGGGGAGAATGCCAAAGCGGCGGAAAAATTCTTCCATTTGTATGGCGTGGGAATCCTGTGCGGCAGAAGCCAGGGGAAATTATCGGATATTTCCATACAGGTGACGATAAAGGGAGAAAAAACCCTTCAAGTATGGTTTCCAAAGAGGGATCATGCGTCCGGGTTACAAGAGGAAGATCCGGCCGCCATCGGAGGAATGATAGGAATTTTGGCTGAGGAAGATTCAGAAGGAAAGCTGACGCCCCTGACGGAGAGCAGCGATGCCGTCATCCAAAATCTTACCATGGAAGGGGAAGTGACCGGAAGGCTGCCAGAGCCGAAACAGGAGCAGGCGGAGGATACAGAAAGCCGGGCGCTGCAGTATCAATACGGCATAGGAGGAATCTTTGGATATGCCTGGGTACAAGACGAGATCACAGTGATAGGATGCATCAATCATGCCAATATGAAAGGCAATCTTTTTACCGGAGGAATCGGCGGCTATATGCAGGGCGGTTACCAGGCAAGCCAGGAAGAGGATACCTTACAGCCGGGAATACAGGATTGTGAAAACGACGGGAAGATCCGCTGCAGCGTAGGGCATAAAAAAGAAGAGGGCCTGTTGGAGGGGAGATACTTCGGAGGGATTCTTGGATTTGGCCAAAACCTTCAGATTCAGGATTGTATCAGCGCCCCGGGCCGTTATAGTAACACGGGTTATACCCAGGCGGATCAACATCTTTTGACAGGCCAGTATGTGGGAGGAATCATTGGCTATGGCAGCAGCAGCCAGCTTACCGGCTGCAGTACCAAAATGGGAGGCTATATTCTGGGATCCGATTATGTGGGCGGCATTGCAGGAGGATTGTCCAACGATGTGAAACATGCCATTACCGCAGCAGAAGGAATCGGAGTGACTACCAACGCCTGCTATGTGATCGGCAACAGCTATGTGGGGGGCATCCTGGGAAAGAACGACGGCGCGGCGGATGAGATTACCATCTCCAACTGTATTAACAATGGCGTAGTGGCAGGATATGAACGCTATGTAGGAGGCATTGTAGGCTATAACGGAGAAAAAGGTGTACTTCAGGATTGCGCCAGTTACCTTTCTGATTACGGCGGTATAATTTTTCAAATGATCGTATCCCAATGGAAAGCCACGGCAGATTGCGCCGGCGGGCTGGCCGGCTACAACAATGGGAAAATCATCTTTCAGGAGGCAAGTGAGGCCATTACCGTAAAATCTGTGTCAACTGTGGTGGTAGGGCAAAACTTTGTAGGAGGCGTCGTTGGCTTTAACGATGAAAAAGGTTCCCTGGATGTGGAATATACGTTGATTGGCGGCCGGATTTATGCGTACGGAATGGGAGCGGGAGGCTGTATAGGCGTTAATACTTCCCAGGATATCCTGACGAAGGAATTGGAGATTAAGCCCTCCAGTGTCCGGGGCGCCTCTTGCGTAGGCGGCGTCATCGGGGCAAATGTAGTAGATTTGCAAAACGATGTGACAATAGGAGGACTTCGGGCAAATAATGGTTTGGGCAGTATTATGGGAGAAGCCTTTACCGGAGGTTTGATAGGCTATCACAGAACTTTTACAAAAGAACAGCTACAAGAAGATCAGGAAGTACAGGAAGTGGTTTTACTGGAGCGGCTGTTGTCGTCGGCGAAGGGGGAAGAACCAGAGAAGACATCTCTGCTTCCAAAATTGGGAGAAGGAAATATTCCTGTAGGAGCCGTTTCCTCCCAAAATACCTGTGTTCTTACCATTACAGATCACAGGAATACAGAGGAAGCGCTGCAGTATGCGGGAAACAACATTCCCATCCGTTCCCATATTTACACCGGGGGCATCGTAGGTTATTGTGAGGAAGAAAGCAGGCTGGTACTGCGAAACTGCAGAAACGACGGAAATATTTCCAAGCTTTCGGAAGAGGGAGAATCCCAAGGGGTGTCTTTGAAGCAATATCTGGACAGAGGGGGAAATTCTCCGTTGACGCAGGAGGAAGAGGAGGAGCTTGAGGGCCTTTATGTGTGTATGGCAGGAGGCGTCATCAGTGCAAATTTAAAAAATCAGGTGATCGATCACTGCGCAAATACCGGGAGCATGAATGGATTTGTAGGTCTTGGAGGGATTGTGGGATTTAATGCCGGAGGAATTTTTGGCTGCAGACTGGAGGATCATTTTGGAAACGGCGCCTTGGATTATATCGGCGGGATTGCCGGACTGAATTTGAAAGAAGATGGAACAAACCTTGTGTACCGGGAGCCAAAAGAAGGCGGCCGGGAATGGGTGTATCATTCCGGAACCATTGCAGAATGCAGCACACAGGGGCAAAGAACCATAACCGGATCCAGTTACGTAGGAGGGATCGTAGGATACAATATGACGGGAGGCTTCCTTTCTGAGAACCGGAGTGAAGCCAGTGTTACGGCGGAAGGAGATTATGCCGGGGGAATCGCCGGAGTCAATAAGGGAACCATAGTCGTTGGAGAAGACGCTGGGACAGGGGCCCGTACCATCCAGGGAATGAATGGGATGGGGATTGGCGGCATTGCAGGAAGAAACCAGGGGGATATCCTTGTGACCGCCCAGGGAACAACAGGAAAAGAGATAGTGGCAGTGGGAGAAGCCGTCACCGTTACAGGCAGGGAAAAGGTCGGCGGGATTGCAGGAATCCAGGAAGGAAGTTTAAATGCCCAGAGGGGATATCTGGTGTGCAAAGCGGCTCTGATCCAGGCGAAGGAAGGGTATGCCGGAGGCATTGCCGGAGAAAATTTCGGCGCGGTAAGCCGGGCAATCAATCGAAGCGGCCGTGTGACGGCGAACCAGGGACCTGCCGGAGGAATTGTAGCAGTAAATCAGACGGGAATCCTGCTGGAAGAGTGCCAGGGCTTGGGAAATGTGAACAGCGATAACGGCTATGCCGGAGGAATTACCGCAGAAAATTATGGTACAGTCAAAGACTGCAGTGTAGGGGGCGGCGCGGCATCCATGGAAATCCGCAGTCTGAAAAAGACACAGTTGGGCGGAATATGCGCAGTCAACCATGGCCTGATTGAACAGAGCAGGACCCTTACAGACGTAGTCTTATCCGGAGACGGAGACACCATAGGAGGAATCACCGGAGAGAATCTGGGAATTATAAGCAATCTTTCTGCTGTCTGTATGCCCAAAATTAATGTTTCCGCCGGGAACTTGACCGTGGGAGGAGCAGCAGGTAAAAACAGGGGACAGATACAACGTATTTCCGCTGTAGGATTGGATTTTTTAGGATTTGACAACTATCGCTTCTTGGGGGGAATTGCGGGAATAAACCAGGAAGAAGGAACGATTGCAGAATGCAGCTTAGAAGAAGGAAGCCTGATGGAAGAAAGGGGGATTGCAGGGAATTGTTACGGCGGCATTGCGGGAGATAATTACGGAAGCCTGACGGACTGTGAGGTTTTGAATCTTACCATGGAAATAAAAGGCGTATATACCGCAACCAGTACCAGCACCTCCGCTCAAAAAGAGAAACTGGCGACCCATATAGGCGGCGTGGCTGGAAAAAATGAGGAAACCGGAAGGATAGAAGGATGCCTGATTTCCGGTTCGGATTGCCGGATGGAAATAAATAATGGAATGGCAGGAGGAGTTGTGGGATATAACAAGGGAACCATTTCCAGATCCGGGGACGCAAGCACGAAAGAGCTGATGGCAAATCTTACCGGGCAGCCCTCAGACAGAGCAGACACGCTTCTTTCCAATGCCCAGGCTCTGGGGATTTCATCGGATGATTCTTATGTAAGATGGAACTCTCAGGCAGGGGTATCCATAGAGCAGCTGTCCTACGAAAATGGGGATGGAATATTAGCGGGAAAAAGCTTGATTTTAACCATGCATGTAAACGGCAGCCTGGGCGGGATTACAGCTTATAACGCCCCGGAAGGGAGAGTGAATTACTGCGCCACAGGCAACTGGTATCTCAATAACGGTTCTGATGCTATCGGCGTGGGAACCGGGGGAATTATCGGCATGAACGAGTCGGAGTCTGATCAATCCTTTTTATTGAACCGGGCTTTTGTAGGACGGCAGATTTCTTCTCAGGATACCAACCGCTTTGCCGGAGGAATTATCGGAAATCAGAACAATACCACAAAAGAAGGGTGGAAGCTGAAGGGCTGCTTCAATTACGGGACGGTTTATTGCTTGAGAACCCATTATTCCGGAGGTATTTTGGGCCAATGGACCGGGACGGGAGGCACCATTGAGGAATGTAACAATTTCGGGAATCTTCAGACTACATATGAGGCAGGATGGGTAGGCGCTTCCGGAGGAATTGTGGCCCAGCTCTACCATGCCTACGAGGGCGGCGAATATAACATTATAAGCTGCGGAAATTATGGAAATATCTACGGACGTACCGGAGCAAGTAATACGGGGTGCGCCAACGACAGTGCGGGTATTTTGGGAAATATTACGGCTTATGAGGCAGGCGAAGGCCAGGGACAGAATTATACCGTTCAGGTATTGGACTGCGTAAACGGGTCGGGGGTGGAGATTTATTCTGCATCTATGGCTTCCGGTATTGTAGGATTTTTGTCCTGTGACAATCCCAGAAGCCAAGCTCAAATCGGAGCTGCTACCCAAAATATTACCTTGCGTATGGAACGGTGCCGAAACTATGCGAAAGTATTAAAGGGCGGCGGAGGAAATAAGTTCGTAGGGGGAATTTTTGGAGAACGATACTCCAAGGTGGGAGCGGAACATACTTATATCAAAGACTGCTATTCTGTCAACCCCATTTCGGCAGGAACGTATGAGAACCGGAATTATCCTATTATTTCTTATACCACCAACAATGGGAACGTTCCGTATTTGAACGCCAAGGACAATTATTTCCTATGTGATATCGGCGGAGGAAATTCCGGCTATGACAGCTTTAAGATATTAGAACAGAACGGATACACGGTAAAAGCAGCTCCGGACAATCTGACCAGAGCGGATACAAGCTGTATCTATCGGGTGGACATTGATGAAAAATCTTATGTGGCGCGAATCACCCCGGACAGCAGCGTAACCAGACAGCAGCTTACCCTTGTCAATGACAGGATTTATGGAAACGGCAATGAAATAGGAGAAATATTGTTCCCTATTGACAAAACCCAGGAACCGGACGCTTCCTATCAGAGGCTTTTGGATGTTCTTCAAAAAGGCAGCAATTTTGACGACCATGTGCGCAATGCCTATTACAAAGTAGAAGATACGAACATTTTGCTTCAGGATGAAGTGCCTAAGGGAGTAAAGATGCAGGCGCCTATGGAGGTATCCTTTTTAAGAGCAGGGAGTCAGGCCACCGTGGCTGTGACGCCTGCAGACGGCACGGACCCCTTCCGGTATACGGCGGATTTATATGTGAAAAAAGGAGAGGAGACGGAGCTTATTACGTCCGGGATTACTTTTTATACAGAGGAATACAGTTTTACGCTTCCAAAGGATGCGGTGAAAGAGGGAGAACCCTTTGTGGTAGTAAGGGCCCACAGTATGTTCCAGGAGGTGGAGTCTTCAGAGCCGGTATCATCAGACGAACTGGCAGGAGAGGTGCTGCTGCCAAGTCCCGAAATTTGTATTGAATTGAACAGGGATGGAAGGGGCTACCGCTTCCGGCTGTTGAATCAAGAGGAGTATCCCCAGGATAAGGAGTGGGAGATTTCTGTGAAATTTATGGACGGTACGCCAAAGCTTACAGGAGTTCCGGATCAGGAGGGATATTTTGGCACACTGATTCCCGCCCGGGATTCCCTGCAGCAGCTTTTGGTACAGGCGGTTCCCAAAGACCAGACGCTGCTTCCATCGGCCCAGGTGCCTGTGCCTGTCTATCTTCCAAAAGACAAACCTTCTATTACCCTGGATGAGGCCAACTATGGCAGAGGAAAAGCGAAGCCGAAGGTAACCCTTTCTGGAACAAATTTGTCTGATTTAAAAATTACGGTAACCTTGGATGCTGCAGGCTCCGGGACAGTCACTACGCCCCCGGTATATCGTGTAGAGCTAATGGGAACCTGGACGGGAGAAGACGGAAGGGAGTATCCGGATACAGTACTTTTAAGCAGAGATATTCTGGCGGCCGCTAACGGAGCCGCTACGGCGGATTTTGGAAATCTGCCGGACTATGCGAGGAATATGAAGGATTGGAAAGTCCGAATCTGGTATGCCCAGTCTGGTTTGGGGCCGGTGTATACTTACTGCGCCGCAACAGAAGAAGACGCCAATATTCGTATGCTTTATATGGAGGAGGAAGGAGGAGAAGTAAAACCCCGCTGGGAGTATGCTTACAGCAGCGTATTGGAGAGCAACGCTTTGAAGCAGGATTGCAGCTGGAGCCTGGGAGATCTGTTCCAATGGAAAAAACCCAGCCTTATGGAGGCCGAAGGAGGATTAACGCCGGAATTTGATGAAAACAATCATCTGACATACACCTTTCGGTGGGATGAAAAGCCAGGAGAATATCAAAATGGCGACCGTTATTTGGTGTCTTTAGTGGGCGTCAACGGCAGCAGCCGGGTATCCTTAGTAACGAATCAGGAAGTTTCCGGGAACAGCTTTACCTCGGACGCCCAGCAATGGACCTATGAAAAGGTAGAGTTGACTGTAACCAGTATCGGGGATGTCAAATCCGGCCGTGTAGGGCTGTCTGATACCAGGACTTATCTGGTGGGACAGCGGCTGCCTCGTCCGGCTCAGCCTTCCGTAGAGAATCCAAACGTCAATGAATTGGTATACTCCATTGCATGGAGTCCCATTCGGCCGGAAACGGGCTGCGGCTCCTATGGAATTTATTTACGACCCTATGAAGCAGACGGAAGCCTTGGGCTGCCTGTAAAGCTAGAAGAAGCAAGCGTCCAGGAACAGGAAGGGGACAGATATGAAAAGAAGCTGGATTTAAGCGGGTATCAGGGACAGCGGATCCTTCTGTATTTAATTGCCCAGGCAGAGCCGGGAAGCCTCCGGTATGTGGACAGCTTAGAGGGTATTACTTATGAACTTACCGTACCAGAGCGGATTCCCACGCCTCAAGTGACATGGGAAAAAAGCTGGGAATACGATCCTGATTTGCCGTTATCGGTACAGGGATTTGAAAACGCAGAAGACCCCGACGGGAACAGTCTGAACATTGGGGTGATACCCGATAAGGGCAGTATTCCTCCGGGAGACAGCGGTTATCTTCTGAAAGCCTATGTGTTTGAGCGGGAAGAAGAGGCCCTTATGGCAAAACAGCAGATTGAGGCCGGAATGGAACCCTCCCAGGGTGTTTTGACTACATACCCGGCTCAGGATGAAACAGGAGAGCTTTCTCCCGTCCAGATGGACGTTCATCCAGGGAATAGGTACAGCCATACCCTAACGGGCTTGTCCTCGTCTTATGGGGGAAAATGGATCTTGTGCAGCGTCAGGATTTCTTCCGGCGGAGGCCAGGTGAGCTCCCAGTGGACGGTAAATACCGATATATGGCGGCTTCCTTATGTAGAGCTTGAAAAACCAGAAGTAAGCTTGATGAGCCAGCAGCGAGAGCTTGAAGTAACAGACACCACAAACCCGGATTTGCCTCAGATGCAAAAGTGGCAGGCAGAACGCATTGCTTTCTGTTGGGACAGTGGAAATCTGGCGGACGCTTACTATGTAACCTTAAAACAAAAGAGCGGCGCTGTTTTGAACATCCGTGTGATAGAACAGCAGGAGAATGGATCCGTTGCCGTATATGTCCAAAACGGCCAGACAGGAGAGGAGCCCCTATGGGAGGCCCGTATGATGGAGCAAGAGACAGAAGAAGGACTTTGGAGCTTTGAGCTGCCGGAATATGGGATTAGTCTGGATCGTACCTACACTCAGGCAGGAATTACTTATTATTATCAAGTGCAGATGAACGCTCGTCTGGAAGTACGTCAAAAGGAGGGAGGCGGATATACTTATACGCTTTTACTGCCGGATGCCCAGTCCTTGACCACGGAGGGCGGCGTATCCATTACAGAAACAGACCTTACGGCGACATCTTCCGTATCTGTCCGGGCAGACGTTGCTCAAAATGCACCAGATCTGTTCCCGGGGCAGCCAAGCGACGCGTACCGCCCCTCAAAAGAAACAGAGGCGTCCTTGGGAAATTAATAGAAAATCTGCAATTTTAAGGGAAGGAGGGATCATGGACTCGAAAAAAGAAATGTTGCTCCAAAAGAAAAAAATAAAAGGAAAAGAAGGCTCCTCCCTGGCCATCGTGATCTGCGTTTCGGCTTTGTTTCTGGCTTTTGCCCTGGCCCTGGTTTCTGTGGCGAACCTGTTACTGTCCGGGGCCAATCAAAGGCTTGACCAGGAACGACGCTATCAGCTTGCAAAAAGCTTTGCCCAGGTATTGGACCAGGAATTAAAAAAATACGATACCATGCCGCCTCCCGGAGGCAATACCTTTTATGAATATGCCTGTAAATTTTTAGAGGGGCAGTACGGGACGTATGACCCAGACCATCCGGAGGCCACGGTATTTCACTATACGGCAGCCAAACCGGCTGGGATGGAGGAAGCTTATGGAAACGTCAAGGTGGCGCTGTATAAGGAAGGAGCCCAGGAGGAGGATGCGGAACTGGCCGGAGAGATTTTGCCGGAACAGGCGGAAACCATCCGAAAGAATAAGCTGCTGCGGTATCTTTTTACCATGGAAGTGACAGTGAGTGTACAAGATCAATCCTACTGTTACCGGAAAGAATACCGGCAGATGGCCGTCTATCAAGTGGATTTTTCCCACAATGGAACAAGGATTATCTGGAACGATGCAGACAGCCAGTGGCACGAATTAAGCCTTTCAGGAGCGGTTCATGTCATTCCCCCCGGGGAGATGATTCATTATGAATACCAAACCGACGAAATGACAGGCTGCAGCTTTCAAGATGCGGGCCAATATGAAACAGAAGCCTCCCCAGAGGGAGGATGAAAGGAGGATGAAGGATGAAGAAACAAAAGGCCGGGGAATCCCTGGTGGAGGTGATGATTGCCGCCGTTATTTTTCTAATGATGACGGCCGTGCTTCAGGGAGCCATTACCTTTTGCAGCAAGGCCCAGCAGAAAAGCCAGAGGATCCGGGAACGAAACGCAGCAATCTGCCAGGATCTGAAAGCCACCCCGGAGATTTTTAACGGGACCGCAGCATTTTCCTTTCAGGCCGCGTCCCCGGACGGCCTTCAAACCGGGACTACCACCTTGTTTCAGGTGGACGTGCAGCTGTTGAAAAAAGAAGTGCCCTATACTGGGGAGGACGGGTCGGCCCGAAAAGCAGACTTTTATCTGTTTGGAGGAGGTGGCGGCCCTTGAGGAAAGGAGAACGCCCGGGGAGAGAAGAGGAGAAAAAAAGACGAAAAGCCGGCACCACATTGGTGGAGCTTATCGTGTCGATGTTTTTAATGAGCATTTTGATGGCGGCGGTGGTGGGAATTTTAAGCCCGGCAGCCAAGCTCTTTGTCCGAATGCAGAGGCTGCAGTTTGCTCAGGTTATCTTGGACAATGTGATTCAAGAGCTAAGGGGCATTACAGAGAACGCCTCAGGTTATGTCAAGCTGTACGATACCTGTGAGCCGGATACTTTAATGGGAGATAAAGTAGGGGAGGAAGAGGGATTGGCCTTAGAGTTTCTGGATACTCAGGGATATGTGACATTAATTTCAACGCAAGGCTGCCCTGAAACGGATATTTATCTGGGAACTCAGAAAATTGACACCATGAAAGCGGAAGACCAAAAGCCGGGACGGCTGCTGATTCGTTATTATGCTCAGGGAACGGGAGAACGTTACTATTATGAGAACAAAGACGGCCGGGCCGTGGCCCGCGCCCTGCAGAAGGTGTTTGCAGAGGGAGCCTATATGGGAAATTATCTGGAAATTACCTTTTCGTATCCCCCAGGTCTTGCCCCTGGGGACAAGGTGGAATATTTGAACGCCCAGGTGGCGGTTTACCGGGATGAAGCAAAAACAAAATTGTGGGTTAAGGATCAGGTTACCTTGGATCTGCGTTATCATGCAGTAAAAAAGACGGATCCCACAGCCCAAAAGGAATGATAGAGGGGCTTTTGACAGACCTCTTCAGATATAAAAAATTAAAGAAAAAGGAGAGACACAAGATGAAAAATTGGAAAAGGAATGGAAAAAAAGGGTTTACACTGGTGGAATTAATCGTTGTACTGGTAATTTTGGCCATATTGGCTGCCTTGCTGATTCCGGCCTTGACAGGCTACATTAATAAAGCAAAGGAAAAACAAATTACAGCAGAGACGCGCCAAGTGGTGATGTCGTCCCAGACCTTGGTGGATGAATATTTTGCAGAACAGACTTTGGGAAGCTTCACAGGAGCTAATATTACCGATGGAAATCCTCTTGGGACAGTGACATTAGCAGCCATTGCTGGGTTAGCGGAAGTGCCGGTGGCTAATATTACTAGCGTTACCGTAGGAAACGACGGTGTGATAAGCGAAGTAGTTTACACCCGGGACGGAAAGAAATGTACTTATGAAAAGTCAGGTACCGATGCAGGTACTTATGAAATAAGCAATGCTACTCCCTAAAGGGACGGCTTTCAAAAGGCATAAGATACGGCGATTAGAAGGGAGAAGAAGAAATGCTTTGGCTGCTGGAAGGCATAGTCTGGATTCTGAGATTTTTCATAGGGGCCAGTGTATTTAGTTTTTTCAATGTGGTAATCTGCCGTCTGCCCAAGGGAGAGAGCGTGATCAAAGGCCGCAGCCATTGTCCCGGCTGCGGCCGGCTCTTAACGGCCTGGGAGATGATTCCCTGCATCAGCTATTTTGCATTGCGGGGAAGGTGCAGAGGGTGTAAAGAGAAGATAAAAGCAAGATACGTTTGGATGGAAGCTCTGGGAGGTATCTTCTTTTTGGCCTGTATCCTTCGGTTTGGCCCAGGCCCTTTGGGTCTGATTTCTCTTCCAGGGTTAGCGGCGTTTCTCTATCTTGGAATTTTAGTTATGGCGGCATGGATTGACTGGGATACCAGAATTATTTATGATCGTTTTTCTGTGGGAATTGTGCTTTTGGGAATTTTCTCCCTTAAGTTGTTTTCGGAACACACGCTCCCTCAGCGTTTATTGGGATGCGTCCTTGTGGCGATTCCCATGCTGCTTTTGTCCTTGGTGATTGAAGGGGCTTTTGGGGGCGGCGATATGAAATTGATGGCTTCCAGCGGATTTTTGCTTGGTGCAAAAGGTGTGGCCGTCGCTATGTTTATAGGTCTTATGGCTGGAGGTATCTATTGCGGTATTATGCTGAAAAGAGGAAAGCTGACCCGTAAGGACGCCTTTGCCTTTGGGCCTTTTTTGGCTGTTGGCCTGGGGATTGCCTTTTTCTGGGGGGATGCTCTGGCAGATTGGTATTTGTCCCTTCTATAAAAAGGGAAAAGGAAGGAGGAGTTGGATGGCGAATTTCCGCTATTCTGCAAAAAATATGGAGGGGAAAACCCTTCGGGGCGCTATGGAGGCTTCCGGGCTCCCAAATCTTCAGCAGCAGTTAAAGGAGCAGGGCCTGTTTTTGATAGAAGCCAAGGAGCAGGAAGCAAAAAAGCATAAAAAAATCGGACCAAGACAGCTTTCCGAATTCTGTAAACAGCTCTCTGCATTGTTGGCCTCCGGAATCAGTATTGTGCGGGCCCTGGAAATTGTGGCGGAGGAAGAGGGGACGCCTAAGGCCGTCCGGAATATATATCAGGAGCTGCTATCAGATTTGAAACGAGGCGTCAGCCTGTCGGAATCAATGGAAGAAAAGGGATGCTTTCCGGAGCTGATGGTAGGGATGGTTCGCTCCGGGGAAGGAAGCGGAACGATGGATATGGTGATGGAGCGGCTTTCCCTTCATTACAATAAGGAAAATCGTCTGAAACAGCAAGTCACATCCGCCATGGCTTATCCTATGGTATTGCTGGGCATGAGCGTGGCGGTGGTGATATTGATTGTTACCTTTATTCTGCCTCAGTTTGAGGAGCTTTTTTCCGAAATGGAACAGTTGCCTGCGCCTACGGAAATTATAATGGCCTGTTCCGATTTTTTGATCCATGAGTGGTATCTGGCCATACTTGCCGTGTTTTTGCTGGTGGTTATTTTGCGTATTATAGGGCGTGTCCGTAAGGTGCGCCGAATACTGGATTACGGAAAGGTGCACATGCCGGTGGTGGGAAAGCTGAATCAGGTTATCTATACGGCGCGTTTTTCCCGTACCTTAAGCAGTCTTTATGCCAGTGGAATGCCTGTGGTTTCTGCTTTGCAGACAGCCGGGGAGACCATTGGAAACGAGTACATCAAGGAGCAGATTCCCAAGGCGGCTTCTAAAGTGCGCAGCGGCGTTCCGCTTTCCCAGGCTCTTTTGGAGGTGGACGGATTTTTACGGAAGCTTTCTTCCACGATTTTAGTGGGGGAGGAAAGCGGACGGCTGGATCGGATGCTGGATTCCATCGCAGCGGCTATGGAAGAAGAAGCGGAGGCAGCCACCAAGCGGCTGGTAACGCTGATGGAGCCTGTAATGATCTGTGTCATGGCGCTTTTGGTAGGATTTATTATTGTAGCAGTAATGCTTCCCATCTATGAGTCTTACGGGACGATTGAAGGTTCTGTTTAAGAATTCTAGCAGTATGGGGAGAAGGAGGAAAAAATGAGTCAGACAGTCATTGTATTAGAAGAGGATTGCATCCTGGCGTCATGGGGAAAGGAAGGAAAACACCCGTCTATTTTACGGGCCAAGGAACAGAGGCTTCGGGGCAGGGGAGACGTATTTGAACGGTGGCAAAAGGGATTGGAGGAACTGGGACAGGAGTGGCGCCAGGGGCCTGTGACCCTTGTTCTGCCAGCAAGCTTATGTTCTACCAGAGTATTGACCCTTCCCTACGGAAAAAAAGCAGTCTTTACGGCCATGGCACAAAAGGAGCTGGAGGATAGCTTTCGAAATGAGGCGGCGGATTATTCTGTGCTGTTTCAGGAGAAAAGAGGCAGCATTGATATTTGCGCCGGAGGCGTGGAAGCAAAAAATCTGGAACGTTTACTGGGAATCTGTGAAAAGGCGGGATTTTCTGTGGGCAGTATGACGGTTCCCATGGAAGGATACCTGCATATGCTGATGCAGTTGGAAAGCTACTGGACCCGCACCGCTATCTATTTGTTGTTCGAAGAAGAGAGCATGGTAAGCGTATTGTGCAGGGAAGGCCGTTACGTCTATTCCAGCCGCAGCAGGATCTTTAGTGAGCCGGGGACCTTGGATTTTGGTACGGAGATTGTCCGCAGCATTTCTGGGATTCTTCAATTTTCCGGAAACAAACAGAATTTAAATATAACGGAAGTCTATTATGCAGGCTGCGGAGCGGATGATTTTGAAGTTGGACTCCAGGGGATTCAAAACATGCATCTTTCTGTATTTCCCATAGAAATGGAAAAATTGGCGTCCCTTCCCGCAGGACATGACGTCCAGGATTGGCTCCCCTGCATCGGCGCTTTTACACGTCCGGGCAAAAAAGAAAAACGGATGAATCTGCGTTTGGCATTAAAGGTTCTCAAGGAGCAGGAAAATGAGAGCGACAGCCTTTGGAAGCATTTGATGGTTCCAGGAATTGCCCTGGGAGCTTGTCTGGCGGCCGCGGCGGTTACTCTGGTTTTGAATATTCAGGCTCAAAGGAATATAGACAAGCAGCAGGCATGGCTGGAGCAGCCCAAGATTCAGGAGCAATACAACCGATACTTAGATCTAAAAGGGCAAGTGGAGGAATTAAAGGAAACTGAAACAGATTTGATAGAGATGAAAGAAAATCTGGAGGGGTATCCTCAATTATCCAGCGTCATGCTTTCCCGGATGGAACAGATCGGAGGAGCAGAAATGGAGATTTATATTACAGGATATGATTCGGAAACGGGAGTGCTTACCTTTGACGCGGGAAGTAACAAAGTTATAGATATTCCAGATTATATCCAGAGGCTCCAGGAGACCGGGTTGTTTTCTAACGTGGATTATACAGGGTATACCTTTGAAAATGACTGGTATACCCTGTATCTGTCCGGGACGCTGCTGGGGACGGCCAAGGAACAAGAGGAAGGAGGCGTCCAATGAAGCTGGAATTAAGCCGACGGGATATTTTGCTGCTGAAAGTGACGGTTTGCATTTTAATTGTATTTGTAATGTTTCGGTTTGTAGTGATTCCGGGCATAGGGGATTTCAGGGAAAAACTGGATACCAGCCGGGAACTGGAGGAAAAAAAGGAAGAGATTCAAGACGCCTTAGCTGAAGTACCTGCCTTACAGCAGACGGCAAAAGGGTACAAAGAAAAGCTAAAGGAGGCGTCCGCTTCTTATTATGAACGGATGGAAAACCGTCAGGTAGATGAATTATTGACAGGGCTTGCCTTAAAGATTGGGCTGTTTCCGGTTTCCCTGGCTATTCAGGAGGCGGGGCCGGGGATACCGGGGCCTTATCTTTCGACGCTGCAAGAGGAAGACGGCGCTCTTACGCCGTATCAGGGGCGGTATCTCCTTACCGGCGTGGGAAAATTTACCCTGCGGGGAACCCAGGAGCAGATTTTTTCTTTTTTAGATGAGATTGAAGAAAATCATCCGGCGATTCGGATCCGTTCCATGAAAATCAGCCGCCGGGTCTATCTGGATTCTGAATGGGATATGGGCACGGAATTGGAAGCAAGCTTTGAACTAGAGATTTATATGTGTGATTGGAGCGAAGCAGAGTAGGAGGATGGATTTGAGAACGAATCTGAGAATAGGGGAAATACTGGAAGAAAGGGGGTCTGTGACGCCGGAGCAAATGAAAGAGGCCCTGGCGTATCAAAAAGAGCACCGGGATAAACGGATCGGCCAGATTTTGATCGAATTACAGTTTGTGACGGAGCAGCAGGTTTTGGAGGCTCTTGCCAGCAGGCTGGAGCTGGAGATTGTGGACGTTGCTTCTCAGCATGTGGATTTGGAAGCTGTTGCCATGATTGATAAGGAGCTGGCGGAGAAGAATTTATTTCTTCCTCTTCATGTGAAAAACCGCAGTATGGTCTTAGTGACAAACGACCCCTTAAATTATTTTGCCCTGGAAGAGGTACGCCAGCAGACAGGTTGCTATCTTCAAATCCTGCTAAGTGAAGAGAAGCCCTTACGTCAGGCCATCTCTTACTATTTTGCAGAAGTAGGGGCAAAGCAGGCGGCAATGGAAGCGAATGAAGGCTTTGGTAAGGATGATTTTGACGACCTGGATTTGGGAGAGCTGGAAAATGTCCAGGAGGAAGCTCCTATTATCCACCTCCTGAACAGCCTGGTGGAGCGGGCCATCAAAAGTAATGCCAGCGATATTCATATCGAACCCTTTGAACGGGAAACCAAGGTGCGTATGCGAATTGACGGCGTAATTTTAGAGTATATTTCCATGCAGCGGAACGTGCACCAGCCTTTGATTGCCCGGATTAAAATTATGGCGGGACTGGATATTGCAGAAAAACGGATTCCTCAGGACGGGCACTTCAGGGTGCGGACCGAAGGGGGATATGTGAATATCCGTGTATCTTTGATGCCTACGGTATATGGAGAAAAGGCCGTGCTGCGTCTTCTCACGTCTTCCGGAGAGATGGATTATGCCGGACAATTTGGGATGACGGAGGAAAGCTACCGCCGGTTCCTTCCTATGTTGGAGAGTTCCCACGGGATTATTTATATTACAGGCCCTACAGGGAGCGGAAAGTCCACCACCTTATATATGATTTTGGAATATCTTTCCAGCCGGATGCTGAACATTTCCACGATTGAGGATCCGGTGGAAAAAAATGTGCCCGGTATCATTCAGACCCAGGTGAATCCTACGGCTGGGCTGACCTTTGAATCAGGGCTTCGGGCATTGCTCCGCCAGGACCCGGACGTTATTATGGTGGGAGAAACCCGTGACGGAGAAACCGCCGGGATTTCCGTGCGTGCGGCCATTACCGGGCATATGGTGTTAAGTACCCTTCACACCAACGACGCGGCTTCCAGTATTGTGCGTCTGGAGGATATGGGGGTGGAAACCTATCTGGCCGCCAACTCCCTGGTGGGGATTGTGGCCCAGCGGCTTTTGCGGAAGGTTTGTCCCAACTGCGCTCAGGAAATGGAAACTACGGCACAGGAACGGAGTTTTTTGGGAGAAGATGTGAAAGTGGTGAAACGGGGAAGAGGCTGCGCGCAATGCAATAATACCGGATACCGGGGCCGGGCAGCCATTCATGAAATTCTTCGGGTAGACGCCGGGCTGCGCCGCATGATCGGACGCCACGCAACGCCGGAAGAGCTTGCCGCATACGGTCGGGAGCATCAGGGAATGCTCTCGTTAAAGGAAAGCGGGATAGAGCTGGTAAAGCAGGGCGTTACCTCGCCGGAGGAGCTTTTACGAATTGCATATGAATAGAAAAAAAAGATTGACATCGTGGATAGGCGGTTCTATAATAAAACAAACGATTTAAAACGCGTGTTTTAGAAATGGAGGTACAGGAATGCCGCCAAGAGCGAAGTTTACCAGAGAAGAGATCTTAAAAGCGGCTCTTTCCATTCTGCAGGAGCAGGGATTGGAAGGAGTGACGGCCAGAGAGTTAGGAGCCAGGCTGAACAGCTCCCCCAGGCCTATTTTTACGGTTTTTGAAAGTATGGATGAGGTGCATCGGGAAGTCAAAGACGCCGCAAAAGAACGGTATCGTCAGTATGTGAAGGAGGGATTGTCAAAGCCCATGGCCTTTCGGGGAGTGGGAATGGCTTACGTTCGATTTGCCAGCAGGGAACCTCGGCTGTTTCAGTTATTGTTTATGACAGAACAGGCGAAGCCGGACAGCGTAGACCATACCCTGCCGGTGGTTGAAGAAAGCTATGAGGAGATTTTACATTCTGTCCAGGAACCTTATGGGTTATCCTTAGAGGATGCAAAGGGTCTGTATCGTCATCTGTGGGTGTATACCCATGGAATTGCAGCCATGTGCGCGACAAAGGCGGCAAGGTTTACAGAACAGGAGGCGGAAGAGATGATGACAGAGGTGTTTGTCAGTCTTTTAGCCAGAATAAAAGCATCTTCCAAGGATATGCCTGCAGGAAATAAGGAGGAGACGGCCCTATGATTACCTTACAGAATGTACAAAAATATTACGGCAAAGGAGAAAGCCGCTGCCATGCCCTAAAGGGAGTAAGTCTTTCCATTCCGGAAGGCTCCTTTTTAGTCTTGCTGGGAGCTTCTGGCTCCGGGAAATCCACCCTTTTGAATATTGCTTCCGGGCTGGAGCGGGCGGACGAGGGAAGCGTGTGCTATGATGGAGAAGATCTTTCCCGGCTGTCTGAGGAGGAATTGACAAAATTTCGCCGCAGGCAGGTGGGATTTATTTTTCAGCAATATTATTTGCTGCCTCACCTGAATGTAGAAAAAAATGTAAGGATGGGGGCGGATCTGTCCGGCAGCCGAGATTATGGAGAGATCCTTCAGGCGGTAGGATTATGGGAAAAGAGAAAGAAATTTCCCAGCCAGCTTAGCGGCGGAGAGCAGCAGAGGGTGGCGGTAGCCCGTGCCCTTGCCAAGAAGCCCAAGGTACTTTTTTTGGATGAGCCCACTGGAGCTTTGGATGAAGAAACCGGGCGGATGGTGCTTGATTACGTTGCCAAGCTTTGGAAGGAACGTCATTTTACAGTAATTATGGTTACTCATAATCAAAATATTGCAGATATGGCGGATATTGTGGTACGCATGAACAGCGGAAACATTCTGGAAACTTATGAGAATCAGGAACAAAAATCAGCGTATGAGATTGGATGGTAGGTGAAAAAAGATGATTGTAGGAGTAAAGGATTGTTTTAAAATGGCGGGGATGATGGTGATTTCCTGCTGCGCCGTATTTGTGTGTACGCTTTTTTTGAATTATCATCTGGATATTGCCGGAGTAGACAGTCAGATTACGTCAGAATATGCCAGGATTTTTTATCAGGCCCAGGTGTCGTCGGGAAAAGTCGTCTGCCTTGTCAGCGGGGGCTGTCTTCTTGCCACTACATTGGTGATGCTAAGCTTTTATATTCGCCATTATATTGAGAGCCATGGAAAGGAACTTGGGATTTTAAAAGCCCTAGGATATTCCAGAATTCAGATTTCCAGGGGCTTCTGGGTGATGGGGCTTGGGGTGCTTATTGGAGCCGTGGCAGGCTTTCTTTTTTCCTTTGCCATAATGCCCTATTTTTACCAGGTACAGAACAAGGAGAAGATTTTGCCGGAATTTACGGTTCATTTTCATCCGATTCTGGCTGTTCTTCTGGTACTTTTTCCGGCCTTGTTTTTTTCTTTGATGGCAGTGGGGTACGGATATCTGCGCCTGGGACGTCCGGTATTGGATTTGCTGAAAGGACGGAAAATAGAGTCGCGGAAAAATCAAAGGGGCGGGCAGAGGGGAAGCCGTTTTAAGGCAGAGAAGGAACGTCCCTTTTTGCAGGAAGTAAGGCGCTCTACGGTACACAGCCGGGGCTCTTTGGTATTTTTTATTGGATTTTCTTCCTTTTGCTTTTCTTCTATGGTGCAGATGTCTTTTTCTATGGAGGAATTGGCCAGCCGGCTTATGTCAGTGATGATTCTTATGATTGGTCTTATTTTAGCCTGCGTTACGTTATTTTTGGCCGTTACTACGGTAATCAATGCCAATCAGAAGACCATTGCCATGATGGGGGTGTTTGGTTATTCTTTCCGGGAGATTGGCGGGGCGGTTCTTGGAGGATACCGCCCTGTGGCCTGGATAGGGTTTTTCCTGGGGACGGGGTATCAATATGGACTGTTAAAGACGGTGGTCACGGTGGTGTTTGGGGATGTGGCGAATGTGCCGGAGTATGGGTTTGACGTTGGGGCCTTTGTGATTGCCCTGGTGGCCTTTGGGGCGTTGTATGAGCTGATTATGGCGGGGTATGCCAGGAGGATTCGAAAGACGCCGTTGAAAGGGGTTATGGAAGGGGAATAGAGAAGAGTCTTATAGAGTTAGGAGGAACTGCATATTGAGGAGAACAAAATCATGGAAGCTGTTTCTTGGACTTGCGTTTGGCCTGATTCTGGTGTTTTTCCTAACGGCAGGTTCTATGGAAAATAAGAAAGCTGATAAAGAGATGCCTCAGGCGAAGGAAAATGAGTTTTTAATAGAAGACGGAGTGCTCATAAGGTATACGGGAACGGCTTTGGAAGTTACTGTTCCCAAAGAAGTGACCAGTATCGGGGATTATGCCTTTGAAGGATGCAGTAGTTTAAAAAGTATTGAGCTGCCCAGCGGTTTGACCAGTATCGGGAATAAAGCCTTTTCCTATTGTGTTGGTTTGACCAGCATTGAACTGCCCAGTGGCTTGACCGACGTTGGGGATTATGCATTTTACGACTGTGCTGGCCTGACAAATATAGCGGTGGCAGAAGGAAATAAAACGTATCAATCTTATGACGGCTGTCTTTATAGTGCTTCAGGAGATGAGCTGATCTGTTGTCCAGTGGGGAAAAAGGAGATAAGGCTGTTAGAAAGTATGACCAGAATCGGGGATGGCGCGTTTTCAAATTGCAGAGATTTAACCAGTATCCAGCTGCCCAGTGGTTTGACCGACATCGGAGATTGGGCGTTTGAATTATGCAGCGGCCTGACCAGCATTGAGCTGCCCAGTGGTTTGCTCAGTATCGGAGATTATGCGTTTGAATCATGTAATCGCTTGACCAGTATCCGACTGCCAAGCAGTTTGACCAGCATAGGATATGAGGCGTTTGTTTTCAGCAGCAATCTGACAATCTATGGGGAAACAGGTTCTTATGGGGAAAGTTATGCAAAAGAAAATCAGATTCCATTTGAGGATATTGGTGAATTTGGGCCGTCATAGAAAGCCGTCAGGGATGATAGGACAGAGAACCATAAGCTAGGAAATATGTGTCTGCGATGGGTGAAACAGAACTTGGCAGCCGCAGTAAAAGACGGCATTTAAGTCTTGATTATGGATGAGGAGCGTGTTTGCAGCAGTAACGGAGAAATAATATGGAAAGACGCATGGAACAGCAATATTGTAAACCATGCGTCTTTTTGCGTATGAAAAAGAAGCGGAGATTTTTGCAAGATTAAGTAAACCTGTTTCGTAATATCAGCCCATTTTTCCAATTTCCGTATGACATCCGCCGGATTATGTACACGACAAACATTATAGAAGGGCTGAACCAGCTGACTATCCTGTACGGGGAACAGCTTACAGAACACCTGTAAAAAGACTGGGATGGCAGCATCCAAAAACCACTGCCATCCCAGAAAACTATTGGTTAGCCCCTTCTATTTTCCAATATCTCTGAACCCATGCTTCTGCCTCGTTTTCTTCAAGTTTATATTTTCCTGCAACTTTTTTAATGGTTTCTGAAACAGGCAAACCTATTTCCTGACACATCTCAATTGCTGAAATCACAGATGCTTTTTTTGCAGCTTCTATCGCTGCCTTTTCTGCAGCTTCCTTTTTCTCACTCTCCACATAAGCGCGCATTACTTGTTCTTCATCAAACAATGTCATCATCATGTCCACAACCTCCTTTT